>NZ_BAAANN010000001.1:0-470794 GCF_039529815.1 Amycolatopsis minnesotensis | reverse complement strand
CAGGTAGATCGCCGACTTGTCCTTGTTGTCCCCCACCGAGGTCAGCAACGCGGCCATGTACTCCGCGGTGTAGTTCGCCTTGAGGTACGCGGTCCAGAACCCGAGCAAGGCATAGCCTGCCGCGTGGCTCTTGTTGAACGCGTACCCGGCGAACGGCAGGATCGTGTCCCACAGCGCCTGCACGGCCTCCGTCGAGAAGCCGTTGGTGCGCATACCGGAGGCGAAACCCTCGAACTCCTTCTCCAGCACCTCCTTCTTCTTCTTGCCCATGGCGCGCCGCAAGGTGTCGGCGCGGCCCATCGAGTACCCGGCCACCTTCTGCGCGATCTGCATGATCTGCTCCTGGTAGACCACGAGACCGTGGGTTTCGGCGAGGATGTCCTTCAGCGGTTGGGCCAGTTCGGGGTGGATGGGCTCGATCGGCTGCCTGCCGTTCTTGCGGTCGGCGTAGTTGTTGTGCGTGTTCATCGCCATCGGGCCCGGCCGGTAGAGCGCGTTGACGGCGATGATGTCGCCGAGCCCGGTGGGGCGGAGCCGTCGGAGCAGGTCACGCATCGCGGCGCCGTCGAGCTGGAACACGCCGAGGCTCTCGCCGCGGACCAGGAGCTGGTAGGTGGCTTCGTCGTCGACGCCGAGGGTGTCGAGGTCGATGTCGACCCCGCGGTTGGCCTTGATGTTGTCGATCGCGTCCCCGATGACGGTCAGGTTGCGCAGGCCGAGGAAGTCCATCTTCAGCAGGCCGATGGCCTCGCACGACGGGTAGTCCCAGCCGGTGATGATCGAGCCGTCGTCGCGTCGCCACAAGGGGATCGCGTCGACCAGTGGTTCGCTCGACATGATCACCGCGCAGGCGTGCACGCCCGCGTTGCGGATCAGGCCCTCCAGGCCGCGCGCGGTGTCGAAGATCGTCTTGCACTCGTCGTCGGTCTCCACGAGCGTGCGGACCTCGGCGGCCTCGGCGTAGCGCTCGTGCTTCGAATCGACGATCCCCGACAGCGGGATGTCCTTCGCGGCGACGGGCGGGGGGAGTGCCTTGGAGATCCGGTCCGCGATCCCGTAGCCGAGTTGTCCGTAGTGGACGCGCGCTGAGTCCTTGATCGCCGCTTTCGTCTTGATGGTGCCGAAGGTGATCACCTGTGCGACGTACTCGGCGCCGTAGCGGTTGGTCGCGTACTGGATCATTTCGCCGCGCCTTCGGTCGTCGAAGTCCATGTCGATGTCGGGCATCGAGACGCGCTCGGGGTTGAGGAACCGCTCGAACAGCAGGCCGAGTTCGAGCGGGTCGAGGTTGGTGATGCCGAGGGCGTAGGCGACGAGGGAGCCCGCCGCGGAGCCGCGGCCAGGCCCGACCCGGATGTCGACCTCGCGTGCGTGGCGCATGAGGTCGGCGACGATGAGGAAGTAGGCGGGGAAGCCCTTGCCGACGATGACCTCGATTTCGAACTCCGCGCGGTCCACATAGGACTGGGTGACGCCGCCGGGGAGGCGCCGGCGCAGGCCGGCCATGACCTGTTCCCGCAGCCACGAAGCCTGGTCGTGCCCGTCGGGGACTTCGAAGACCGGCATCCGGTCCTTGTGGGTGTAGACCTCTTCGTAGGACTGGACGCGTTCGGCGATCAGCAGGGTCGAGTCCGCGGCGCCGGGGACCTCGGAGTCCCAGTACTCGCGCATGTCCGCGGCCGACTTCAGGTAGTAGCCATCCCCGTCGAACTTGAACCGGTTCGGGTCATTGAGCGTCTTACCCGCCTGCACACACAGCAACGCCGAGTGCGTGTCCGCCTGATCCTTGGTCACATAATGCGAATCGTTCGTCGCCAGCGGCCTCAAATCAAGCAGCCTGCCGATCTCCAGCAGCCCCTCCCGCACCGACCGCTCGATCGGCAACCCGTGATCCATCAACTCCAGGAAGAAGTTCCCCGCACCGAAAATGTCCTTGTAATCCGAGGCCGCCTGGATCGCCGCGTCCCTCTGCCCCAGCCGCAACCGGGTCTGCACCTCACCCGAAGGACACCCCGTCGTCGCGATGATCCCCGCCGCGTTCTCGGAAATGATCTCCCGGTCCATCCGAGGCTTGCGGTAATACCCCTGCATCGACGCCAGCGACGACAACCTGAACAAGTTCCGCAACCCCACCGGGCTCTCCGCCAGCATCGTCATATGCGTATAGGCACCCGCACCCGAGACGTCACCACCCTCACCCAGCTCATCCGCACCACGCTGGTTCGACTGCCCCCAGAACACCGGCTTCTTGTGAAACCGCGACTCCGGCGCGACGTACGCCTCGATCCCGATGATCGGCTTCAACCCGTGCTTACGCGCCTGCTGGTAGAACTCGTCCGCCCCATACATGTTGCCGTGGTCGGTCATCCCCACCGCCGGCATCCCCAACCGCGCCGCCTCCGCGAACAACGGACCGATCTTCGCCGCACCATCGAGCATCGAGTACTCGGTGTGCACATGCAGGTGGACGAACGAGTCCAAGGTAACCACCTTCGGTTGTCGGCTGGTGTCTCGGTGCGCATTCGATCCGAGACGGCGTCGCGGCGTCCAACAAAAGACACGTGACCCGCGACAACTCGAAGTTGTTTTCCGAGCCGTGGAGCCCCGCCAGCCGCGAGGAGTGGCACACTTCCGGCGTCACCCCGCCGGGTGGCCGACGTCAGCAGGCCGACAGGGGTGGGAGATGCTCGCCGACCTGACCCGCGAGGAACAACGGCTGATCGAGGCCGCCGCCGAGGGTGACTGGCTGGACCTGCGGACGGCCGCGACGGACACGATCCGCGCCGCGGTCGTCGAGGAGGTGCTCCTCGGCAAGCGGGACGGCCCGGTGCGCGCGGTGAAGCTCGTCGGCGCCAGGATCGTCGGCGCGCTGAACCTGGAGGCGGTGACGCTGCCCGGCCCGTGCTGGCTGGTGGACTGCCGCCTCGACGACGTGGTGAACCTGCGCGAGGCCCAGGCGCCCTCGATCCGCCTGACGCGCTCCAGGGTGTGCGAACTGCTCGCCGAACAGCTGCAGGTGCGGGGCTCGGTCGACCTGGCCGGGCTGGTCACGGCGGGGGACGAGGTGCGGCTGCTCGGCGCGGACATCGGTGGCTCGCTCTACCTCAGCGGTGCGCGGCTGACCAACCCGGAGGGGTACGCGCTCGCGGCCGACAACCTCGTGATCGGCCAGAACCTGTTCGCGCGGGACGGTTTCGTCTCGCGGGGAAGCGTGCGGCTGGCCGGCGCGCGCATCGGCGGGACCCTGGAACTCGACGGGGCACGCCTGAGCGCACCAGGGGCCGACGTGCTGTCCGCCGACGGGCTCGTGGTCGGCCAGGACGCCTTCTGCCGGGACGGGTTCCGCGCCGAGGGGGAGGTGCGGCTGGTCGGTGCTCAGATCGGCGGCACGTTGTCGTGCAGCGCGGCCACGTTGTCCAATCCGGACGGACGCGCACTGAACCTGGACAGCGCGACCGTCTCGCAGGATCTGTTCCTGCGGCGCGACTGCGTGGTCGAGGGCGAGATCCGGCTGGTGGGTGCGAAGGTCGGCGGTTCGCTCATCCTGAGCACCGCCCGCCTGACGGGTGCGCACGGCTCGGCGGTGGCCGCCGACGACCTGTCGGTCGGGCGATCGATGTTCGCCAGGACCGGGTTCACCTGCGAGGGCACCCTCGGGCTGGCCGGTGCCCGGATCGGCGGCCTGCTCGATCTCGGTGGCGCGATGGTGAACTGCGACGGCGGGGTCGCGCTCGACGCGTCGGGGCTCGTGGTCGGCGAATCGCTGGTGTGCGGCGAGGGGTTCGCGGCGCGCGGCGATCTGACGTTCGCGGGCTGCCGGGTGGCCGGTGACCTGGTGTTCCGGCCGTCGTCGGCGCCGACCGGGGTGCTCGACCTGACCAACGCCGCGGTGCGGTCCTACTCGGACGATCCCGCGACCTGGCCGGACCGGCTCGAACTGCGCGGCTTCGCCTACGAGACGCTGGTGAACGATCGCATCACGACGCGGCAGCGGCTGCGCTGGGTGGAGCGGCACCGCGGCTACACGCCGGGGGTGTACGACCAGCTCGCGGAGGCGTACCGGCGGATGGGCCGCGTCGAGGCGGCGAGGACGGCGAAGCTGGCGCGGCAGTGGCGGCGCAGGCGCGTGCTCAACCCGGTCGGCCGGGCCTGGAACTGGTTGCTGTACCTCACGGTCGGCTACGGCTACCGCACCTGGCTCGCCGCGGTGTGGCTGCTGGCGCTGCTCCTGGTGGGCGCGTTCGTGCTCGACCCGGCCCAGCTCCACCCCGCGGTGGCGAACCCGCCGTCGCTCAACCGGGTCGCCTACACCCTCGACGTCCTGCTGCCGGTGATCGATCTCGGCCAGGACAAGGCATGGGTGGCCGGAGGGGTGGCCCAGGTCTGGGCATGGGCGCTGACCGCGTCGGGCTGGCTGCTGACCACCACCGTCGTCGCCGGTCTCACCAACGCCCTCAAACGGGACTGAACCTCAGTGCTGCCCGGCGCGGAACTTGTCGAGCACTCGGCGCTCTCGTTTGGTCGGGCGTCCGGCGCCGCGTTCCCGGCGGGCGACCGGGATCGACGTCTCTTCCGCCGGCGCGGGTGTCCTGTCGATGAAGCAGGTGGCGGCGTCGGCGGCGCCGACGCGCTTCTGGATCACCCGCACCACTTCGACGATCCGGGTCGTCTGGCCGACGCGGGCGCGGATCTCGTCGCCGGGTGACACGGTGGTCGCCGGTTTGGCGGGCCGGTCGTTGACGCGCACGTGCCCGCCTCGGCAGGCCGCGGCGGCGTCGGGCCGGGTCTTGGTCAGCCGGACCGCCCACAGCCAGCGATCCACTCGGGTGGACTCCACAGCCGTACATGATGGCACGGGCCCGGTCGCGGTCGCAGCCGCCGAGGTCGCCGGTCTGGTCAATCCGAGGTATGAGTGCCTCTGAGATCGATATAACTCGATCTGGAAGTGCGGGCCAGAACTGCACGAGTAGACTCAGACTGCATCTGTTTGAGAGTTACTTGGGAGGTTGCGTGGCGGCGCTCGCCGAACGTGCCCGTCCGCGCGTGGTGCGCGAACATCCGAGGGCGGGCTGGTTCGCGGTCGGCGCCGTGTGCTTCGGGGCCTTCATGGGCCAGCTCGACGCGAGCATCGTCACGCTCACCTTCCCCGCGCTGCAGCGCGAGTTCGTCGACCCGATGGCCGCGGTCCAGTGGGTGTCGCTGGCCTATCTGCTGACCCTCGTCGGGCTGCTCGCCGCGGTCGGCAGGATCGCCGACGCCGCCGGCCGCAAGCTCACCTACGGACACGGGTTCGCGGTCTTCACCGCCGCTTCCGTCGCGTGCGGGCTCGCCCCGTCGCTCGGCTGGCTGATCGCGTTCCGCGTGGTGCAGGCGGTCGGGGCGGCGATGCTGCAGGCGAACAGCGTGGCGCTGGTCGTCACCAGCGTGCCGAAGGCCAAGATGCGCGCCGCGCTCGGCGTGCAGGCGGCGGCGCAGGCACTCGGGCTGGCGCTCGGCCCCACGGTCGGCGGCCTGCTCGTGACCACCGCGGGCTGGCGGTGGGTGTTCCTGGTGAACGTCCCGGTGGGGATCATCGGCCTCATCGCGGGCCGCTACCTGCTGCCGAGGACGCGCGAGCGCACGCCGCTCGGCCGGTTCGACACCGCAGGCGTGGTGCTGCTCGCGACCGCGTCCACCGCGATCCTGCTCGCGTTGTCCGTGCTGTCCGGACTGGAGTTCCCGATGTGGTCGGCCGCCGCGCTGGCGCTGATCGGTGTCGCGGCGGCCGCCGGGTTCGCGCGTCGCGAGGCCACTGCCGCGAACCCCGTGGTGTGCTTGAAGATGCTGCGCAGCCCGGTGGTCGCGCTGGGCCTGACCGGCGCGCTGTGCGGGTACCTCGTGCTGTTCGGGCCGCTGACGCTGCTGCCGCAGGTGCTCGGCGCGCAGGTCGGGCTGGTGCTGACGAGCCTGCCCGCGGGGTTCGCCGTCGCCGCGGTGGCCGCGGACCGGATGCTGCCCTCGAAGCTCGGCACCCGCGGCAGGGTGCTCGTCGGCGCGGCGGCGAGCGTGGCGGGATGCGCGGCGCTGGTGGTCACGGTGCACTCCGGGGTTCTCGCCGGCGTGTCGTTGTTCGTGCTCGGCCTCGGGCTGGGAGTGTTCATCCCGGCGAACAACTCGGCGATCATGGGGGCGATCCCGGCGCGCAGCTCGGCGGCGGGGGGAGGGCTGGTGAACATGGCGCGTGGCCTCGGTACGGCGCTCGGCGTCGCACTGGTGACGCTGTGCCTGCACGCGGGCGGCGCCATGGGCACGGTGCTCGCACTCGGTGCGCTCGCCGTGGCCGGTGCCGTCGCGGGTGCCACCGGGTTCGCGGTCTGCCGCGCCCAGAACGCGGAGCTTCCCGGCGGAGTGACGCTTGCGAGCGAATCGAAGGCATCATGAGCGCGGAGGTGCCCGATGTCGCGCTCGCCGAGGTCGTCGCGCGGCTGCGGCGGGCCATGCGCCGTGCGGCCCGCAACGCCGATCCGTCGAACACGCTCTCCGTCGCGCAGCTCGAACTGCTTTCGTGCCTCGCGGAGAACCCCGGTGCCGGGCCGAGCAGGCTCGCGCACGTGCTGCGGCTCGCGCCGAACTCCGTCACCACCATGGTCAACGGGCTGCGCGCGCGTGACCTGGTCAGTCGCACCAGCGGGGAGGACGACCGTCGCACGGTCGCGCTGGCGCTGACCGGGCAGGGGCGCGAGGCGGTGCACCGGTGGCACGGCCACAACGCGGAGATCCTGGAGACCGCGATGGCGCGCCTGCACCCGGCCTGGCAGCACCTGCTGACCGCGGCACTGCCCGCGCTGCACCAGCTCGTCGGCGCGATCGACGATCTCGCCGAAGACGCCGACGAGCGCCGGTAGCCGTGTTTCGTGACGCTCGCGCGGGAAAGCCACTACGTCGTGGCCACGGGCTCGCCGCGGTACGTGCCTTTCGCGCGGAGAACCCGCGCGCGATCGTGTTCGCGGCGCCGGTGTGCGCCCCCGACGAGAACGTCCTGGCTGTGCTCGGCGCGATCCCTCAGCCGGTGGGGCCACCGGGTTTCGCGGTCGCCCACTGCTGTGCGCGGCCTTGGTGCAGCGCGGCGTAGACGCGGTCCCGCAGGCGGTTCGCCTCCTCGTCGGATAGCGTGCGGCGCAGGTGCCGCAGGACGATCCGGACGAGGACGTTCTTCTGCCCGTGATGTGCGCCGAGCCGTGCCAGCGCCTGCGGCGGTAACTCCCGGCACGGCGTTTCCCGCACTATCTCGACCGATTCGACCGAGGCCGCGTCGGGACCGAGTGCCTCGCGGACCCGGTCGCCGAGATCCTCCGCGACAGCGTCGCCGGCGACCGCGAGCGAGATGTCTCGCCGGATCGACGGCATCGAGGACACCGGCCGGTACCGGGAGAGATCGGTCAGCTGCACCGCGACCGCGGGATCGGCGGACCGCAGCAACCGGATGTCCGGGATTTCCTTCACCAGCATGACCATCCGGTCCAGCCCCATGCCCATGGCGAGCCCGCTCCACGACCGGTCGAGCCCGGCGCGCGCGAGGACGGCGGGATGGGCGAGCCCGCATTCGGCCACCTCGACCCATTCGCCGCCGCGGTCGACGTCGACCTGACGGCCGGCCACGGTGTACGGGTGGACACGTGGTTCCCGGCGATCGGCGGCGCCGGGCAGCAGCGAGCCGAGCACGGTCGTGATCATCTCGTCGAGATCGCGGCCCGTCATCGGCGGTGTCCGGCGGGAGAGCCGCCACAGGTCGAGCTGGTGCGGTGTCCCGGTGTGCAGGCGGTCGAGCGAATCCCGGCGGTAGACGATCCCGGGGCACACCAGCAGCACGTCGTCGGCAGGGCGGCGCGCGAGATCGCGCAGCGCCCCGGGGACGAGCGCGCTCGAATGGCTGCGCAGCATCCGATTTTCGTCGACGTACCTGGTATACCGGGTGTCGCGGGTGACATCGGACGGCTCGTAGCCGAGGTTGTCGTAGTTGTCGGCGATCGTGACGATCCGATCGCCACGACACCACCGGACCTCACAGCCCCATGCGGTGGCGAGTGCGTCGACGGCGCGGCGGACGGCGAGCCGGACCGCGTGCACGCCCTCGGTGAGATCGCGGACGGCGAGATCGGTGGCGAGCTGGGCAGGGGAAAGCGGGGTGGGCATGGCGAGCCTCCTGAGCGGATCGGGCCTACGGGGTCGGCACCCCCTTGGCCCGAGAGCTCGGCGAGGTCAGCGCGCGGAAAACGAACCCCTTCGCCACCCGGTGCGGGCCAAGGGGCGCCTGAATCGGCGGGAATTCGCTGCCATGGCACCAGGATAACCGGCCGGGCACTGCCAGGAGGAGCGGTTTTCCGGGCGTCCGGTCAGGCGCCGAGCAGGTCGACGAGATCGGTGAGCGCGGCGCCGAGCGGAAGGTCGACGAGGATCGTCGCGTGCTCGTCGCCGCGGGTTTCGCCGCGGTTGACGATGAGCACCGGCTTGCCCGCTTTGGCGGCGTGGCGGACGAAGCGCAGGCCCGACATCACCGTCAACGAGGAGCCGAGCACCAGCAGGCCGTCGGCTTCGCCGACCATCCGGTAGCACTCGTCGACCCGCGGCCGCGGCACGTTCTCCCCGAAGAACACCACGTCCGGCTTGAGAACCCCGTCGGCGCAGTCCGCGCAGCCGACGACGCGGAAGCCGCGCACCACGTCGCCGGGCAGGTCGACGTCGCCGTCCGGGTTGATCCGCGTCGCGGTCGCCTCGAAGTCCGGGTTCGCGGCGCGCAACCGCCGGTCGAGGTCCTCGCGGGCGCTGGTGCGACGGCAGCCGAGGCACACCACCCTGTCCAGGCTGCCGTGCAGCTCCACCACCGGCCCGGTGCCCGCCGCCTGGTGCAGGCCGTCCACGTTCTGGGTGATGACCCCGGTGACGTGCCCGGCGGAGTGCAGCGCGGTGACGGCGCGGTGCCCGTCGTTCGGATGGGCGCGGGCGATCGTGCGCCAGCCGAGGTGGCTGCGGGCCCAGTACCGGCGGCGCCCGGCGGCGGTACCCGTGAACTCGTCGTAGGTCATCGGGGTGTGCGTCCGCAGGCTGCCGGATTCGCCGCGGTAGTCCGGGATCCCGGACTCGGTGGACAGCCCGGCGCCGCTGAGCACCACCACCCGGCCGTTCTCCAGCACGCGGGCGACTTCGGCCATACTGGTCGTCCTCGGGAACGGCGCCCCCGTCGGCGTCCAGGTCAGCGTCGGTCGTGTCCGCACGAGGCCAGTTTACGAGATCGCGGAAAGTCGAGTGGTGAGGTCGGTTGAGGGTGTGCGCTGCCGTGACGGACGCCTTCGGGAATCTGACGCCGCATTCTCGACCGCCACGGCGCGGAGCATGCCGGGGTTGATGTCCTGAAGGTCGCCTTCGCGGCGTTGGATGCCCTCAGGGGCGCCTTCAGGGCGTGTGCTTGGCGATGGGCTGGCTGCGAGAGGCGAGTTCGCGGCGTTGGATTCCCCGAAGGGGCCCTTCAGGGAATTGGCGGGGTCGCGCTGCTCGCCCGCACCGCCGGATCGCCCGCCCCGCGAGGCCCGGCTCTGCCCCGATCACCGGGCCGTGCCCCGATCCGATCCGCCCCGCTTCGGCTCGGCGCTTCCTGACACGTTGCCCTGAAGGCGCCCTTCGCGGCATCGGATTCCCTCAAGTTCCCTCAAGGGCCCCTTGAGGGAATGAGCGCCGGGAGCGGAGCAGGTGCGCGCAAGCGGAATCACGCTCGCTCGGCGGGCGGGGGACTCGATCGAGCGCGTGGTGGTCTCGACCGTGGCCGGTGAGGTTCCTTCCGCCGGATTCCCTTGTCCGGCAACGATTTCTGGTGCACCGACGCGGCGTCAGAGCGGGACGTCGGTGTCGCGCAGCACGCGGAGTGTGTTGCGGCCCGCCAGCTTGACGCAGTCCTCGTCGCTCCACCCGCGGTCGAGCAGCGCCGCGAACAGGACCGGGTACCCCGACACGTCTTCCAGTTCCACCGGCAGCTCGCCGACCCCGTCGTAGTCGCCACCGAGTCCGATGTGGTCGATGCCGACGACTTCGCGCGCGTGCTCGATGTGCGCTACGACGTCGGACACGGTCGCCTTCGGCTTCTCGGGGCCGTCCCACGCCTTCGCGAACCGTTCACGGGCCCCGAGGTCGCGGTGGTCCTGGCCGTCGGCGGCCATGGCGGCCTTCAGTTCGGCGTCCCACGCGGACACCGCGGGCGCGATGAAGCCGGGCACGAAGGTCATCATCGCGACACCACCGTTGCCAGGCAGCCGTTCCAGCACGTCGTCGGGGATGTTGCGCGGGTGGTCGTTGACCGCCCGGCACGAGGAATGGCTGAAGATCACCGGGGCGGTGGTGGTGTCCAGCGCGGCGTGCATGGTGCTCGGTGCGACATGGGAAAGGTCGACGAGCATGCCGATGCGGTTCATCTCCGCCACGACCTCCTTCCCGAACCCGGTGAGCCCGTCGTGCGCGGGTTCGTCGGTGGCCGAATCGGCCCACGGGGTGTTGTAGTTGTGCGTCAGCGTCAGGTACCGGACGCCGAGGCGGCGCAGGATCCGGAGCACACCGAGCGATTCCGCGATGCAGTGCCCGCCCTCGGCACCGAGCAGCGAGGCGATCCGGCCGCTGCGGAGCACCGTCTCCGCTTCCGCCGCGGAGGTCGCGAGGCCGAGCCGGTCCGGGTAGCGCGCCGCGAGCTGGTACACCACCTCGATCTGTTCCAGCACCGCGGTGACCGCGCTGTCCGCGGTGAACCCGCACGGCACGTACACCGACCAGAACTGCAGCCCGAGCCTGCCGTCCCGCAGCTTCGGCAGGTCGGTGTGCAGATCGGGCTGGTGCACGGTGAGATCCGCGGCGCGCACCGCCGAGACCGGGTCGGGACCGCCCTTGACGCGCAACGCCCATGGCAGGTCGTTGTGCCCGTCGGCGAGTACGGCGGAGTCCAGCAGGGTCTTGGCTCGGTCGAGCGAGGTCATCCAGGCGGTCCTTCGATCGGGAACGGAGTCCGGACGCCGATTCTGCCCGAGGCGCGCGGCGCACCGCCCCCGGCGCGCGATTAGGACATCGGCCGCCTGGGTAAATCGCCGGACATGGCACGCGGAAAGGAGGCCGGTATGCGGCGTGAGAGCGATCTGCATTCGCCCCGTGCGGACGACGAGATGAAGGCCGAGCTCCAGGGCATGCTGAAGGGCAACGGACCCACCAGGGCCGAAGAGGGGCTCGACACCGAACCACCCGCCGACGACGATCCGAACGTACCGCCCTTCGGTGAAAGCCGCTGACGTGGCCCTGCCCGGTGCGGACACACCACCGGATGGGGCAGCATGAGCGTCATGGAGATCGAGCGCGGCCACCCCACGCCGGAGGACGCGGAATTCCGGCTGCTGGTCGAGGCGGTGCTCGACTACGGGATCTTCATGCTGGACCGCACCGGGGTGATCGTGAGCTGGAACGCCGGTGCGGAGCGCATCAAGGGCTATTCGGCGGCGGACATCATCGGGCGGCACTTCTCGGTGTTCTACCCGCCGGAGGACGTCGCCGCGGGCAAGCCCGACCGGGAGCTGCAGGTGGCCGAAGCCGAGGGCAGGCTGGAGGACGAGGGGTGGCGCGTCCGCCAGGACGGCTCGCGGTTCTGGGCCAACGTCGTGATCACCGCCTTGTTCGGGACCGATGGACGGCTGCGCGGCTTCGGCAAGGTGACCAGGGACATGACCGAACGCCGCAACGTCGAACGGACGCTGAGCGAACGGCGCCAGCTGCTGCGCCACCTCGTCGACGCGCAGGAAGCGGAACGCAGGCGGATCGCGTGGGACGTGCACGACGACGCGATCCAGGCGATGGTCTCGGTCGGGATGCGGCTCCAACTGCTCTCCGGCAGGGTGCCCCGCGAGGAGATCGCCGAGATCGGCACTCTCGACAACGTCGTCCACGAAGCGGTGCAGCGGCTGCGCGAGCTGGTGTCGCAACTGCGCCCCGCCGCGCTCGACCAGCTCGGCCTCGGCAACGCCATCACCGCCTACCTCGACGACGTCGTGGCGGACTGGAACCTGAGCTGCGCCTTCCGGAACGACCTCGTCGGCGAGCCGCCCCGCGAGTGCGCGATCACCGTGTTCCGGATCTGCCAGGAAGCACTGGCCAACGTCCGCAAGCACGCGAAGGCGAGCACCGTCGCGATCGAACTGTCCACAGTGGATCAGGGGGTGCTCGCGAGCGTGCGCGACGACGGGATCGGGATGGAGGTCGGCGCGGCGTGGACCAAGACGAAACAGGGGCACTTCGGCATGATCGAGATGCGCGAACGAGCGGAGACGGCCGAAGGCTGGTGGACGGTGGCGAGCACGCCGGGGGAGGGCACCACGGTGGAGTTCTGGCTGCCCGTGATGCCGGAGCCGCGGCCGTGAGCGCCCCGTTCGCGGTGCTGATCGCCGATGACGACCACACCATCAGGGAAGCGCTGATGGCGGTGCTGGAGGAGGAGCCCGACCTCGCCGTCGTCGCGGTCGCCAGCGACGCGGACGAGGCGGTCGCGCTCGCCCGTGAGCACACGCCCGACGTCGCCGTGCTGGACCTGCGCATGCCCGGTGGTGGCGGCGCGGCGGCGGCGCGCGGCATCCTGGCGTGTTCGCCGGCCACCAGGATCATGGCCTTCTCCGCCTACGACGACGGAGAGACCGTCGCGAGCTTGCGCGGGCTCGGTATCACCGACTTCGTCCTCAAGGGCTCGCCGAACACGGAGATCATCCAGACCGTCCGCCGACTGGTCTCCTAGCGGGCTCCGGCCTCGGCGGCGGTGAGCAGATCGGCGAGCGTCGCGGTGAACCGCGTCGCGTCGACGTCCGCGGGTGCCGCCCCGAAGTACTCGATGGCGAGGAAGTACCCGACCATCGCCGACTGCATCACGGCCGCGGCCGCGACCGGGTCGCGGATGACCGGCCCGGACGGTGAGCGCAGCAGGAGATCGGCCACCCCGAGTTCGATGCCGCGTTCGAGCATGGTGGTCCGGATCCGCTCGGCGATGTCGGGCATCTTCCCGCGCTCCCAGAACAGGATCGTGATGAGCGGCCTCAACTCGGCCAGGAAGTCGAGATCGGAGCGCAGTTGCGCGCTCAGCGCGCCCGCGGGCGACGAGGCGGGCTCGTTCGGTGGCGGAACCTTCCGCACCCTGGCCAGTTCGGCGGTCACGACATCGGCGAGTAGATCGCCCTTGTCCTTGAAGTGCCGGTAGAAGCCGCCGCTGCCCGCGCTGAGACCGGCCTCGGCCTCCACCGCGGTCACCGGGGTCGCCGCGACGCCGCGTTCGGCGAACAGCCGCACCGCTGCCTCGATGATGCGCTGGCGTGTCTGCGTCCCCATGAGTGGCACGATACCGGCCGGTGCTGTAAGAAGCTTCTTACCCGGTCGGGCCGTTTTCGCGCAGGGGGCGGCGACGGTCCGGCCGGGGCCCAGCGTGGAACACTGGCATCGTGGGAGACAAGGGAATCCGGGACGGTGGCCCGTCGAGGCGGCCTGGCTTCCGCCCGGAGGAGGTCATCGGCCTGCCGGTCAAGCGCGCGCTGCTCGAACTCGCGCACGAGGGCTACGAAACGAGGATCGCCGGGCGCGGCGAAGCCGAGGCGAAGCTCTGGCTCAGCAACCGGGTCACGGTGACCGTCGAATACGGGCTGGTCACCGCCGCGGTCGTCGGGTAAGCGGGGTGAACTGGGCGCGTTGATTCCGAGGCGATGGGGTGGCGGAAGCGTGGACTCGCCCGGGGAGCCGCCGGGCGCTTGGACCCTGAAGGGCGCCTTCGGGGAATCTGGCGCCACAATCTCGCCCCTCGCGGCGCGCTGCATGGTGATGCTGACGCCCCGAAGGGGGCCTTCGCGGCGTCAGATTCCCTCAAGGGCCCCTTCAGGGCATGCGCCCAGCGGACCTCACCTCGGCCCCTACAGGAGCATCCTGCGGGGCACACGTGCGTGCCGCCGTGATGTGGGCCGCGCCCAGTACTCCATCTTCGACGCCGCCGACCCGCGCAAGCTCGCCTTCCGCGAGCGCACCAACCACTGGCACCGCACGGGAAGCGGGCGTGGTCGCAGACGGAGTGACGTACCGGAAACCGTTGCGGTGCAGGAGGAACAGGCCGCGTTGCCGTCCTGAACGGAGTTCGTGCCCTTCCTGGTCAGCGCGGTGAGTGTCCATAGAGGAACGTGCGCACCCCGCTGCGCACGATCCGCTCGGCGTCGTGCTCGGACACGGTGACGCCCGGCCGTTGCCGGAACGCGACCGCGCCCGCGATGAGCAGGATCAACTGGTCGGCCGCTTCGCCAGGGTCGGCGGTGGCGAGCAGGCCGTCGGCGGTGAGCCGTTCGAGGCGCGCGGTGACGGCGCGGGTGACGGCCTGCGGGCCGGAGGTCCGCCAGTGGTCGAAGGTCTCCGCGGGGAAGTGTTCGCGTTCGATGTCGGCGTAACGCGCCATCGCGAAGTGCTCGGGGAAGTCGAGCCGGTGCGCGACCAGTGCGCGGGCGATGCCCCGCACGGTGGACTCGGCGTCGGCGCCGCCGGGTAGCGCGTCGATGCGTTCGGTGAACCCGGCCGCGACGGTGGCGGCCCCCTCGGTGAACACGGAGCGGAAGAGGTCGAGCTTGGTGGGGAAGTGGTTGTAGAGCGTGCGGGTGGACACCCCGGCTTCGGCGGCGATCGCGTCGGTGCCCGCGCGGACGTAGCCGAGCTTGCCGAAGGCGGCGCGCGCGGCGTCGACGATCGCGCGCCGCTTCTCCGGGCGAAGGCGCCGGGGTTTTTCGGTGGACGTCATGGCAGCCGATCGGGTCGTTGTGTAAAGTACATGGAGTACTTTACCTTAAGGAGGAACGATGCCGATCCGGGACTCGCCGCGAGCGGTGGCGGAAGTGCGATGACGGCCACACCTCGGCTCGGTGTCGCCCTGCCGGGCATCGGCGACGGCCGTGACCTCGTGGCGTCCGCGCGGCACGCCGAGGAACTCGGGTTCGAATCGGTGTGGATCCCCGATCTCCTCAACGCCGAGGGCGCACCCGCGCTCGAACCGCTCACCGCGCTGGCGGTGCTCGCGGGCGCGACTTCGCGCATCCGCCTCGGCGTCGGTGTGCTGGTGCCCGCGCTACGGCCCGGCGCCCTGCTCGCCGCACAGCTGGCGACCTTGCAGCGGTTGTCGGACGACCGTGCCGTCCTGGGGGTCGGCATCGGTGGTCCGCCCACCGCGTCCTTCTGGCAGGCCGTCGGCAAGCGGGACGAGGCCAAGGGCCGCCGCCTCGACGCGGCGCTCGACCACCTGGCCGGCCTGCTGCCGGGACGGCCGACCGTGCTGGAAGACCTGCCGGGCGAACCCTCGGTCACACTGGCGCCGCCGGCGGCGGTGCCGGAGATTCTCGTCGGCGGGCAGGGCGAGATCGCGATGCGGCGGGCCGTCCGGCGGTCGGCGGGCTGGCTGCCGTCGCTGCTGGCTCCCGACGAGCTCGCGGCCGCGACGGCGAAGCTGCGCGAGATGGCGCCGGAGGGCGCTGTGCCGGAGGTGACGGTGGGGATCAGGATCTGGGACACCGAGGACAAGGCCGCGCTGGCCGGGTTCCGCGAGGCGGCCACCGAGGTGTACCGGATGCCGCCGGAGGCGATCGACGACCTGGTGGTCGAGGGCACGGCGCCCGCCGTCGAAGAGACGCTGGCCGCGTATGCCGCCGCCGGCGCCGACCGGATCATCGTGACCACGATCGGCCGCGACTGGCGCCACACCTGGGAGACCACCCGCACCGTGGCGAAGGGACTGTCCTGGACCGGCGGTGACTAGTCCACTGTGGACGAATCAGCGGCCGTCCGCGTTCCCGACGCATTCGGCGACCGCCTCGCCGATCGAGGACCTGCCCAGCCAGACGAGCCGCGTCCGCCGCCACAGCGGCGCGCCCGAAAGGGAGACGCGGGTGGCGCCCTCGGTGCGCCGCGGCAGCACACCGACCGCCTGACCGGCACGGACCAGGGTGGCCGCGGTTTCGGTGTCCACGCCGAAATGCCGGAACAGCGGGCTGAACCCGGCTCGCTCGCAGGCGAGCCGGACGCTCGAACGCAGGTCGTCGGGTTCCTCGGCGGGGAACACCCACGCCTCGCCCGCCAGCTCGCGCAGTTCCACCGCGCCCCGCCCGGCCAGGTGGTGGTGCGCGGGCAAGGCGACCGGAAGGGGTTCGGCGCCGAGATCGTGCCCCGACAACCCGCCGAGACGAGGTGCGGGCAGTTCGGCGTACTCGGTGATCAGACCGAGGTCGAGACGGCGTCCGCGCAGCGAGGCCACGATCTCGTCGGCGTCTTCGCGGACCTGGACGAACTGGTTGCCCGCGGGGAGCAGGTCACCGACGACGGCGGTGACCTCGGCGAGCAGATGCCCGCCGGTGGCGCCGATCCGGACCGTCGGCTCGGTGCCGGTTCCCGAAGCGAGCGACCGGGTGGTGGCGAGCAGTTGCTCGAAGCGCACCAGCACGTCCCGCGCGCCGCAGACGAACTGGCTCCCGATGTCGGTCGGGACCGCGCCGTCGGCGCCGCGGTGGAACAGCGCGATGCCGAGGTCCTGCTCGATCCGCTTGAGCTGCGCGGTCAGCCCCGGCTGCGCGATCCCGAGTGCCGCGGCCGCACGGCTGATGCCGCCCGCGTCCGCGACGGCCACCACGACCTGGAGGTGCCGGAGCCCGAGTTCCATCCGCTCACCGTTCCGGCCGGAAACAGCCGAGGATCACCAGGCACCCTGCCAGCGACACGGCCGCCGTCCACGTCGCGGTCACGTGCATGGCGTGCAGATAGGCGTCGTCGGCCGCCGCGACGAGATCCTGGCGGCCGAGTGACCGCGCGCCCTCCGCGGATCCCGTGGCCCTGGTGGCCAGCTCGGCGGGCAGGCCACTGACGGCGGGTGTGATCGCGGTCCGGTACTCGGCGGAGAGCACGGTGCCGAGCGCGGCGACCCCGATGGTGCTGCCCAGCGGCCGGGTGAGGGTGGCGATCGCCGAGCCCGCCCCGGTCCGGCCGGGTGGCAGCGTGGCCACCAGCTCCGCGGTGACCGGCGCGAACACCAGCCCGGTTCCCGCGCCCTGCGCGAACAGCACGACGACCATCCAGGCCAGCGGGGTCGTGGCGTCGAAGACCACGTAGACGGCGAACGTGGCGGTCGCGGTGAGCAGGCCGAGCAGGACGGTCACGCGCAACCCGATGGCGGTGACGACCCTGGTGCAGAGCTGGGTGCCCAGCACGATTCCGGCCGCGGCCGACAGCATCACGAACCCGGCCTGTTCGGCGCTGAGCCGCCGCACGCCCTGCAGGTAGAACGCGCAGTAGAACAGCTGGCCCGCGAGACCGGCGAAAGCGAGCAGGAGCCCGAGCGTGCCGCCTGCGAAGCGGCGGCGCGTGAACAGCGTGACGTCGAAGCTCGGCCGTGCCGACCGCTTCTGGTGCCAGGCGAACACGGCCAGTGCCAGCACGCCGCCGAGCAGGGGGAGCAGCGCCCCCGGTGCGGCGGGGCCCGCGGTGCCGCCCGCTTCGATGATCCCGTACACGAGCGCCCCGAGCCCGAGCGCGGACAACGCCATCCCGCCGGGATCGAGCGGACGGCGGTCCGATGTGGACAGTTTGGGGACGAGGAACAGCGCGGCGAGCGCACAGGCGGCCGCGATCGGGACGTTGACGAGGAACACCGCGCCCCACGAGAACCGGGCCAGCAGGAAACCGCCGAGCACCGGTCCGATCGCGACCGCGACCCCGCCGGCCGAGGACCAGATCGCGATCGCTCTCGCGCGGAACCCCGGCCGCACGCCCAACGTGGCGAGCGCGAGGGTGGCCGGGGTGACGAGCCCGCCGCCCGCGCCCATCACACCCCTGGCGGCGATCAGCACCACCGGCGCGGTGGCCAGTGCCGCGGCGACCGAGGCCAGTGCCAGCACGGTGAGGCCGGTGACCAGCACCGCCTGCGGGCCGAACCGGTCGGTGAGCGCGCCGCCGGTGAGGGTCAGCGCGGCGAACATCAGCGAGTAGGCGCTGATCGACCAGGCCAGCTCGGTCGAACTCGCCCCGATCCCGCGCACCGGATCGGACAGGATGTCGGCGGCGATGTTGAGGATCGTGTTGTCGAGCAGTACCAGTGTCTGCCCGACGATCGCCACCGCGAGCGTCGCGCGCGCACGAGTCCCGGTCAGCGTGTTCACGGGTGCAGCGCCAGCTTTCCCGCCGCGAACTGGCGGGTGCAGGCGGCCACGCGCCTGCCGAGGTGCTCGGCGGTGGCGAGATCCGACCCGCACATCGCCTCCGGCTTCTCGTCCACATTGGACTGCGAGCAGGCGCCGAGGTGGAAGCCGAGCCGGTTGAGGTCGTTCTCGTCGCCCTTGGTGGAATTCCAGCCGGGCGGGAGCCCGAGGCTCACCCACAGCATGCCGTGCTGCGCGGCCAGCGTGGAGAAGTAGCCGAGCGTGCTGGACTTGTCGCCTGCCTTGGAACCGGAGTTGGTGAACCCCGCCGCCAGTTTCCCGACCCAGCGCCCGGTGAACCAGCGGCGGCTGCTGGCTTCGGCGAAACCGTGGAACGCCGCGGACGCGGTGCCCATGTAGGTCGGCGCACCGAACACGATCGCGTCCGCGTCGTCGAGCACGTGCCAGTCCGGCGTGGTGATCCGGTCCACCTCGATCATCGTCACCTCGACCTGGTCGACGGCCGACAGGCCGAGCCGGACCGAATCGGCGAGCCGTGCCGTGTGGCCGCGGCCGCCGTGGTAGGCGACGGCGACCCTGGCGAGGGTGTCTGAACGGGTCACGTGGCTCTCCTCGGGAACGGCTTGCCAGGTCCGGGGCCACTTTCGCAGCCGCGCCTGAGATAACTTTCAAAGAGTTCAGAACGTGCCGGAATTCAATTTCATTGAGAAACCGGCTCCCACTTGCCGAAGTGGCCCCTGGCAAGGCAAAACGGGCGAACTGGCCGTTGCTCGCCGATCGACTGCCTGACCACGGGAAATGCCGGTTCTCAACGCGGCATAACCGGAAAATTATGGCCGATCGGTATTGGTGCGGCCGGTCGTGCGCCGGGCAGACTCGGCGCCGACAGCAGTTCGCCCATCCCCAGAAAACCGCTGGAGGTGACAGGAGGTGACCATGCTCGCCGACGGGAAGTCGTTCCGGCTGCGGAGACTCTCGCTCGCCGGTGACGGACGGTACCTGTTCGTGCCGCTCGACCACAGCGTCTCGGACGGCCCGGTGACCGGACGTCGTGACTGGGCCGGACTGATCCGGTCGATCGTGGCAGGCGGCGCCGACGCCGTCGTCGTGCACAAGGGCCGCGCCCGCACGATCCCGCCGGACGCGCTCGGCGGCTGCGCGCTGATCGTGCACCTGTCCGCGGGCACCGTGCACGCGGCCGACGTCGACGCCAAGGTACTGGTCGGCGACGTCGAACGCGCGGTCGGCTTGGGCGCGGACGCGGTGAGCGTGCACGTCAACATCGGTTCGGACACCGAGGCGCGGCAACTGGCCGATCTCGGCGCCGTGGCCGACGCCTGCGACCGCTGGCACATGCCGTTGCTCGCGATGATCTACCCGCGCGGTCCGCGCATCACCGATCCGCGCGACCCCGTGCTGCTCTCGCACGTGGTGAACATCGCCACCGATCTCGGCGCCGATCTCGTGAAGACCTCCACCACGGTCACCGCGGACCGGATGGCCGAGGTGGTCGACAGCTGCCCGATCCCGGTGCTCGGCGCGGGCGGGCCACCCGATGCGGCCAACGTGGTCGCGTACGGGGCCGGGCTGATGCTGGCCGGCTGCGCCGGGCTCGCGGTCGGCCGCCGGGTGTTCTCCGCCGCGGACCCCACCTCGGTGGTGGCGCGCCTCGCGGCGGTCGTGCACGCCGGGCCGGCCGAGTCCGGTGAAGTTCCCCACCCCACCCATTCCTCCGTCACGACAGGTGTCGCATGAAGTTCGCATGGATCGACGTCCGAGGCCTCGCCCCCGAACTCCGTGCCGCGGTGGTGGACGCCGCCGTGCACGCCAAGGCGCACGGCGTGGTGTCCGACGACGCAGCGCTGCTGCAGACCCTCCCGCCAACGGTCAACGCCGTCCTCGTCGGTGACGGTGAGGCGACCATCAAGATCACCGAGATCGGTACCTCCGACGAGCTGGCCCGGCTGTCCACATCGGACACCGGAGCGGGTGCGCTGGTCAGGGTCGTCGACGACCGCACCCTGCGCCTGGCCTGCGACGCGGCGGTCGCGCTGCCCTACACCGTGGTCGACTTCGCCGACCCGACCAAGATCCCGCTGGAAATCGTGCTCGCCGCCGCCGACCGCGCGCCGGGCAGGCTGGTGACCGTCTGCGCCGATCTCGAAGAGGCTGGCATCGTCGTCGACGTGCTCGAGCGCGGCTCGGAGGGGATTCTGCTCGCACCGAAGGACGCCGGTGAGGTCTTCGCCCTGATCCGGTTGCTGGAGGCGTCGACACCCCAGCTCGACCTCGCCACGCTCACCGTCGACCGCATCGAGCACCACGGGCTCGGCGACCGCGTGTGCGTCGACACCTGCACCCATTTCGCCGAGGACGAAGGGATACTGGTCGGCTCGTACTCGACCGGGTTCATCCTGTGCTGCAGCGAAACCCATCCGCTGCCCTACATGCCGACGCGGCCGTTCCGCGTCAACGCGGGCGCGCTGCACTCCTACGTGCTCGGCCCGGACAACCGCACGAACTACCTCAGCGAGCTGGGCTCCGGGAGCACCGCGCTCGCGGTCAACGCGGACGGGAAGACCCGGCGCGTGGTCGTCGGGCGCGCCAAGCTGGAGTCGCGGCCGCTGCTGACGATCACCGCGCACTCCGCGGACGGGATCGTCGTCAGCCTCACCGTGCAGGACGACTGGCACGTGCGGGTGCTCGGCCCCGGCGCCAAGGTGCGCAACGTGACCGAGTTGCAGCTCGGGGACGAGCTGCTCGGGTACCTGCCGACCGACCAGCGCCACGTCGGCTATCCCATCGGCGAGTTCTGCCGGGAGTCGTGATGCCGGGTTCGATGGCGCAGCTCATCGAGGACCTGTTCGCCGCCCATCCAGGCGACCTGCCGTACCTGGCGCACGGCGACGACGTGCGCACGCGCGCGGACCTGCACGGGCAGGTCCGCGCCGAGGCCGCGGTGTTCGCCGGGTGCGGGATCGGCGAGGGCAGCACGGTGCTGCTGCAGGTGCCGCCCAGCTACACCCAGGTGCAGGCGCTGCTGGCGCTGTGGTCGCTCGGCGCGCAGGTGATGCTGGTGGATCACCGGTTCAAGACCGCCGAGGTGGCGGGCATCAGGTCCGTCGGCAGGCCGCAGTTCACCGTCCGGGGTGGACAGTCCGGCGCGACACCGTCTTTCGCGCGCGAATACGAGCTGTGCACCAGCCACCATCCCACCGGGGAGCAGGCTGGCACCGGGCACCGGCTGGTGCAGTTCAGCTCGGGGTCGACCGGCGAGCCGAAGATGATCGGCCGCACCCCCGCCTCGATCGCCACCGAGATCGACCGGTTCACCCGGATCGAGGGCATGCCGTCCAGGGGTGAACGGGTGCTGCTGCTCAGTTCCACCGCGCACAGCTTCGGCCTGATCGCCGGGCTCCTGCACTCGCTCGCGCGCGGCGTGACCGCGGTGTTCCCGGACCGGGTGTCGGCGAAGGACATGCTCACCGCCGCCGCCCGGCACGACGTCCACCTGTTCTTCGGCACCCCGTTCCACTACGAACTGCTCGGCACCGCGCGCGAACTGCCGTCGCTGCCATCGCTGCGGGGCGCGGTCAGCGGCGGCGAGATCATGGATCCCGCGGTCGCCGCGCGGTTCGAGGGGAAGTTCGGGTTCGCCGTCGGGGAGTCTTACGGCAGCACGGAAACCGGCGTCATCGCGATGGACGTCAGCGGCCGCATGCGGCCGTCGGTCGGGCGTGCGGCCCCCGGTATCGAGATCCGGGTGCGCGCGGACGAACTGGAGGTCATGGTCCCCGACGGCTCACCCTACCTGCGCTCCACAGTGGACGGACGGTATGAGGACGGCTGGCTTCGCACCCGCGACCGCGCGGAGATCGGCGCCGACGGCGGGGTGCGGCTGCGCGGGCGCGGCGATTCGCTCGTGGTGATCGGCGGGCTCAAGGTCGATCTCGGTGAGATCGAGGCCGCGTTGCGCGCGCACCCGGGGGTGACCGAAGCGGTCGTCGTGCACGACGGGGTGATCGACGCCTACGTCGTGGGCGAGGTGGTCGGTCCCGAACTGCTGACCTGGTGCGGGGAACGCCTCGCCGACTACAAGCTGCCCCGCCGCGTCCGGGTGCTCGCCGCGCTTCCCCGCACCTCCAACGGGAAGGTGGTCCGCCGCCACGAAGTGCTCCGCGCCGCCGTCCCAGCCTGACCGTTCGACCACCGAGGAGAAACCACGATGTCCGTTGTCCTTGAAGACGAAATCCGCGCGTTCGTGCTCGACACCATCACCGCCGACATGGGACAGCCGCTCGACCGGGACCAGGTCGGTGACGGTTCGCCACTCGGCTCCGGCGGGATCGACCTCGACTCGCTCAGCCTGATCGAACTGACCATGCGCCTGGAGCGCCGGTTCCAGGTGGAGTTCCCCGAAACCGATATCGAACCGCTCGGCGCGATGAGCCTCGGCGAACTGGTCGCGGACGTCGCGAAGCGGGGCGCGACGGCATGACGGCTCGTGCCGGGACGTTGCCGGACATCGCGCAGGTGCGCGATCTGCTGTCGGATCCGAAGATCTTCCCCGAGCTGACCGGTGACGACGTGGAGTTCGTGCTCGACTCGCTCGGCCTGGTGTGGTTCCTGCACCTGCTGGAGCTGCGGCACGAGATCGCCGCCGACCCGGTCGCTGAGTACTTCACCGGTCCCACCTCGGCGGCCAGGATCGCCGAAGGGCTGGCACAGGATCACCGGGGTGACCGCGATGACCGCTGACGTCGTGGTCACCGGGTACGGCGTGCGGACCGCCTTCGGCAGCGGACCCGAAGCGGCGACCGGCGGGGTGTTCGCGGGCCGTACCTCGTTCCGGCGCGTTCGGCGGTTCGACACCACCGGGTTCCGATCCGGGTTCGCCGCCGTACCGGACGACACCGAGACCCCGGCACTGTCGGGCGCGCTCCGCGAAGTCGCCGACGCCGCGGTGGGCATGGCGGACCTGCCCGCCGGGGGCGAAACGGCCGTGCTCCTCGGCACCGCGGGCGATTTCACCGCGGTGACCCGGTTTTGGCGTTCGGGCGGCGAAGACGCCGACGGCGTGGCGGACACCGTGCCCGCCGCGCTGGCCGAATCGCTGGCGACGCGGTTCGGCGCGCGAGGGCCGAAGTACGCGTTCACGAACGCGTGCGTCGCGTCGGCCACCGCGATCGCCACCGGGTGCGCGTTGATCGCGGACGGCAGGGTGGACAGCGCGATCTGCGCCGGCGGGTACCTCGTCGAGGTCGAGAACCAGGCCAAGTTCGACTCCGGCTGGGCACTGGCGAAGGACGGCACGCTCCGCCCGTTCAGCGCCGGGCGTTCCGGGCTGCTGCTCGGTGACGGCGCGGCGGCCGTGGTGCTCGAATCCGCCGACGCCGCGCACCGCCGGGGCGCGCCCGCGCTCGCGCGGGTCAGCGGATGGGGAATGGCCTCCGACGCCCACCACGTGGCCAGGCCGCATCCCGAAGCGCGCGGGCTCGTAGCGGCGTCGCGCCTCGCCCTGCGCCGGGCAGGCGCCCGGTACGTGGACTACGTGAACGCCCACGGCACCGGCACCAAGCACAACGACATCGCCGAAACACGCGGATTCCACGAGCTGTTCGGCCCCGCTGCGGCGGCCGTGCCGATCAGCTCGACCAAGGGGAGCACCGGGCACCTGCTCGAAGGATCGGGCGCCGTCGAGTTCGTCATCGCGCTGACCGCGCTGCGCTCCGGCATCGTGCCGCCGACCGCGGGATTCACCGAGCCCGACCCCGCGTGCGACCTCGACTACGTGCCGAACGAAGCGCGCGAGGCGCCGTTGCGGCGGGTGCTGAGCGTCAACGCGGCGTTCGGCGGCGCCAACACCGCACTCGTGCTGGAGCAGGTGTGAAACCGGGGGTGCTCGCCGCGGCGATCGGCGACGCGGGCGCGGAGCAGGTCAGCGGGTTCATCGAATCACCGTTCAACCCGCTCGTGAACCAGGTCGCCGCGCGCTGCCTCACCGCGAGCACGGTACCGGGGGAACGGACCGGGATGGTGCTGGTGAGCGTGTTCGGCGACAGCGGCACCACCGATCTCGCCAGCGAACTCCTCGTCGGCGGGCAACCGCACAACGCGTTGCTGTTCATGCAGGCGACGGCCAACGCGATCCTCGGCTACCTCAGCGCGGAGTTCGGGATCTCCGGGCCGCTGCTGTCCGTGTCGACGACGGAGGACCCGCTCCAGCTCGTCGAACTGCTGCTCGACGGCGACGAGCTGGACCAGGTCCTGCTCATCGGGATCGAACTGGCCGCCACCGCGCGGACGGCCGCCGCGCACCACGTCCTCGGCACCGAACCGCAGGCAGAGGACGTCGCGGTGGCACTGCTGCTGGGGCCGGCCGGCGACGGGCCGCCCGCGGTGCCACCCGAAGCGGGACTGCCCGGGCTGCTGGCAATGGCGAACACTTGCGAGTACGCGCAAGTTCGTGGACACCAAGGAGGACAACCGTGATCGGCAAGGACGAACGCGCGCGGATCATCGCCGACACCGAGCTGGGTGCGGGCAACGTGCTGCACCGGATCAAGGCGTACGGCAGGCCGATGGACGAGCGGGTGCTCTGGACCGACGGCACCTGGCAGGCGCCCGGCGGCGGCTCGCCGGGCGTGCTCACCCTCGGCGAGCTGGACGAGGTGGTCGAGACCTATGCGAGCTGGTACCACGCCCGTGGTGTGCGCCCGCGCGACCCGGTCGCGATCCACACCTACTCCAGCACCGAGTTCGCGATCAACTTCCTCGCGCTGACCTCGCTCGGCGCGATCCCGTCCTTTGTCAACGGGAATCTGCGCCCCGAGATCGCCCGCGAGTACGTGCGGCGGCAGGGCGCCGTCGGCGTGCTCACCGACCAGGCCCACGCACCCGTGTTCGACGGTTACCTCGACGCGCTGAACCTGACCTTCGGCACGACCGCGGGCGCGATCGGCGCGGACGCGCGGCAGCCGCTGCCCGAGGGCTATCCGTACTCGCACGACCGGACCGACCCGATCATCATTTCGCACTCCTCCGGCACCACCGGGATGCCCAAGGCGGTGCCGCACACCCACGAGACCCTGCTCTACGCGCAGCTGCACCGGCTCAAGCTTTCCGTCGGGTCCGCGATGGGCCGCCTGCTCGTCGCGCTGCCCGGCTCGCACAACGCGGCGATGTCGGTGCTGATGTTCGGCCTGCTGCTGCGGTCGCCGGTGTACCTGCTCTCCAGCCAGCGCGGCGGGGACGTGCTGGACGCGGCCGAGGAGTTCAAGCCCACCACCATCTTCGCGTTCGCGGGCACCTACGGCGAGATGGCGGCGCACGATCTGTCCGAACGCGACCTGTCCTCCGTGGAGGCCTGGTACAACACCGGTGACGCCGCGCATGAAGCGCACGTCCGCGCCCTCATCGCGCAGGGCAGCTTCGAGACCGTCGGCAAGGACCTGAAGCGGCACCGCGTCGCGGGCTCGGTGTTCACCGACGGCCTCGGCTCGTCCGAGACCGGGTATTCGATCTTCCACAATGGACACAAGCCGGGCAGCTCCGCCTACGGGCGCTGCATCGGGAAGCCGATGAGCTTCGCGCAGGCCGCGGTGCTCTCCGAGGACGGAAAACCGCTGCCGCCGGGTGAAGTCGGCAGGCTCGGCGTGAAGTCACCGACGCTGACACCCGGGTACTGGAACGACTCGCTGACCTTCCACCGGCTCCGGCTCGGCGGCTACTGGCTCACCGGCGATCTGTCCTACCAGGACGAAGAAGGCCGGTTCTACCACCTCGACCGCGCGCCGGACGCGATCAGGACCGGCACCGGGATCGTGTTCAGCACCAGGACCGAGGAACTGCTCCTGCGCGAGCTGCCGGAGCTTGCCGACTGCACGGTCGTCGCGGTCGCCCCCGACGGGGTGCGCGCGGACTGGGACGGCGACGGGGTCGGTGACGCCTACGTCCTGCTCCAGGTCGCCGCCGAGGCCACCGACGTGCGCGACGACGCGGCGTGGACCGTGACGGTGAACGAAGTGCTGACGACGTACGGGTTCCCGGTACTGACCAAGGCACTTCGGATGGACGCCGCCGACGTCGTCAAGGGCGCCACCGGGAAGGTCCTCAAGCGGGAGATGCGGGAGCGGTTCCGGGCACGCCTGCTCGACGAGCGCGCCGCGGGGAGCCCGGCATGACCGCGATCGACCGCGCGCAGCCGTCCACGGTGTCCACTATGGACGTATACCGGCAGTGGTGGCTGCACGACGCGCGCTGGTACCAGGGCGTCGCGAAGCGCTTCGGGCACGAGGCTGCCAACGAGATCAACGCCGAGGCGATGCGGTACGTCGCCGAACACGTCGGCAGGCTCGTCCGGAAACGCGCGGGCGGAAAGCCACCCGGGGACATCGACGAACTCCGCGACCGGTACGAGTCCTGTTCGGACGCGATGTTCCCCGCGGAGCTGCGCGACGGCGCGATCTCGGTGGCGGGCGACGATCTCGTCGAGCTCACCATGCGCCGCAACTTCGCGGTGACGATGGTGCGGATGGCCGGTTCCCTCGACGGCTACGAATGCCCGTGCACCGGCATCCACGCGGGCTGGTCCGCCGGGCTCGGCGTGCGGCTCACCGAGAACTGCGCCACGAGCTGCCTCCGGCACGGCGACGCCGAATGCCGTCTCCTGATGCGGAAAGGGGAGTAGCGGTGCGAGTACTGGTCGCGGGCGCGAGCGGGGTGCTGGGCCGGAGCCTGGTGCCGCTCTTGCGGGCACGAGGACACCACGTGACCGCGATGGTGCGGAACCCGGCGTCCGGCGTCATCGGCGCCGACGACGTGGTGCTCGCCGACGCGCTGGACCGGGAGGCGGTGCACGCCGCGGTGCTGACCGCGAAACCGCGCGCGATCGTCCACCAGCTTTCCGCGCTGCGCGGCCACGACCTGGAGACGACGGCCCGGCTGCGGACCGAGGGAACCGCGAACCTGCTCACCGCCGCCCGCGAGTCGGGCGCCGACCGGTTCGTCGCCCAGAGCATCGCGTTCGCCACCGCGCCGGTGGGAGACCCGGTCGGCGACGAGGACGCGCCGCTCTACCTCGACGCCCCGGACGAGGGCTGGGCGCGCACCGTCTCCGCGGTGGCGGAACTGGAACGGCTCGTGCTCCACGCGAAGGACGTGGCGGGCGTGGTGCTGCGGTACGGCACGCTCTACGGCCGCGGCACCTGGTACCACCCCGGCGGAGCCGTCGGTGCCGCGCTCGCGGCGGGGCGCTTCCGGCTGCCGGAGGTCGCGCGCGGGATCACGTCGTTCGTGCACGTCGAGGACGCGGCGCTGGCCGCGGTCACCGCCGTCGGCGACGCCGGTGACGTGCGCGGAACGTTCAACATCACCGACGACGACCCGGCGGAAGCCGAGGTCTGGGCGCCCGAGCTGGCCAGGGCGTTCGGCGGGCCGGAGCCGCGCCGGGTGCCTGCCGAACTGGCCGAACGCCTGCACGGCTGGTTCGGCGCCCACCAGCTCACCGCGCTGCGCGGCGCGGCCAACGACCGCGCGCGCCAGGCGCTGAACTGGAAGCCTGCCAGGCCGACCTGGCGGAGGGGGATCGCGGGCGATGACCGCTGAGCTGCGGATCGGCCTGATCGGCGCCGGCCCGAGGGGCACCTCGGTGCTCGAACGCCTGCTGGCCAATGTGGACGGTCAGCCGGTGTCGGTGCACGTGGTCGACGAGTTCCCGCCGGGCCCCGGCAGGGTGTGGCGGACCAGGCAGCACGAAGGCCTGCTGATGAACACCGTCGCGTCGCAGGTCAGCATGTTCACCGACGAAAGCGTGCCGTGCGCGGGCCCGATCGTGCGGGGGCCGAGCCTGCACGAATGGGCCACGCAGGTGGCAGCGGGCGCGTTTCCCGGCGCCTGCCCGGACGGAGTGCGCGCCGAGGCGCGGGGCCTCGGCCCGGACGACTACCCGACGCGGGCGTTCTACGGGCACTACCTGCGCTGGGTCTTCGACCGGCTGCGCCGCGGCGCACCGCCGTGCGTGCGGATCACCGTGCACACCACGGCCGCCGTCGCGCTCGACGACACCCGCGACGGACGGCAGGTGATCGTCCTGCGCGACGGCTCGACGCTCGCCGGCCTCGACGCCGTGGTGCTCGCGGTCGGGCACGGGCCGCTGACCGGCGGCGGCGAGCGGGAACGCCTGGCGCGGTTCGCGCGGACGCACGGTCTCACCTATGTCGCGCAAGCGAATCCCGCGGACGTCGACCTCTCGGTGCTCGAACCGGGGGAGCGGGTCGCGTTGAGAGGACTGGGACTCACCTTCTTCGACTACCTGCACCTGCTGACCGAAGGACGCGGCGGAGTGTTCGAGCGCGCCGCCGGCGGTCTGCGGTACCGGCCATCGGGGCGAGAGCCGAGGCTGATCGCCGGATCGCGGCGCGGCGTGCCGTATCACGCCCGAGGGGAAAACCAGAAGGGCCCGTTCGGCAGGCACGTCCCGCTGTTCCTGACCGGCGCGGTGATCGACGACCTCCGGCGGCGGGCGGCGGCCGGTCACCCGCCCGACTTCCGCGGAACCGTGTGGCCGCTGGTCGATCTCGAAGTCAAGGCCGTCTACTACCGGACGCTGGTGGCCTCGGCGGTGTCGGAGGAGGCCGCGCGGAGGTTCCTCGAGGAGTTCGTCCGCACCCGCGACGAGGAGCCGGGCCTGCGGCGGCACGGCATCGCCGAACGCTGGGACTGGGCGCGCATCGAATCCCCGTACGGGGCCAGGACCTTCGACGATTCCGACGAGTTCGCGGTGTGGCTGCTCGGCTACCTTCGCGAGGACGTGCGCGAAGCGCGGCTCGGAAACGTGGCGAGCCCGCTCAAAGCGGCCCTCGACGTCCTGCGCGACCTGCGCAACGAGGTGCGGCTCGTGGTCGACCACGGCGGCATCGACGGCGGCTCCTACCGCGACGAGCTGGAACGCTGGTACAACCCGCTCAACGCGTTCACCTCGATCGGCCCGCCGGTGCGCAGGATCGAAGAGATGATCGCGCTCGTCGAAGCGGGCGTGCTGCGGCTGACCGGCCCCGGGATGACCGTGGCGCCCTCGGCGTGGGACGGGTGCTTCCTCGTCGGCTCCGGCACGGCCGACCCGGGTGTCGAGCCGGTGACCGGTCTCATCGAGGCCCGGCTGCCCGAGGTCGACCTGCGGCGCAGCGACAACCCGCTGCTGCGGTACCTGCTGGCGACCGGTCTCTGCCAGCCGTACCGTATGCGCGATGGCGAAGCAGGGTGCTACGAAAGCGGTGGCCTGGCGGTGACGGGCAGGCCGTACCGGGTCGTCGACCGGCGGGGCCGCCCGCACCCGGCGCGGTTCGCGTTCGGGATCCCGACCGAGGGCGTGCACTGGGTGACCGCCGCCGGGATCCGGCCGGGCGTCGGCTCGGTGACCCTCGAAGACGCCGACGCGATCGCGCGGGCCGCACTCGACTGCTGCCTGCCGCGGGAGAACAGGAGAGGAACGGATGACGGACAGCGGTCTCCTCGGCCCGGTGTGGGCAGGGACCCCGATCGAATCGGTGGTCGGCGATGAGGCGTGGCTGCGCGCCATGCTCGACGCCGAAGCCGCACTGGCGAGGGCGCAGGCACGGCTCGGCCTGATTCCCGGATCGGCTTCGGAGTCGATCACCAGCGCCGCCGCGAGCGCTCGGCTCGACCTGCGCGAACTGGCCGTGCGCTCGCGGTCCGCGGCGAACCCCGTCGTGGCGCTGGTGCCCGCGTTCACCGAAGCCGTCCGCGAGATCGACCCGGCCGCCGCGGAGTACGTACACCGCGGCTCGACGAGCCAGGACATTTTGGACACCGCGTGCATGCTGGTGGCGAAACGCGCATTCGCGCTGATCGAGGACGACCTGACCGCCGTCGCCGCCTCCCTCGCCGCGCTCGCCGAGTCCCACCGCGAGACCGTGCTTGCCGGGCGGACCCTCACCCAGCACGCCGTGCCGATCACCTTCGGGCTGAAGGCGGCGACCTGGCTGCAGGGCGTGCTCGACGCGCTCGCCAGGGTGCGGGCACTCGGGTTGCCCGCCGAACTCGGCGGCGCGGCTGGCACGCTGTCGGCGTACGGGGCGTACGCGGAACTCGACGCCGGATCACCGCTGCCGCTCGGCGGAGCCGAACTGATCGCGCCCTTCGCCGAGGAGACCGGGCTCGCCGAACCGGTCACCTGCTGGCACACCGCACGCGCCCCGATCGCCGATCTCGGTGCCGTCGCGCAGTTCGTGACCGGTGCGCTCGGAAAGCTCGCACTCGACGTCCAGCTGTCGTGCCGCACCGAGATAGGCGAACTGGCCGAGCCGTTCGCCACCGGTCGCGGCGCCTCGTCGGCCATGCCGCAGAAGCGGAACCCGGTGCTGGCCACGCTGATCCTGTCCGCCGCGCGCCAGGTCCCGTCCCACGCGCTCGTGCTGGCGCAGAGCATGCTCGCCGACGACGAACGCCCTGGCGGTGCGTGGCACGCCGAGTGGCAGTCGGTGCGGGAAGCGCTCCGGCTCACCGGCGGCGCGGCGCACACCGCGGCCGAGCTGTGCGCGGGACTGGTCGTGCACCCGGAGCGGATGGCGGAAAACCTGGCGCGAACCGGCGGCGCGATCGTCGCCGAACGGCTCAACGTCGCACTCGCCCCGGTACTGGGCAAGGCGCCGGCCAAGAAGCTGCTCACCGACGCCGCGATCGAAGCGGACTCCACCGGGAAACCGTTCGCGGCGGTCGTCGCGGCACTGCCGGAGCTCGCCGACCTCCTCGCCGACGGCAAGCTGCTCGACCCGCGCGAGTACGTCGGCGCCTCGGACGCACTCGTCGACCGGGTACTCGCGCGCTACCGCGTACAGCGCCCCTGATCGCGGATTTCTCCGTAAGCGGGCCAGCATTCGTTATCCGGGCTGTGCCCACGACATCGGGCTGTGAACACTGCGCGGCTCGGGTACCGCATGCGGGCGAAGTCGCCGTCGTTCTGACCAAAGGTCAGTCTTGCTTGTCGCCGACCTCGCGGGGGTGAACGATGTCGCCCTATTCGGTGGCGCCGTTCATGAGAGTTCCTCACACGCTTGGGTAGTCTCGGCACTGGGTTGTTGCCAGCCACGCCCCGCATCGCGGCTACTGGAAGCGTTCGTGTTCCTCAATGAGCGGGTAGGTGACTGGCCATGGCCAGAGGTATTCGCAGCATGTGCGTTGTCGCGTTACTGGTGGCGGCCATGACGTCGGCACCGCCCGCGTCCGCCGTCCAGGCTGATGCGTGCGACCAGTCCGATGGTTACCGGTTCAATTCCGTCGACGGGACTAAACTGGGACCCGCCGGTAACTGGCGCCCCGGTGAATGTATCGAGGTGGTGGACGTCGTGGAGGGCTGGTACCGGCGAGATGCCCTGTACCAGTGGCAGACGGTATGGGTCCTCGACCTGAACAAGGAGTACAAGTACTTCTACAAGGACAAATCAGGGTTCTGGGTGGACGGCGACCATTTTCAGCGGAACAAGCCACTGCACCCGCCGGCGCCTCCGCCGAAGCCTCCCGTCGTCAAGGGAACAGTGGTTGCGAACCCCGCTGTCACGGACAAGGACGGCAACACCAGCGTGGTGTGGACCTTGACCAATGAGGGCGAAAATCCGGCTGATTCGGTCTACGGGATCTTCGATTACGACATCAACGCTCTCGCTCCTGAAGGCGCCGTCAACTCGGCGTGCGGCCCCGACGATGAACCGATCGACGACGAAGTCCCAGATATCTACAACGCGGTGTGCTTCGCTCCAGGGCAGCTCGATCCGGGGCAGACGGTCACGATCACCCTCAAAGTCCGAGTCCTCAACTGCGACAACGCGGGAGTCCAGCCGATGTTCGTCGCACAGTACTTCGACACGCAACGTCGCAGGATCTACGACGTTCACCAACAACCCGCGGTGGGGTTCACGTGCCCGCCGAAGGAGGCCACGGCCATCACCTCGCCCCGGACTTCGTCGCGACCATGAGATGGCGCTCTTCGGCGAGAAGCCGGAGCCGCCGGGGAATCCTGAGCCCTGCTCAAGGCCGGAGCAGGCTGGCGATCTCGCTGACCAGCTCGTACGAGCGGCGGCGGTCGCGGTGTTCGTAGACCGGGGTGGTCACCATCAGCTCGGCGGCCCCGGTGTCGTCCAGCACGGCCTGGAGCAGCTTCCGGACGGTTTCCGGTGAACCGGTCAGGACGCTGCCGGACCGCGCGGCGATCTCCTCGCGATCGGAGGCGGTGTACGGGTACGCCGCGGCGTCCTCGGGGCTCGGCAGCCGGATCCGGTTTCCGCGCACCCTGCTGAGCACCTTCAACCGGGTCGACCCCGCGAGCCATTCGGCGCGTTCGTCGGTGTCGGCCGCGATGACGGACACACTGACCAAAGTGGACGGTTCGCGCAGCCTGCCGGTGGGGGCGAAGGAGTCGTGGTAGAGCCGGATCGCTTCCGGCGTGGCGTCGGGCTTGAGGTGGTGCGCGAAGGCGTAGGCGAGCCCGAGGGAACCGGCGAGCCGCGCGCTGGCCGTGCTCGATCCGAGCACCCAGATCGGTGGCACGTTCCCGATCGCGGGCACCGCCTTGACCACCTGGTCCTCGTCCGGCTCGAAGTAGCGGATCAGTTCTTCGAGCTGCTGCGAGAAGTCCTTCGCGGTGCGCTCGGCCGTGCTGCGGACGACTTCGGCGGTGTCCTTGGAGCCACCCAGCGCCCTGCCGAGGCCGAGGTCGATCCGCCCGGGATGGAACGCGGCCAGCGTGCCGAACTGCTCGGCGATCACGATCGGCGCGTGGTTGGGCAGCAGCACGCCGCCCGCGCCGACCCGGATGGACCGCGTCGCGTCGGCGAGCCTGCCCACGACGACGGCGGGCGCGGAACTGGCCACCCCGCGCATGCTGTGGTGCTCGGGGACCCAGTACCGGTGGTACCCGAGGCGATCGGCGAGCACGGCGAGGTCGACGGTGTTCTCCAGCGCCTGGCGAGCGCTGGAGCCCTGCACGATCGGCGAGGTGTCCAGCACGGAAACACGCACGTCAGCGCGACGGCACCCGGCCATGGTCGCCATCCTTCCCGAGCACACCGCGGTTCGTGAGCTCCTCGCTCAGTTCGGCCATCCACCGCGCCCTTGCCTGCCAGTCCGGGAAGTCGGGCTCGATCCGCGGATAGGGCGGCTCAGCGCCCTCGACGTCCTCGCCCGCCGCCTCCCGCCGCCGCGCCTCCTCGTGCCTGCCGAGCGCGGTCGCGACCATCCCGGCCGCGACGGCGGGATCGGACATGTCGCCGCCGGGTTCGGGGCAGTCCCGGGCGAGTTCGGCGAGCCCGTCGGTGATTTCCACCGTGACCCGCTCGAACTCGTGGTCGCCGCGCCGGTCGTCGTCGCGCTGGTGCTCGAGCGCGATGTACGGGAACCGCGCGGTCAGCACCCTCCACAGTGGAGTCATCCGGCGGCTGTAGCGCGCCCTCAGCACGCGGTCGTGGCGTGCCCGGAGCGCGACCACCCCCGTAGCCAGCGGGACGAGCGCTAGGCCGAGCGTCAGCAGGATCTGGCCGCCGAGCTGCCCCGTCGAGTACATGGTGTGGAAGGCTTCGAGATCGGCGCGCGGCTTGAACGCGCGAATGGCTTGCTGGATCAGGGAAATCGCGTTGACGCCGAGCGCCATCCCGGCGCTCCCCACGATCACGAGCCAGAACGCGGCGCGCGCCCACGGGTTGTGGAGATGACGGCGCAGCGCCCTGGCACGGCTGATCCCGACGAACCAGATGACCAGCGCGTACCCGTCGAGGCTGAGGTAGTAGACGATGCGTTCCCAGCTGTGGTACGCCCACGCGGGAACGGGGGAGCGCCAGGTCGCGGGCGGCGCGGTGTCGTGCACGACGACCATGATGGTGATGGCCGCGACGAGCACGCCGAGTTCGATCAGCGCCTTCCGCTTGCGGACGGCGAGTGCGCGTTCGGTGTCGGCCAGCAGGAAGTAGGCGGCGAAGCAGTACGCCATCCCCATCCAGCAGCCGTTGATGATGTGCGGCCACGCGGCGCCGAAGAACGCCTTGACCGCGGCGAGCGCCGGCGTCTTGATGCCGACGGTCGCCGCGAAGGCGAGGAGCACGAGACCTGGCGCGAGCACCCGCAGCGGGAGGTCGTCGCGACGGCGAGCGAGCTGGACGAGTTCCCAGATCGCGATGGCGACGAGCGCGATCCCCTTGAACCACCGCACCGCCAGGTCGAGGCTCATGACGACTTGTACCGCCCGACGAACCCGAACGCCGCGGCGATGCTCTGATCGGCGGCGCCCGCCGCCACCGGCAACCGGTTGGGGCGCGGGCGTTCGCGGGACATCGCCGACAGCGCCCGCGCGCCGATCTCGGCTTCCCGCTCGCGCCAGTCGGTGTAGGCGCCGTGACGGTCGTCGTCGGTGTCGCTGTCGGGGACGGCGAGCCCGCAGGTGAGGGTGTCACCGACCTCGAGGTGGTCGCGGACGAGGTGGATGACCTCGTGGTAGATCACCAGTGCCTGCTGCGACGCCGGCGCGGTGCGCTCGACCAGGATGTGGTCCGCCCTGCGCTTGGGCACGAGGTGCCCGACACCGGTCGTCGCGCCGAGATCGATCGCGCGGACCTTGATCGGGCGGCCGCGGCGGTCGGCGAGGCGACGGCACAGTTCGTCCGGGTCGAACGGCGTGCCGAGGCCGAGATCGTGCACCAGGTCGCGGCAGAGCGCCCGTAGCCGCGCTTCGCTCATCGGTGCCGTCATCGATGGTCCGCTGTCCTGGTTGGCGCCGCCGGGTAATGGCTGGTCGTCGCGCCGGTCCTCGGGAGACCGCCGGGAGTGGCTTGGCGTGACATTGACAGAGGGTATCGCCGTGGGGCGGACGGTGTGTAGTGCCTTCCGCAATTGGACCCTGCGGTGTGCGGCGGACGGCGCCCGGCCGCGGCAGATCAGGTACCCTGACACCCCGGACTCGCGGAGCGCGAGGTCGAGGACCTGGTCGCGGACGGCGTCCACGCTGGCCTGGTCGTCGCCGAAGAACTCGGGTGCGATCCCGAAGAAGTCCGCGACCGCCGCGAGCTGCTCGGCGGTGCCCTGCCCGCCCGCGCGCAGGCGTGCGACCTCGGCGCGGCCCGCGGCCGGGTCGTCCGAGCCCAGTGCTCGGGCGATCGCGTCGCCCACTTCGGCGTTCGTGTACGGGCGCCAGTACGGCCCGTCGGCGTCTTCCCGATCGGCTGCGGTGTCTGTGGTGCGCACGGGTGCCGCGACTACTTCGAACAGCCAGTTCAGCCGATCCGCCACCCCCTCGGCGGCGGTCACACGTCAGTCCTTTCGTCGGCTCTCGTGCGAGCTGGTGTCATCGTCGACGTCCTCCTCGTCATCGGCGACCAGCGCACGCGCCAGTGCCCGCATCATCGTGGCCTGCTCGCGAGCCGTCCTCGCGTTGATCGCCGCACCGCGGTGAGCCATCTTCGTGACCCCGGACTCCCGCATCGCCTGCTGCAGCTCCTTGGTGGCCGTCTGCAGTTCGTCCTGTGCCTGGCGATTCGCGGCGAGAGTGGCCTGCAGCCGCGTCTCGCGGTCACCGAGATCGCGTTCCACGTCGGCGGCGACCGCGGAGTCGGTGAAGTACCCGACCTGGACCTCGAAGAACCAGGCCACCGCCTGCAGGGTGCGCAGGGTCGGGTTCTGCTTGATCCCGCGCCGTAGTTCGCTGAGGTGGGACTCCGACAGCTCCCATCCCGCCGCCTTGCAGGCCGTGACCACTTCCCGGTTGGTGTACGTCCGGTCGGGCGCAGTCGGCGGACGCTGTACCTCGAACAGACGATTGAGCCGATCACCCAAGGTGCGCGGCACCGCCGCAGGGGTGTTTTCCCGGTCGTTCGTCATGTCGGCTCTCCAGTTCGGCGTTGCTGGCCCACTTGCCAGCGTGGCGCCATCCCAGGTCAGCGTCAATGCGGCGCGACCAATTCAAACTATATTACGTCTCAGCGTAGCGAAACGGCCAATCTATCTTGTATTGTTTCGCTCCAGCGGCGGAGCTGCTCTTGACAACACTCCGTTGGCTACGCGGGCAAGTGGGAGCAGTCCGACGGGTGGGGGTTCGCCGGACTGCTCCCCGCGCCTCCGCGAGTCACCCTTCCGCGCCCCGGCGGCGCAGGATGTTCGTCACCTTGAAGCTGATCGGGCACCGGTCGTCCTGGTTGAGCAGCGCGGCGTCGGTGTGCACCAGTCCCCGGTCCGGCTTGGACCTCGACGGCCGCGTGCCGGTGGTCGTGACCCGCAGCCGGACCGTGTCGCCGGGGCGCAGCGGTGCCGCCCAGCGCAGCTCGTCCACTCCGGGCGAGGCGAGGCTGGCCACCCGCGAGAGGTAGTGGTCGGCGAAGAGGCGCATCAGCAGGCCCGCGGAATGCCAGCCGCTCGCGATGAGCCCCGAGAACGGCCCGGTCGCGGCGAACCCGGGGTCGGTGTGGATCGGCTGCGGGTCGAACCGGCTGGCGAACTCGACGATCTCCTGCTCGGCGACGGTGAGATGGCCGTACTCGTAAGTTGCGCCCGGCGTGTAGTCCTCGAAGTGGCGGTCGCCGATGGGCGCGGTGAAATCGGTGGCGCCCAGCGCGCGGGTGCTCGTGGTGTCGGAGGTCATGGACGCAGCATCGCACCGGGACGGTTCAGCCGAGCCCGAACAGTTCGTCCGCTACCGTCGGCGGAGTGCCCACCGCCGACTACGACCTCGCCGCCACCGGGCGCGCGATCGCCGAACCGGCCCGCGCGGCGATGCTTCTGCGCCTGCTGGACGGCCAGGCCCACGGCGCACGGGACCTCGCCGAAGCGGCCGGTGTCTCGCCCTCGTCGGCGAGCCCGCACCTGCGCCACCTCGTCGAGGCCGGTTTGGTGTCGGTGACGGTCAGCGGGCGGCGAAAGCTGCATTCACTCGCGTCGCCGGATGTCGCCACGGCGTTGGAGGCGCTGGCCGCGATCTCCCCGTTGCTGCCGGTGGAGTCGTTGCGCCAGGCACGGGCCGGGAGCAGGTTGCAACGTGCCAGGGTTTGCTACAGCCACCTCGGCGGCGCGCTCGCGGTATCGCTAGCGGACGAACTGGTCACCGGTGGTGCGGTCGAACCGCTCACTCCTGGCCGCGTCGGCGTGCTCCGGACACTGGAGCACCCGCTGCTGGCCGCGCTGGCGATCGGCGACCTTCCCCCCGGCACGGGTCCTGCCGTCCGCGGGTGTCTCGATTGGACGGAGCGCGGCGCACACCTCGCCGGCCGCCTCGGCTCCGCCGTGCTGACGGCGGTGCTCGGGGCCGGCTGGCTCACCCGCCGTCCCCGTGACCGGTCGCTGACCCTCACCGCGGACGGCGCGAACCGGTTGGCGGATCTGGGCGTCGTGGTGCCTGCCGACGGGAGGCAGGCACCACGGGATGATCAGTCCGAACAGGACAGTGCGGTCCTCCGGGACCCGGCGAGTGGTCGCGGGAGGAGCTGCTAGTCCAGTAGTGCGCCGCTGACGTAGCGCCAGTCGCCCATGCTCAGGTCGTCCTGCCCCGGTGACGGAAGGCCGTTGGCGGCGAACAGCTCCCGGATGGTGGTTCCGTTCAGCGCCCAGCCTCGGTCGGCCAGGTAAGGCGCCGCTTCGTTGCGCTCGCCGAAATAACGCAGTCTCGTCATGCCGGGGTCGAAACCGTGCGCGCGCCAGCGTTCGGAGACGCGGTCCAGGCTTTCCTTCGTCTTGTCCTCCTCGCCAGGCCGCGGATTGGGCCTGCTTTCGGTGGCCACCCTGCTGCCCGGCGCGCTGAGTTCGGTGATGGTGTCCAGCAGGCTGTCCTGCGCCTCGGGTGGCAGGTACCCCAGCAGGCCTTCGGCGCTCCACGCGGTGGACAGGCGCGGGTCGAATCCGGCCGCGCGCAGCGCGGCCGGCCAGTCCTCGCGCAGATCGACCGCGGCCACGCGCCGGTCCGCGGTGGGTGCGGCGCCCAGCCCGGCCAGCGCGCTGGTCTTGAATTCCACGACCTGCGGCTGGTCGACCTCGTACACCACGGTCCCGGACGGCCACGGGAGCCGGTAGGCGCGGGAATCCAGCCCCGAGGCCAGGATCACGACCTGCGTGATGCCCGCGTTCGTCGCGTCGAGGAAGAACTCGTCGTAGAACTTGGCGCGGACCTTGGCCACGTCGATCGTCATCTGCCCGACCAACCCGTCGGGAACCACCTCGCCTGCCGCCAGCCGGGTGAGGATGTCGACGCCGACGGCCCTGACGAGCGGTTCGGCGAACGGGTCGTCGATGAGCGAACGATCCGCGCGGGTCGCTATCGCCCTGACCATCGCGGCCATGGTGGCCGTCGCGCCGACGCTGGACGCCAGGTCCCAGGTATCCCCGTCGTACCTGCTCGATGTCATGGTCTTCCCCGGCTTTCGGTGGTCCCGGTCTGGTCTGGGACCTGGTTCTACCCCGCCCCCACGACAATACCGAGCCCGTGGGGGCCGACCGGCAGCCGAAGTCCGATCAGGACAGTGCGGCCAGCCAGCTCGCGACGACCGGTTCGCCGAGTCCCGTCACGTAGTCCCAGCCGGGCCCCGCCGCGGCGCCGTTGTTCCCGGTGGTGATGTCGTGGTAGGCGGATCTCGCGATGGAGTAGACCTTCGGGGCGAGGAAACCGAGCGCCGGGTTCTTCTCGTGCACGCGTGCGAGGAGCCCGGCCACCACCGGTGTGCTGGCCGAGGTGCCTGCCAGGGTGTTGCCGTGGCCGTTGTCGATGATCTGGTAGTTGGTCGCCGCGAACGAGAGATCGGGCAGGCCGCGCTTGTCGCCGGTGAAGGCGCCTCCCGCGTCGTCCTGCCAGCGCGGTTTGCCGAGGATGGCGCTGTTGCCGCCGCCCGAGCCGCGCCAGCCGGTGACCTTGTGCCCGCTGATATCGGTGATCTCGGTCCCGCCGACGGCGACCGCGTGCGCGCTCGAAGCCGGGTAGGAGCGCTGGTCCGGCACACCGCCGAAGCAGTTCGTGCCGTCATCGCCGCTCGCGGCCAGCATGGTCTGGCCCTGCGCTTCCGCCTTCTTCAGCACCGGTTCGAGCGCGCCCACCCAGTCCCGCGCGTTCCGCTCGCAGTCGCCCAGTGACGCACTGCCCTGCGGGTAGGCGTTTTCATCGGCCCATTTTCCGAACGCGACGGTCAGGTCGGCGTTCTCGTTCGACTTGGCCGCGTACACGTGCACCTCGCGGACACCCGGCGCCATCGCGGTCGAGTACTGGGTGTCGAGGTCCCATTCCATCTGGTCGTTCACCGCGTCCGGCTTGCCGCTGACGTAGTCGACGGTCATTTGCGCCTTCGGCAGGTGGTAGGTGTCCTGGAAGGTGGCGAGGTCCTTGACCACGCCGTCCATGTTCGTCCAGCCGATGATCGCGATCTTCTGGCCGCGCCCCGACGGTTCGGCGGGGACATCGTAGAACCTGGTGAACTCGGCAGGCCCCATCGGGTGGACGTCGGCCGGCCGGGAGGCGCGGTCGCCGGTGAGCTGGAGCGCGGTCTGGGCGGGGTAGGCGGGGGCGAGCCCGACGACGCCCGCGGTCGCCGCCGCGACCGCGGGCGGCAGCGCGCCGGGCCGGATCGCGCCGAGGACGTCCAGTCCCGGCACGCGGAACCGGTGCACGGTCGTCCGGAAGGCACGGCCGATCGTCGGCGCCGTCGCCTCCAGTGCGAACACCTGGCTGCCCGGTTCGTGCCGCACCCGCATCCCCGCGGCACCCGCCCAGCCGAGTACGTCCCGTTCCGCCGGCGGGGCCGGGCCGAAGCGCGCCTGGTACTGGGCGGAGGTGAGCGATGGATGGTGCGGATCGGCGAGGAACCGGTCCAACCCGTCCTCGTCGCGGGAGCGCAGCACGAGCGCGACGTGCTGCTCGCCCGTCGCCGGTCCGAGATCAACCGCACCGGCGAGGGCCATGGCGGCCAAGCCCGGCACGTCCTCCGTCGAACCGGGTGTCGCGGCGGCGGGTGCCGTCGCGGCGGCGAACGCGATGAGGGTCGCGGGAATCGCGAGGCGGACGAGCATGGACGACCTCCCTGGGTCGGACGGCGCGACGGCACCTCACTGTCGGGGTGCGATCACCGGGCGAACAAGCGAGGCGACGGTCCGTAGGATTACGCAATCAATACAAATCGTTCACTTTGACGAACGTGCTCGTGCGGCTGCAAACGGGTGTTGTGCGGCAACTTGACGGTTCACCGGCATCAGACCTACCCTGCTTGCTGTTCAATGAAATGAACGTAACGACACTGGGTTCGACAGCAGGGGAGAGGGCACCTCGTGAACGAGACTCGGCCGGCGCGACGCGATCCGACCAGGCTGCGCGAGGCGACCGGATTCCGCGAGTTCCTGCGTCAGGGCTGGGGTCCGGCCGACCGCGCGGTGTCCCTGCCCGCCGGGGCGGCGAAGGCCGCCGAAGAGCACCGGCGCCGGCTGAGCGAGGCGCTCCCCGGCCGCCGGATCGCCGTCGCGTCGGGGTGGGCTCCGGTGCGGGAGAACGACACCGACTACGGCTTCCGTCCCGACAGCGACTTCGCCTGGCTCACCGGTTGCGCCGCCGAAGGCGCCGTGCTCGTGATGCGGCCGGTTTCCGGCGGGCACGAGGCCGAGCTGTTCGTGCGGCAGCCCGCGCTCGCCGGGGAGGACGACTTCTTCGGCAACGCGCGCGACGGTGAGCTGTGGACCGGCCCGGCGCCGGGCCTGCGGGAGTGGAGCGACGCGCTCGGGCTGCCGTGCCGGCCGCTCGACGAACTGGCGCCGGCTTTCCGCGGCACTCTGCCCGCCGTGCTGGCCACCGCCCGCGTCGACCCGTTGCTCGACGCACTCGTGCCCGGTGCGGCCTGGAGCGAACTGCGGGGCGTACTGGCCGAACTCCGCCGGGTCAAGGACGACTGGGAAGTCGGAGAACTGCGCCGCGCCGTAGACGCCACCATCCGCGGTTTCGGCGACGTCGCCGCGGAGTTCCCGGCGGCCGTGGCCGGTGGCGGCGAGCGCTGGCTCGAAGGCACTTTCGACCGGCGTGCCCGCTACGAGGGCAACGGCGTCGGCTACGCCTCGATCGTGGCGGCCGGCGAGCACGCTCCCGTGCTGCACTGGACGCGGAACAACGGCCGCGTCGACGAGAACGCCGTCCTCCTCCTCGACGCCGGGGTGGAGCTGGATTCGTTCTACACCGCGGATGTGACCAGGACGCTGCCGATCGGCGGCGCGTACAGCGAGGCCCAGCGCCAGGTCTACGACCTGGTGCTGACCGCGCACAGGGCCGCGCTGGAGTCGGTGCGGCCCGGCGCGAACTACTCGGCGTTCCACGAGACGGCGATGCGAGTGCTCGCCAACGGCCTCCACGACTGGGGTGTTCTCCCGGTGTCGCCGGAGGAAGCGCTCGAAGTGAAGAACCAGCACCACCGGCGGTACATCGTGTGCAATGTCGGCCATTTCCTCGGCCTCGACGTCCACGACTGTGCGCACGCGGCGCCGCACCTGTACCACGACGGCACCCTCGAAGCCGGGATGACGATCGCCGTGGAGCCCGGGCTTTACTTCCACCCCAACGATCTCACCGTGCCGCCCGAGCTGCGGGGCATCGGGGTACGGATCGAGGACGACGTGCTCGTCACCAAGGGCGGCATCGAGGTCCTGTCCGCGGCCCTGCCCATCGAGCCTCGCGAGCTGGAGTCCTGGGTGGTGGCCCGCCAGGGCGTCTCCGGCCGCAACCCGTTCTCGCGGGCCGAATAGCGGGGAGCCGCGACCGCCCTTCGGCGGTCGCGGCCGCACCGCGTTTCGCCAAAAACCGGCACCGCTGCCACTGCGGGCCTTGTTTCGCATTTCTTTGCGGGCAGAATTTTCGACCGGGTCGTCGCCTACTTTGGTAGGTGTCCCGGTTCACGTGACCGCGTTAACATTGTGGACGCATCGAGACGAATATTCGGTCCTCAATGGAATCGGATGTCCGGAAAAAGCACTCTTGAATCCTTTCTCGACTGAACCGAGTTTTGTGGGTTCTGCCTTCTTGTCAGCGAAGCCAAGGAGTGGTCATGGTCCCCGCCCTTCCCCGAAATTTCCTGCTGGTCGCGCTGGCCGCGGTGCCGGTGCTCGTGGCGCCGACTTCTGCGGCAGCGGAGCCGGGTTCGTCGGCTCCCGTCGCACGGCATCACCACGCCACGGGCGTGAAAGTGCCCGCACTCCATGAGCACAGGCAGGTCCGCACCGCAGTGCCGCTGCACGACGCCGGATTTTCCGGGCTGCGGCCGAGTTCCTATTCGCTGGAAGGTCACGCACCGGCTCCCGGCGATCAGAAGTCGGTCAACTCGTGTGTTTCCTGGGCGATCGACTACAGTGCGATGGGCGTTCTCGAAAGTGAGCAGAACGTTTCCGGCGGCCCGAACGCGCCGATGTACACCTATTCGCAGCTCGTACACGGGCAGAACGTCGGCACCTCGGTCGACGACACTTTGGACATCGCACAGGGGCAGGGTGTCGACGCCATGTCGCACTACTGGCAGGGCAACTACGACTACCGCACCCTGCCGGATTCGGGTGAGCGGTCGAACGCCCGTAAATGGCGGATTTCGGGCTACAACACACTGAACACCGGGAACGCGCTCAGGGCAGAGGTCGAATCGGCGATCTCGTCGGGTCTCCCGGTCATCTTCTCGTTCGACTTCTACCAGTCCTTCAGCGACATGTCCGCCGACACCGCGCGGGACTACAGTTACTTCCCCGAGGACGGCGAACGGCCGGACGGCAGCCACGAGGTCACCATCGTCGGCTACACGTCCCGAGGGGTGCGGGTGGAGAACTCGTGGGGAACCGGCTGGGGTGACGGCGGTTTCGTGAACCTGTCCTGGGACTACCTCGCCTTGGCCGCCCTCGACGCCCATTCGGTCGGCAAGCTCGTCCGAGCCTGACACCGCCCGGAGATGACGACCGGCACGTGCCGGACCGGGTCCGGCACGTGCCAGCGAGGCGTCAGAGGCTGACGAGCAGCTCGTGATCGATTTCGACGAACTCGACGATCAGGTCCGCGAACTGGCCCGCGATGAGCTTCCGGTAGGCGGCGGAACCCGTGTGGGCGTCGTAGGCGGCCTGGTCCGCGAAGTGCTCGACGAACAACAGGTAGTCGGGCTTCGCGGGATCCCGGTAAACGCGGAAGGAGAGGGTGCCCGTCTCCTGCCCGGGGCCGAGTGGCGCGAACTGGTCCACAATCGACTCCGCCGCTGCCTGCTTGCCCGGCTTGAGGTTGATGGGGAACACCTTCGTCAGCATGGGATCACCTTTCCGTGGTGCGGGGCGGGAGTTCGCTCCGCCGTTCGAGGACAACCCTGGCGGGACGGCGGGCGGGTGTCCGGCCAGATCCGGACAGGATCGCCACGGCGCACCGGTACCCGCGGGACATGTCCGGATCTGGCTGGTGCCACCGCGCGCGATCGGCTAAACCTGGGTCATGACAACCTTTTCGGCGGTGGTGACGACCGGTATCTACTGCCGTCCCGGCTGCGGTGCGAAGCCGCTCGCCGAGAACGTGCGCACCTTCGAGCTGGCGGCGACGGCCGAAGCGGCCGGGTTCCGCGCCTGCCTGCGGTGCAGGCCGTACCGCGTGGCGGGCCCGGTGGCCGCGGACGCGCCGGAACTCGTGTGCCGCGCGGTGCAGCTGATCATCGAAGGCGCGCTCGACCGGGGGACCGAGGCCGCGCTGGGCGCGCGGCTGGCGGTCTCGCCACGGCACCTGCGGCGGCTGTTCCACGATCATCTCGGTGTGACACCGGATCAGCTGGCTCGCTCGCGGCGGGCGCATTTCGCGCGTCGCCTGCTCGACGACACCGACCTGACCGTCGCCGGCATCGCGTTCGCCTCCGGGTTCGGCAGCCTGCGCCAGTTCAACCGGGACATGCGCATGGTGTTCCGCGCCGCGCCCGGCGAACTCCGCGACCGGAGGCGGCGCGCGGACCGGCTCGCCGCCGATGGGGGGCTCTCGATGCGGCTCCCGTACTCTCCGCCGCTGAACTGGGAAGCGATGCTGGCGGTCCTCGCGGAACGTGCGGTACCGGGAGTGGAATCGGTGCGGGACGGGGTGTACCGGCGCACGATCAGCCTCGACGGCGAGGCGGGCCTGCTGGAGGTGCGGGCCGGGGAAGGGGACCATCTGGTGCTCTGCGCGCACCTGCCGTTCTGGGAGGGGCTGATCCACGTCGTCGACCGCGCCGGCCGGATATTCGGCGTCGATGCCGACCTCGCGCGCGCCGAGGCCGATCTCGCCGGCGACCCGGTGGTGGGCCCGCTGGTGGCCGCGCGGCCGGGGGTGCGCCCGCCGGGTGCCTGGGGCTCGTTCGAGATCGCCGTCGATGCCGTCCTCGCCCAGTACAGCGCCCGCCCACGAGTTCGACGGCAGCAGGCCGGTCTGGTGACCGCGTTGGGCAGGCCGGTGCCGGGGCTCGATCACGGCTTGACGCACCTGTTCCCATCGGCGGAGACGGTGGCCGGGGCCGATCTCGTCGACGCGGGGGTGTCCGCCGCCGCGGCGCGGGCGGTGCGTGCGCTGGCCGTCGCGGTCGCCGAGGACGAGTTCATCCTCGGTGGCGGCTCGGCGCTGCGGGAGTTCGTCGGCGCGCTGTGCGCGATTCCCGGTGTCGCGGAAGGCACCGCGCACTCGATCGCACTCCGGCTCGGCTACGGCGACGCCTTTCCCGCCGCCGATCGCGACGTCCGCGCCACATTGCCCGCGAACGAGATCCTCGATCCCGGCGAGGACGTGGCGGCCGCGTGGCGACCGTGGCGGGCGCTCGCCGCGACCCACCTGATCGCGGCCGCGGTGGCCTGAAGCCGCGGGCGCGGTGGTGGATCATGAGGTCCGATTGCCGCCAGCCCCGTGTGCCCCCGAGCGGGCACACTCCGCGGTGTGAACGTGATTTCGCCTGCACACACCCGAATCGAACCCGGTATCCTCTACTTCGGCACGCCCGTCGTGCTGATCTCGACGTCCAATGAGGACGGTACACCGAACCTCGCGCCGATGTCCTCGGCGTTCTGGCTCGGCTGGCGCGCCGTGCTCGGCCTCGGCGCGCGGTCCAAGACGGCGCAGAACATGCTGCGCACCGGTGAATGCGTGCTGAACCTGCCGTCGGACTCGCTGGCGGGCGCCGTCGACAGGCTCGCGCTGACCACCGGATCGGATCCCGTGCCCGTGTTCAAGCAGGAACGCGGATACCGCCACGTCCAGGACAAGTTCGGCCGGGCAGGGCTGACCCCGGCCCCGGCCGAAACCGTCGAAGCGCCTCTTGTCGCGGAATGCCCCGTGGTGATGGAGGCCGTGGTCGAGGCGGTGCACCCGATCGCGGAGGACGACGGCGCGCAGCGCGGCTCGATCGTCGCCATCGAGGTTCGCGTCCAGCGGGTCGGGGTGCACGACGACATCCGCACGGCGGGCACCACCGACCGGATCGACCCGGACGCCTGGCGCCCGCTGATCATGAGCTTCCAGCAGCTGTACGGCCTCGGTTCGCAGGTGCGCCCGTCCACGCTCGCGAGCATTCCCGAGCGCCTGTACCGAGGCCCCGACATCGAGCGGGCACGGACGGCGCGGCACCGGCGTTCCTGACCGCGGGCCGGCATCGGCGGAAAACCTCCGGAGTGGCCACAGTGGACCGCCCGAACCGGACGGTCCGCTGCGGCCGGTCGATGCTCAGTGCGCCTCGGCCCTCGTCCCGGCGAGCACCTTGGCGAGGTGCGCCGCGATCACCTCGACGTTCGGCGGGTCCAGTACCGAGAGGTGGTGACCGGGCACGGTCACCACCTCCAGGTTCCGGCACACCGCGTCCCAGCCGCGGGCGGGATCGCTCCGGTCGAAACGCGGGTCGCGCAGGCCGCCTGGCACCGGCACCTCCGCGCTGTAGAACACGGTCCGCCCGTCGTAGCCGGAGGGCTGGTACCGCTCGAGCAGGCGCGCGTCCAGGAACGACCGCCGCTGGTGGTCGAGGATCGCGCCGCTCACCCGTTCGTCGATGACACCGGCGGCGAGGATGGTCTTGATCAGCAGATCCGCCTGCCCTTCGTCGTCGAGCCGGGCGAGTTCGGCGAAGGGCAGCTCGACCGGTTTGCCGTAGCTCGTCTCGAGGAACTCCCCGAACCGTTCGAACCGGCGTTCCAGCAACCGCACCTCGGACAGCCCGTGTTCCTGCGGCAGCGGCAGGATCGGGTCGACCATGCCGAGCAGCGAGACCTCTTCGCCCTCGGCTTCGAGCCGTCGCGCCGCTTCGAACGCCAGGAACCCGCCGAACGACCAGCCCACCAGGCGGTACGGCCCGAACGGCTGGCGCCGCCGCAGTTCCGGCAGGTAGGTCCCGACGCGGTCTTCGACCGTTCCGGTGCCGTCCACGCGGTCGAAGCCGTAGGCCGGGACGCTCGCGGGCAACCGGTCGACGAGCTGCCGGAACACCGAGGTGTCGCCGCCACCGGGGTGGAAGAAGAACACCGGTGTCTCGTCACCGGTTTCCCGGAGCACGCGAACCGGTCCGGTCGTCGCGATCACCGCGCGCACGAGCACGGCCATCAGCTCCGGGGTCGGCTTTTCGAACAGCGTCGCCCGGTCCAGCGCGGCACCGGCCCGCGCGCTCAGCAGTTCCGCGATCCTGGCAGCGGCGGAGGAGTCTCCGCCGCAGTCCGCGAAGTCCTGGGTGACGCCGACCGGTGTGCCCAGCACGTCCTGCCACACCGAGACGACCAGCCGTTCCGCCTCGTCACGCGGAGGCACCCGGACCGTGCCGGGCTGTCGCGGGCTCGGCAGCGGAGCCGACGCGGTCTCGGCCACGCCCAGTTCGTCGAAGAGCCAGTCGCGAAGCCCGGCCAGGCTCGCGCCGCGCAGGAGGAGCGAAACAGCGGGAACGGTCCCGAAATCGTGCTGGAACCCGTTGCGGATCCGGACGGCGAGCAGGGAGTCGACCCCGAGACCGGTGAGCGGGACGTCGTCGGGGAGTTCTTCGGGGCTCAGCCCCATCACCGACGCGATCCCCGCGCGCAGCCGCGGACCCGCCAGCGCGCGAACCTCCGCGGGGGAGCGGTCGGCCAATGCCGCCGGGCCGGCCCATCCCGCGGTTTCGGCCGCTTCGGCGTGTTCGCCGAGCAGCGCCGCGAAGAACGGCAGCCGTGGGAGGTCCGGAAACGCCGCCGCGAGCCGGCCGGTGTTGAGCCGGGCCGCGCCAACGGCGCCGCCGCCGGAGGACAGGACGTCCTCGATCAACCCGAGCCCCTCGTCCGGGTCGATCGGGGTCAGCCATGGCACGTCCAGTCCGGCGGCGGCGCCGACCTCGGCCCAGGTACCCCAGTTCACGGTCGCCGAGGGCAGGCCGCTGGCCCGCCTCAGCGCGACCACGGCGTCGAGGTACGCGTTGGCCGAGGCGTAGGAGGGCTGACCGGGCAACCCGTGCAGCGCGGTCGCCGACGAGAAGCCGAGCCACCAGTCGAGGCGGGCATCAGCGGTCGCTTCGTGCAACCGCCATGCCCCGTGTGCCTTCGGCAGCCAGGCGCGGCGGATCGTCGAACCGTCCAAACGCGACACCGTCCGGTCGTCGAAGACGGCGGCGGCGTGCACGACACCCCGTACCACCGCGCCCTCCGACGCGGCGATCACCAGCTCTTCCGCGACACCGGGTTCGGCGATGTCCCCGAGCACGACCTCCACCACGGTGCCGGAACCGGCGAACTCGTCGAGCGCGGCCACCACCTCCGGTCGCGGCGCCGACCGCCCGTTGAGGACGATCTTGGCGGCGCCGAGCGAGGCCAGCTTGCGCGCGAGCGCGATCCCGAGCCCGCCGAGGCCACCGGTGATCACGTAGCCGCCATCGGACCGCACCACCGGGTGTTCCCCGCGCGCGGGTGCCGCCGCGGGTACCAAGCGGGCGGCGTAGCGGTGCCCGCCGCGCCAGGCGACCTCGTCGTCCAGCGCGCCGCCCGCCAGTTCGGCGGCGAGCGCGGTGTCGTCGCCGTCCACATCGACCCAGCTCACCCGGAGCGCGGGGTGCTCGAAGGCGAGCACGCGCACCAGACCGCGGAGTGCGGCAAGGGCGGGTTCGCCGGTCTCTCCCGGTAACACCGTCGCGGCGGACGACGTGACCAGCCAGACGCGGGGCGGGGCGGCGTGTTCGGCGACCGTGCGAACGAGGCCGGCGACCGTCTCGACGGCGCGCACCCCGCTGTCGGGATGCCCGGCCCCGGCGTCGTCCACGATCAGCACCACGTCGCTGGCGTTCCCGGCTTCGGCCGGGCCCGCGACGATTTCGACCGCGTCGAGCCGATCGCGCAGGCGGTGGGCGAGCGGGTTCCCGGACGGCGAGAGCACCGCGACGGACACCTCGGACCGGGGCTGCGGGGCGTCCGTGCGGGCCCATTCGTGCGCCAGCAGGGTTTCCCGCAGCGGTGCGCCGATCTCGGACCGGCGCACGCGGCGCGCGAACACGTCCGTCATCTCGAGTACGACGGCGCCGTCCGCGTCGAGCAGCCGCAGCGCACCGAGCACGCCACCGGCGTCCTTTGCGGACGGTGCGACGGTGACCTGGCTCGTGACCCCCGTGGCCGGCGCGCCGAACAGCCGCACGACACCGAACTCCATCGGCAGGTAGGCGTCCCCGGCCGCACTGTCCACAGTGGCCAATGCGGCGGCGAACGTCTGGAGGCAGGCGTCGAGCAGGGCGGGGTGCAGGAAGTAGCCCGCGGCCGGCGCGGATTCGGGTACCGATACGGTTGCCAGCGCGGCCAGGTCACCGGTGTGCACGTCGAGCACGCTCCGGAACGCGGGACCGTAGTCGACGCCGAGCGAACTCAGCCTCTGGTAGAGCTCGGTCGCGGTGAGCGGTGTCGCCGGCTCGTCCTCCGAGGGCCACTGCGATGCGACGTCCGCGGTGTCCGAATCGGACACGGTGAGATCGCAGTGCAGGATCCAGCCGTTCCCGTCGTGGGTGTGCACCTTGACGGTGCGGTCGGCCGCGGTGAACGTCGTGGTGACGCGGGTGTGCTCGGCGAGCGGCAACGGCTGGTGCAGCGTAACGTCCCGTAGTTCGAGCAGCCGCGGCGGGCGGCCGAGCACGGTCGACGCGGCGGCCAGTGCCATTTCGACGTAGCAGGCGCCGGTGAGCACCGGGCGCCCGCCGATCCGGTGGTCGGCGAGCCATGGCCGGTGTTCGGTGCCGACGTCGGCCTGCCAGACGTGGGTGCCGGTGTCCGGCAGTTCGACGTGCACGCCGAGGAGCGGATGCGCCCCGCTCGCCGAACGGGGCGCCGGTTTCGGCGCCCAGTGTTCGCGGTGCAGCCACGGCGTGGTGGGCAGGTCCAGCAGCCGGCCGGTCGTGCGCGGCCGGGTGCTGGTCGCCGCGAGCGCGGAACCGAGCGAAAGGTGGAACCGGCGGTTCTCGTCCTCGTCGCGGCGGAGGGTGCCGAGCACCGACACCTCGCGGTCGCCCGCGGTTTCCGTGATGGCGTGGTGCAGCACCGGGTGCGGCGACAGCTCGACGAACGTGCGGTACCCGTCGTCGAGCGCTTTCGCGACGGCCTGGGTGAACCGGACGGGGTTGCGCAGGTTCGCCATCCAGTAGCCGGCGTCGAAGGCCGCCGTCCCTTCCTCGACGGCGGTCGGGTAGACGGTGATCCCCGGCTCCGCCGCCACGACGCCGGCGAGTTCGCGCCCGAGTTCGGCGACCACCGGCGCCACCAGCCGTGAATGGCTGGCGATGTCCACATTGATCCTCTTGGCCAGCAGCCCGCGCGCGCCGACCCGCTCCACCAGCGCGGCGACCTCGTCGGGGACGCCGGACACGACGGTCTGCCCCGGCGCGTGGAACACCGCGATGTCGACGCCGGGATACTCGCGAACCAGCTCCGCGGTGTCCACTGCGGACAGTTCGAGCAGGGCCATCGCCCCCTGACCGGAGGTGGTGGCCAGCAGGGCCGACCGCCGCACCGCGATCCGCGCGCCGTCGGCAAGGGAGATCGTGCCCGCCACGACCGCGGCGGCGACCTCGCCGAGCGAATGGCCGAGCACAGCGGCGGGTTCGATCCCGTAGTGCCGCCACAGCCCGGCGAGCGCGATCTGGATGCCGAACAGGACCGGCTGCACCTCGGCGACGCCTGTCGGTTCGACGCCGCTTTCGAGGACCGGCCTCAGCGGCCGTCCTTCGGCGCGCAACGCGACGTCGGCTTCGTCCACTGCCGCCGCGAAGGCGGGTTCGGTGGCGAGGAGGCGACGCCCCATACCGGCCCACTGCGAGCCCTGCCCCGAGAACACCCACACCGGTCCCGCCTGGCCGGTTCGGCCGGTGGCCACCCCTGGCGCGGCGGAGCGGTTCGCCAGTGCGCGCAGGCCGTCCACCAGCTCGCGGTGGTCCCCGGCGGTCACGACCGCGCGGTGCCTGCCGCCCGCGCGCCTGGCGAGGGAGTGTTCGACGTCGTGCAGCGGGATCCGCTCGCCGGACTCCTCCAGCCAGTCGGCGAGGCAGGCCGCCGACCGCCGGGTCCGCTCCGGCGACGCACCGGTGAGCAGGTACTGACCTGGCCGCCCCGACACGGGCTCCTCGAACGGCAGCGCCGGTGCCTGTTCGGCGATCACGTGCGCGTTCGTGCCGCCGAAGCCGAACCCGGAGACCCCGGCGCGCGCCACGCGGTCGTGCACCGGCCACGGCCGCTGCTCGGCGACCACGGACAGGCGCAGCTCGTCGAACGGGATGCGGGGGTTGGGCTCGGTGAAGTTCAGGCTGGCCGGGATGCGCCGGTTGGCCAGCGCGAGCACCACCTTGATCAGACCGGCGATCCCGGCCGCCGCTTCGAGATGGCCGAGATTGGACTTCACCGAGCCGAGCAGCAGTGGCCGCTCGGCGGGCCGCCCGGCACCGAGCACGGTGCCCAGCGCGCCTGCCTCGATCGGATCGCCGAGGAGCGTGCCCGTGCCGTGCGCTTCGATGTAGTCCACTTCGGACGGTTGGACGCCCGCCGCGGTGTAGGCGGTGCGCAGCAGTTCCTGCTGTGCCGCGGGGTTCGGCGCGGTCAGCCCGTTGGACCTGCCGTCGGAGTTCACCGCGGACCCGCGGAGCACGGCGAGCACGCGGTCACCGTCGCGCTGCGCGGCGCTCAACGGCTTCAGCACGACGACACCGGCCCCCTCGGCGCGGGCGATCCCGTCCGCCGAGGCGTCGAACGGTTTGCACAGCCCGTCGGCGGAGGTGATGCCCATCCGGTCGAAGGTCACCGTGACGCCGGGGCTCAGCAGCAGGTTCGCCCCCGCGGCGAGCGCGATCTCGCTCTCGCCCGCGCGCAGGCTCTGCATCGCGAGGTGGACCGCGACCAGCGACGACGAGCACGCGCTGTCCACCGCGACGCTCGGCCCGCGCAGGTCGAGCACGTAGGAGAGCCGGGTTCGCGGCGATGCTCAGCGCCGAGCCGGTGCCGCTCCAGGCGTCGATGCGGCTGACGTCGCCGAGGGTGAGGTCGCCGTACTCGTTGCCACTGATCCCGACGAACACGCCGGCCGAGCTGCCGCGCAGCCGCTCCGGCGCGACCCCGGCGTGTTCGAGCGCTTCCCACGCCACTTCGAGCAGCAGCCGCTGTTGCGGGTCCATCGCGCTCGCCTCGCGCGGCGTGATGCCGAAGAACTCGGCGTCGAATTCGGCGACGGAGTCGAGGAAACCGCCCCAGCGGCTGGTGTTCGCGAGGGTCTCCGCCTGTTCCGGGGTGTCGTGGCCGAACTGCTCCCACCGGTCCTCGGGCAGCGGGGTGACCGCGTTCTCCGCGGAGACCAGCAGCCGCCAGTAGTCGCCGGGTCCCCGCACCCCGCCGGGCAGGCGGCAGCCGAGGCCGATCACCGCGATCGGCTCGGCGGCGCCGGCCGACGGCCGTGGTTCGGACGCCGCGGAGGAGATCGAGGTGTCACCGTCACCGGCGAGCTCGGTGGCGAGCGCGGCGATCGTGGGGTGCTGCCAGAGCAGTTGCGTCGGCAGGTCGCGGTCCAGCTCGTCTTCGAGCTCCCCTGTGAGCATCACCGCGTCACGAGAGGTGAGGCCGTACTCGCGCAGCGGGCAGTCGGCGTCCACATCGGACTCGGCGATTCCGCAGATCTGGGCGAGTCTCGAGGTGAGCCACTGGCGCAGTCTCGTGCTGTTCATGACAGGCCTCCGGACAGGTAGTGCGAGCGAGTGGCCGAACGGGCGATCTTGCCGCTCGAGGTGCGGAGCACGGTGCCGGGCGGCACCAGGACGAACTCGTGCAGCCGCAGGTCGTGGTGCTTGGCGACGGCCGCGCGGACGGCGCGTTCGATCTCCTCGGTGTTCCGGTCCGCGTCGGCGACGTGGTTGGAGTACTCGGCGACCACCACCGGCGCCTCGCGCCCGTCGTGGGTCACGCTGAACACGGCGAGCCGGTCGCGCCGCAGCGCCGGGTGCGCGTCCTGCGCGGTCGCCTCGATGTCCTGCGGGTAGTGGTTCTTCCCGTCGATGATGATCAGGTCCTTGAGCCTGCCGGTGAGGTAGACCTCGCCGTCGTGCCAGACGCCGAGGTCCCCGGTGCGCAGCCACCCCGACCGCGGTTCGCCTTCGGTGAGCGTGCCGTCGAAGGATTCGGCGGAGCGCGTCGCCTGGCGCCAGTAGCCGGTGGCGATGTTGGGGCCGTGCAACCAGATTTCGCCGACCGAGCCGTCCGGCAGCGGCGTGCCGGTGGCCGGATCGACGACCCGCAGCTGCTGGCCGACCGGCAGCCCCGCCGAGACCAGGCTCAGCGCGCGGTCGTGCCCGGCTTCCACCACGATCGCGCGCCCGGCACCGAGTTCGACGCGATCCAGTACCGCTACGCGAGGAGGGCGCGGTGCGGTGGTGCTGACGAACACGGTGGCCTCCGCGAGCCCGTAGGAGGGCCGGTGCGCCTCGGCGCGGAAGCCCAGCGGCCCCGCCGCGGCGAGGAACCCGTCGATCGTTTCGGCGCGGACCGGCTCACTGCCGTTGATCGCGGCGCGCACGCCGCTGAGGTCGATGCCCCCGGCATCGCCGCCCGCGGCCAGTTTCGCCGCGGTGTAGGAGAAGGCGAAGTTGGGCGCGGCGGTGATCACGTCCTTGCGCCCGCTCATCAGGTGCAGCCACCGCAGTGGTTTGCGGGTGAAGGCGTACGGGGTGGTGAACACCGAATGGCAGCCGACGTGGACGGGGAGGCAGACGAGCTGGAGCAGGCCCATGTCGTGGAAGAAGGGCAGCCAGCCCGCGCAGGTGCTGTCCTCGCCGGTGCCGTACGCCTCCACGATCTGGCGGACGTTCGCCGCGAGCGCGCGGTGCGTGATGACCGCGCCCGCGGGCTTCCTGGTCGAGCCGGAGGTGTACTGCAGGTACGCGGGCTGGTCCGGGGTGAGCTCGACGGACGAGTAGTTTGCCGCCAGCGCGGGGTCCACTGTGTCCACCGCGACCAGGTGCTTCGGCCGCGGCACCGGGTGCGCGTCGAGCAGGCCGCGGATGTCGGCCACCGCGGAGTCCGAGGTGAGCCAGACTTCGGGGTCGCTGTCGGCGAGCGCCCCGACGAGACGTTCACCGTGCGCGCTCACTTCGGGGGCGAACAGCGGTACGGCGATCACCCCCGCGTACAGGGCGCCGTAGAACGCGACGATGTAGTCGAGGTTCTGCGGGCACAGCACCGCGACCCGTTCCCCGGGTGTGGTGAGCCCGCCGAGCCGCGCGGCGAGTGCGCGGGCGCGCAGGTCCAACTCGGCCCAGCTCAGCGTGGTGGACACGCCTTCGCGGCGTTCGCCGTAATCGACGAAGGTGAACGCGGGCCGATCGGAGTCCCAGCGGCTCGCCAGTGACGAGGTCAACGGGCCGAACTCGGCGGAGAATACGATGTCCTGGTAAGCCATGACGCTCCCAACCCTGTGCCTGGCAGCACACTGTGTCTGGTCAAACGTGCGTGATCGCGGGGAATCCGATCGGCGCACGCCGCGCCGGATCGGCTATTTTCCAACGGAATTCCAGCGGCAATGCGAGATGTCCGGACAGTACCGGGCGGACTTTTCGCTGCGCAAGATACTTGCGCCTGTGAGCCGGGACACCGTCCGGGGAAAATCGCGCGAACGCTTCCCGGTTCCCGCGGATTCGGTTTTTCACAGTATTCACACCGGTCGGGTGTTCACTTTTTTCACACCTGCCGACCTGGAATTGCCCCGTCTTTAACCTGCTGGACACCGTGGCCGCCGAGGGAGGTCGGCACCGGTTGGTCGGCACTGACATGATCGCAGGTCGACCTGGGTAAGCGGAGGGTTGGCCACCGGATTTCCGGGGGTAGCCCGGCAGGGGGAGGAATGCGATCCGGCGAATCCTGGGGCGCGTTTCCCGGTCGGGGCTGGATCCGTGTTTGCCGACCCCGGCGGTAACGCTATCGTAAAAGCACTGGAGCCGACGTGCCGCGGACTCGATGTGTATTTGCCCGCACTGCTCCGCCATTCCTCGCCGGGTGACTCGGCAAGGCGCAGGGAAGGTTATTGCGATGAAATTTACGCCGGACTCCCGTGTCGCGGGAAATCGGCCGTGGTGGACGCTGGCCGCGGTGTCGCTCGGCGGCATGATGGCCGGGCTCGACGGCACCGCGCTGACCATCGCGGGCCCCGGGATCGCCAGTACCACCGGGACTTCGCTGTCCGGTCTGCAATGGGTGACCACCGCGTACCTGCTGGCGCTCGCCGCGGCACTCTTCCCCGCCGGGAGGCTCGCGGATCGCTTCGGCCGCAGGGCGGTGTTCCTCGCCGGGGTGCTCGGCTTCGGGACCGCTTCCCTGCTGGTCGCGCTGACCTCGTCGATCGGGGTGCTGGTCGCGCTGCGCGCGCTGCAGGGCATCTGCGGCGCGCTGCTGCAGCCGGCCGCGCTCGCACTGCTCCGGGCGGCGTTCCCGCCGGAACGGCTGGAACTCGCGCTCGGTATCTGGGGCGGCGCGTCGGCCGCGGCCATCGCGGCGGGACCGATCGTGGCCGGGCTGCTCGTCGGATGGGCGGGCTGGCAGGCGGTATTCCTGGTGAACGTGCCGATCGCGGTGCTCACCGCGGTGGTGACGGTCGTCAGGATCGGCGAGTCGCGGGCGACGGGGGAGCCGGGCACGATCCGGAAGCTGCTGCGGTCGCCGGGGGTCGGGGTCGGCGCGGTGCTGACCGCGTTGAGCTACTTCTCGCTGTTCGGGTTGTTGTTCTTCCTCACGCTGTACCTGCAGAACGTGCGCGGCCTCGACCCGGTCGCCGCCGGGATGTGGTTGCTCCCGGTGACCGTGGTGGTCGTCCTCAGCGCCCCGGCCGGTGGCGTGCTGACCGGCAGGTTCGGGCCGCGCCTTCCCGCGGCGGGCGGGCTGGTGCTGGTGGCGGTCGGCATGGCCGGGTTCACCCGGCTCGACGGCGGCACGGGATGGCTCGACGCACTGCCGGCTTCGGTGGTGCTCGGCGCGGGCACCGGTATCGCGCTGATCGCGGCCACTCAGCTGATCGTGGCAGGCGCGCCGGTTTCGATGTCCGGGCTCGCGTCCGCGCTGCAGCAGGTCGCCACCCAGCTCGGCGGTGCGCTGGGAATTGTCGCGCTCGGTGCGGTGATGTCCTTGCGCGCCAAGGGAATTGTCGCCGACGAGGCGGTTACGCAAGGTGCCGTACCACCAGGTGTGGCGCCGGAGGACGCACATCACGCGTTCCTCGCGGGGTTCGCCGCGACCGCGGTCGCGGCCGCGGCGGTCACGGCCGTCGGCGCGGTGGTCGCGGTGCGTCTGTCGCCTGGCATGAGCGGATCAGGCCGCGCCCTTGCGAAGCGCACCGGGCCACCACAGCGTACGTCCGATGTGGACAGTAAGCGCGGGGACCAGCAGTGAGCGCACGAGCAGGGTGTCCAGTAGCACGCCGAAGGCGACCAGGAAGGCGATCTGCGCCATGAACAGGATCGGCAGCACGGACAGCGCCGCGAACGTCGCGGCGAGAACCACGCCGGCCGAAGTGATCACCCCACCGGTGACCGACAGCGCTTCGAGCGTGCCCGCCCGCGTGCCGAGGCCGTGCGCCTCTTCGCGGACGCGGTGCATCAGGAAGATGTTGTAGTCGATCCCCAGTGCCACCAGGAAGACGAACGCGTAGAGCGGCACGGACGGATCCGAGCCGGGGAAGTCCAGCAGGTGGTTGAAGACCAGCGCGCCGACGCCCAGTGTGGCCGCGAACGACAGGACCACGGTCCCGATCAGCATCAGCGGTGCGAGCAGCGAGCGCAGCAGCAGCGCGAGGACACCGAAGATCACCAGCAGCACGATCGGGATGATCACCGCGCGATCGCGTTCGGCCGCGGCGCGGATCTCCTGCTGCACCGCGCTCTGGCCACCGATCTTCGCCTCGGCGCCGGGCACGGTGCGGACGGCGGACCGGACTTTGTCTACTGTGGACAGTGCCGTTCCGGAGTCGGCGGGCGAGCTGAGTACCGCTTCGATCTCGGCGAGACCGTCCACCACCTTCGGCGCACCGGTGCCGGGGTCCGAACTCACCCGCGCGCCGACGACACCGGGTACCTGGCCCACCGCCGCGGCCACCCGGTCCGCTTCGGACCGCTTGGCGACGACGATCACCGGATCACCAGCGCCACCGGGGAAGTGCTCGGCCAGCGTGTCCTGTCCGGACACCGATTCGACCCGGTCGAGGAACACCTGCGCCTGGCTGACCCCGGTCGACTTCAGCGTGGGGGCGAAGGCGGCGAGCACGGCGAGCGCGAGCGCGGTGACCACCCACACGGTCCGGTACCGGCGGCCGACGAGCCCGGAAACGCGCGTCCACAGCCCGGCCCGGTGCTTGGCGGCCGAGCGCACCGGCCAGAACGCGGCGCGCCCGAGCAGCGCCAGCGCGGCGGGCAGGAAGGTGAGCGAGGTCAGCAGCGAGGCGCCGATCCCGATCGCCGCCACGGGACCGAGGCCCTTGTTGGAGGTCAGTTCGCTGAACAGCATGCACAGCAGCCCGAGTACCACCGTGGCCGCCGAGGCGGCGATGGACTCGACGGACGCGCGCAACGCCGTCACCACCGCCGCGCGCGGGCTTTCCTGTCTGGTCAGCTCTTCGCGGTAGCGCGCGACGAGCAGGAGCGCGTAGTCGGTCGACGCGCCGAAGACGAGGATGAACAGGATGCCCTGCGTCTGGCCGTTGAGGGTGAGCGCGCCACCGGAAGCGAGCGGGTACACCACGGCGGACGCCGCGACTAGGGCGAGCCCGGCGGAGGCGAGCACCACCACGGGGAGCAGCGGGCTGCGGTAGACCAGCACCAGGATCACGACCACGGCGAGCGCGGTGATGAGCAGCAAGCTGCCGTCGATACCGCCGAACACCTCGCTGAAATCCGCGTTGAACCCGCCTGGCCCGGTGACCTCCGCGGTCAGCCCCGCCGGGAGACCGGCGTGCACCAGGTCGCGCAGCGAGCGCACTGTCTCTCCCGCGGCGAATCCGTCCACACCGGACACCGGGACGACGACCTGTACCGCTTTCCCGTCCGGCGCGGGAATCGGCTGGCTCACCGGTCCCGCGAGCCCGTCGAGGTGCCCGATCGCGGCCGCGTCCGCTGAGATCGCGGCGCGGTCGGCACCGGTGATGGGTGTCGCCCGCTCGTACACCACGAGCGCGGGCTGGATCTTCCCGCCCGCGAACCGCTCCTGCAGGTGCGCCACCTCGGTCGCTTCGGCCCCGGCAGGCAGGAACGCCGCCCCGTCGTTCGTCTGCACCTGCGAAAGGCGGCCGGGGAAACTCGCCGTCACAGTGCCGAAGACGAGCCACGCGAGAACCACGAGCGCGGGCACCACCCAGCGCGCTCGTACGCGTGGGGGAACCGGATCGGTGGGGTTGCCGGCCAGCCGCAGGCTCATGTACACCTCGGGGAGAAACAGACAATGGGACGCCCGTACAAGCCCCACCTAAGGGGCAGGCTCGATCGTGAGCAACCCGCCACCGAGCGTGGCAGGGCGGTCCTCGCCTCCCGTCCTGCGCTGCCGGGGGTGTGCGTATCGCCGTCTTCCTGCCGAATCAGCACGATGTGAAAAGTGAAAAGGACCGGTTGTGGTCCCGCTCTCACGCCGCGCGCTCACTTGTCGAAGTGCCACCGGACGCCGAAGTGCCCCGGCCCGAAGTCGCGGGCGAGCACCAGCACCGAATCGGAGACGCCGATCTTGAGGCTCCGCACCGACTCCGGGGCGCTCTCGCCCGGCGGCGCGGTGAAATGGCGGCATCGCTGGGGAATCGCGGCCGGGTCGAAGCAGACCTCGAGCAGGTACTCCCGCACGGACCGGCGGAACCGGCGGAAGTAGGACTCGGTCACGGCGGGCTCGGCGAGCCCGCGGCGGGGGTTGCGCACTTCGAACTCGATCAGCACGGTCTCGCCGTGGCACAGTGCCCGTTCGAAAAGCAGTTCGGCGGCGAACAGGCAACTCGCCTCGCTGGTGACCACCTTGCCGAGACGGCAGTTCCGCAGCCCGCTCACCGTCGGCGGATCGTTGGCGTCGCCGTCCCATTCGAAGACGAGCAGCGCGCGGTCCGGCCCGCCGCGTTCGGCGCGCATGACCTGGGTGCAGCGCACCGAGCTTTCCCGCCCGTCCGGGCCGACCATGACGCGGTCGTGCAGGGTCAGGCGCCGCAACGAGGTGTCCGGGTTGACGGGCACGTCGCCGAGCAGCCGGGACACCTCGGGTTTCGACGGCCACAGGTCCGCGAGCCCCGGCAGCCCGGTGTCCTTGGTGCCTCGCGGCGGACGCGGGCCGAGCAGGTCGCGCAGCGCGTCACGGGGGAGTTCGAGCACCTCTTCGAGATGCTCGACCGCGCGCAGCGAGGTCGCTCGCTCGGGCCTGCGCTGGCCCGACTGCCAGTAACTCAGCGTGGCCAGGCTGATCTGCACGCCCTGGCGGCTCAGCCGGTCCTGGATGCGGTCGAGGCTCAGGCCGCGCGCCACGATCGCCGCGCGCAGCGCGACATCGAAGGGGCCTTGTTCGAGCAGCTTCTCCAGGGATTCCCGCCGGTTGGCCCCGGCGGCACCGCCGCGGTCGGTCGCCATCTCGCCTCCCACCGCGTCAAGGAAGTCAAGATCCTCTACTCGCGGGTAGCATACGATGGCGCTCCGTGTTCTGACTACCCGCGAATGGCGTACGCCACCCACCCGTTCGTCCTAATAGGCAGATTGTTGCCTTAGGCAGGCTCAGCGGTGTGAGGGGCGCCTGGCCGAGGTGCGGAACAGGTCGGGAACGACGGCCCTCACTCCCGTGGGGCCGGGATCCCGGGAGCGTCGGGCGGCGTCGCGTCGAGGATGTCGGTGGCCCGCACGAGCCGCGCCGGGGTGTCCTCCGGTGCGTCGTCCGGGCGCACCGGCACCCAGGTCGTGTTGGTGTGGACGTCGCGAAGACCCCGCCCGATGACGACGCCGGTCGTTTCGCACCACCTGGTGTTGGGTTCACCGGGCCTCCGGCGCATCGGGTACGCGCGTTCGCGGTACCGGACGTGCCACCCCGGCGGGTAACCGCCGCCGTGGCGTTTCGGCACCGCGCGGCGATGGACGGCCTGCTGCTCCCGGCGAGCTCCGTCGTCAACCATGCCGGGACCGCAGGCGTGGTTCGATACCGATGACGTCGTCGTCGCGGATCCACACCACCTGCCCGTTCGTGTCTTCGCCCGCTTCGGCGAGGGGGATCGTCTCGACGCCGGTGCGGGCGTCTCGGACGGATTCCCCGGTGACGACGCCGATGCGGTACCGCCCCGAGCCGTTCACCGGACCCGCGCTGAGATAGGTGAGGACCCACCCGATCGGGTAGGGGTCGTGAAAACTGTCGTTAGCCGGTGGTGTCACCACTCGGACGCTCCGATCGACTCGGCTCAACAGAGGGACGGCCGCCGAGGTCTGGGGCGCCACAAAGGATTCAGCCTAGCCCGGGTGTTCGCGACGACGACAGAACCACACGGGTGGTGCGGTTCAGGCAACCGGGGCGGTCAGGAACAGCCGTATTCGCTCTGCGAAGTCGACCGCACGCACGTCACCGGGAAACCGGAGCGTCTCGGTGAGCAGCGGCCGGATGCGATCCCTGGTCCTCGCGGAGCTGAGCTGGCTCGCCGCGTCGATCGCGCGGTCGCCGATCAGGACGGCCTCGTCCATGTCGCCGTCGAGGACGTGGTCCGTGGCGAGGAACATGAGGACGAACGACCTGCTGCGGGCCATTCCGGCGTCGTAGCCGTCGACGGCCGCCTGCAGGGCGGGGATCGCGGCGCCGGTGTGCCCTGTCCTCGTGGTGACGGCCAGTTCGCTGTGGATGGTGCCGATCATCGCGGACAGGTCGGTCTCGCCGAAGAAACCGGCCCATGGCGGCGTTCCGCCGTCCGCGTGCTCGGCGGCGAGGTCGAACTGGTGCCGCGCGGTGCCGAGCAACCGCAGCGCCTCGGCGCCGTCGCCACCGCGGGCGTGGATCCAGGCCTGGTTCACCGAGAGGATGGACCGGGTCAGCGGCGACCCGGCGTGCTCGGTGACCTGCTGCCCGCGGTCGAACTGGCGCGCCGCCAGGCCGAGTTCGTCGTGGTGCAGGTGAACCCGGCCGAGCCGGTAGCAGACATTGGCCACCAGGTCGTCGTCACCCGCCGCCGTGGCCAGTTCCAGCGCGCGTTCGAAGTGCTCGCGCGCGAGCACCGGATGGCCGGTGTCGAAGCAGGTCCAGCCGGCCAGGTTGTGCAAATCGGCGAGCGCGCCGCAGAACAGGTCCATCATCTGCCGCGTCGCGGTGCTGCGCAGCAGGGTTTCGCCGTAGCGCAGGAGTACCGCTACGGCGTCGAGGCAGGATCTGCCGCCGTGGCGGTAGTCGAGGGCCCGGAACTCCCGCGTCGCCCCTTGGAGCGCGGCAATCGTCGCGGTGTCGAGCCTGAGCAGGTTCGCGTTCTCGCGGATCAGCGGTTCGCCGGCGCTGCCCGCTCGGCGGTCCTCGTCCATGTCACGTCTCCCGTGCCGGATGTTTCGGAAACCGTCAGGGGGCCGGGACGGCGAATAAGGGCATTTCGCGCGACGCACCGATCAGGGAACGCCGTCGCGGCACAGGAGAATGGTACGACGCTCGGCCGCAAGAAAGCCACTTCTTGCCGAACGTGCAGGACGGGGTTATCGAACTTCCACCATTCAGGTGGATTTCCCCGCGTCGGCGATCACGCGGTGCGCAATTCCATCCAACGATTCATTCTGCACGTGCGCATAGTCTTGCATCAGCCTGTGCGCCGTCTCGACGTCGGTTCCGGTCCTTTCCGCGAGAATGCCTTTCGCCTGCTCGACGACGATCAGGACGTCCAGCGTCGAGCGCAGCCGCTTGGCGTGCCGCTGCCCGGTGTGGAGACGCCCGTGCCTGGCAATGCTGATCGCGGCGAGGTCGGCGATCGCCGTCGCCATGCCCATCGTCGGCTCGTCCAGCCCGGTGGGCGCGGCGCGGACTATGCCCAGCGCGCCGGTGACGCCCTCGCGGCGCACGGGTATCGCGTCCAGCGACAGCGGCTCCGCCGTGCCGATCTCGCGCGCGAACCGGGGCCACCGCGTACCTGCGGAATGCCGTGCGACGACGCCGTCTCGAAGCGCCTGGAGGCAAGGGCCCTCGTCGAGTTCTATTTGCAGCCGAGCGAGCTCGCGGGCGCGCGGTGACGAGCTGGCGGCCAGCGCGGGTCTGGCTCTGTCGTTCGCGGCGAGCAGGAGGACGGCGGAGTCGGCGTCGGCGAGTTCGGTCACCCTGTCGACGACCAGCCGGGTGAACCCGGTGACCCCCGCGCCGCCGGGCAGTGCATCGGCCAGTTCGACGAACGTGCCGACGACAAGCTCGGCATCCATGTGTCATCACCTCGGTGCGCTAGGTCAACGATGTCGCGTGTGCGGTGGCGGGTGTTACGGGCCGCCACCCCGCGGGTGCCGGGCGGCGGGACCGCTCTCGAATATCCCTGCCAGGCAATTCAACCGAACTGATCTTCCTTTCGCATCGGTCACTTCGTTGTCGCCGAAAGGACGATGGACAACCCGAGGGGACGTGGTGCACGCTGAAGTGAACGCGGTTGAGAATCCCCGGACCCCGGACGACCAAACGTGATCTTGTGCCGGAGCCGTGCCGGCTTACCTGATCTGATCTGGGAGTCCTCGGGATGTCCGGAGGCGTACTGCTGGCGAACCGCTCCGCTGATGCCGAGACGGGGGAGAGGGCTGGCGCCTTCGCGGGCATGCGGCCCGAACTCATCACCGCCGCGGTGCGGGGTGATCCCGGCGCCGCCGACGGGCTTTTGCGCCTTTTGCACCCCGTGGTCTTCCGGTACTGCGCCCGCCGGCTCGGCGCGCGCGATCACCGTGCCACCGGTGCGGAGGACTGCACACAGGACGTGCTCGTCGCGGTGCTCGCCGCGTTGCCGCGGTACCGCTATCCGGCTGACCGGTTCCTTTCCTTCGTCTTCGGCATCGCCGGGCACAAGATCGTGGACATCTACCGCCGCAGGGCCGGCGACCGCACCGAGCCCGTCGCCGACTTCGGCGAGGGGTACGGCGACCGCGGTCAGATCGACTCGCGACGCGACGGGATCGAGCTGGCCGACCAGCGGCTGTCGATGTCCTGGCTGCTGAGGCAGCTTCCCCGGCGGCATCGCGAGGTGCTCGCCATGAGGGTGCTGTTCGGCTATTCCGCCGAGGAGACCGCGGCCGCGCTCGACATGCCGAGTGCGGGCGCGGTGCGGGTGACCCAGCATCGGGCGTTGAACACGCTGAGAGAGGCGCTGGCCGCCGACTCGGCAGGGGACTCTCGACACCGGGGGAGCAGGCGGTGACCCGTTCTGGCCCGTCGTCACCGGCGGTCGGTTCCCGTGCGGTACGCCGTCTCCGGCAGTACCGGTTTCGTGTGCGGGCAAGACATTCCGGTGCGCACCACGGAATTCGACAGTAACGGGACGGGTGGCGGCCTCCAGCCTCTGGATGGCGTACCGGGGAACGCCGAGGTCCCGCGAGGCGGCTTCGGGCGGTCCGGCGCGTGCCGCGCTCTGCCTGACTGCCCCCGTGTAGGGTCGGTCGGTCGGACGTCCGATCCGGTCCGCGCGAGAGAAGGTCGAGCACAGAAGCCCTGGTAGTTCACTCAATCAAGCCGGAGGCCCTGGGCTGTCGTGTCGCTTATCCAGAGCGGTAATCCCGAGGAGTCACGTCTCGCGCAGTTATGGGTACCGATGTCCGAGCACGCCAGGAAACAAGGCCGGACTGTGTCGGTCGAGCTGGTGTGCGACACGGCGGCGATCGCCCTCGAAGTGGCGGGGGTGGGGCTGCTGGCCGGTAGCGACGGCAACGGCAGGATGGAACTCCGGTATTCGACCACGTCGCTGTGCACGCGGCTCGCGGATATCGAGAACACGGTCGGCGAAGGACCGATGATCGAGGCCTCGCGCAGCTTGGCGCCGGTGCTGGTATCCGACCTGGACAACGTCGCCGCGGCGCGCCGGTGGCCGTTGTACACCGCGCTGGCCGTCGAGGAGGGTGCACGGGCCTTCTTCGCGTTCCCGCTGGTCGTCGGCGCGGTCAGGGTGGGCGTGCTGACCCTCTGCAGACGGGAACCGGTGGCGCTGGACGTCGCCGAACTGACCGACGCACTGGTGTTCGGGGAGATCGCGCTGATGCTGATACTCGACGAGCACGCGGGCCTGTCGAACGGGGACGGCGAGCAGCCGGGGAACACGTTCACGTTGTCCGATCCGCAGGTGCACCAGGCCGCGGGCATGGTCGCGGCGCAACTGGACCTGTCACTCGACGATGCGTACGCACGATTGCGTGCACGTGCGTTCGTCGACCGGCGCCCGCTCTCCGAGGTGGCCGCCGAGGTGGTCGCGCGACTGCTGAGGTTCGACATCGACTTGGGGGCCAGCTGATCGTGCCGGACGCCTATCCTTTGCCTGTGTTCGTGGTTGTCCCGTGGAGGTTTTGACAGTGAGCGAGCAGCGTTTGATGGAAACGTTCGTCGAGTTGGCGGACACCTTGACGGATGACTTCGACGCCATCGACTTCCTGCACGTCCTCACGGACCGGTGCGTCGAACTGCTCGACGTGGACGCCGCCGGGCTGCTGCTCGCCAGCTCCCGCGGCGAACTGCAGCTGGTGGCCAGCTCGAACGAGAGCGCGCGGGTGCTCGAGGTGTTCCAGCTCCAGGCCAACGAGGGACCTTGCCTGGAGGCGTTCCACGGCAAGAAGGCGGTGTCCTGGCCGGATCTGAGCTCGGCGGGGACGCGGTGGCCGCAGTTCGCCCGCAAGGCGTGGTCGGTCGGGTTCAGGTCGGTGGTCGCGCTGCCGATGCAGCTCAGGTCCGAGGTGATCGGGGTGCTGAACCTGTTCCGCTCGTCAACGGGGAACCTCGGACCGGAGGAACTCCGCTCCGCCAAGGCGATGGTGGACGTGGCCACCATCTCGTTGCTGCAGGCGAGGTCTATCCGGCACCACGAACTGCTCGTCGAACAACTGGAGACGGCGCTCACCAGCAGGGTGATCATCGAGCAGGCGAAAGGATTCGTCGCCGAGCGCCTCGGTGTGGAAATGGGGGAGGCTTTCGCGTTGCTGCGACGGTTCGCGCGAAACAACCGGCGCAGTCTCAGCGATGTTTCCTCCGCTGTTGTGACGCGCGCGCCGGATGTCGAAGATCTTTACACCACGGGGGAAACGGGGCCGCGGACCAAGGGCTGACCCGGCACCGAGGGGGCGAAAGTCCCTTTTTCTCCGGGGCCGATGGCCCTTGTCGTTTCGACGTGATCGAGGCGCGATCCCGGGTTATTGATATGTTCAGGTGAACTGCTCGCGGGTGCGCGACATCGCATGGTTCGAGGTCAATTGTCTCAAACGGCGGCAAGGCACGCGGCCGCCAGTGATGTGTTCCTTCCCGGCGGAAGGACCATCGTGAGCGCGGTCGGCGATTGGATATCGCACCACACCATCCTGCCGAGCTTCGCCACCGGACCGGCCCAGTACGGCGGCACCGTGCCAGCCGGTGCGATGTCCACCTTCGCCGGGCTGACCGGGTCCCGGTGACACACCCGCGTACCCCGCGAGGGCAGACTTGCGCCAAGGTGATCTGGCGGAAGGGCTGGGATGCGGAAGGGTTGTCTGCTCGCGATCGTGCTGGTCGGCGTGCTGGTGGCGGGGGTCGTGATCGTGTGGACGTCATCGGACAGGAGTCGTCCCGCACCGGGGTGCTCGGTCACCGCGGCGCCCGGCGACGGCCGTCCCGAGTTCACCTTCACCCCGGACGGCATGGGGTACGCGGCGACTATCACGGCCGTCGGGACGAAGCTCGGGATGCCGGAGCACGCGACCACGATCGCGCTGGCCACCGCGCTGCAGGAGTCGGGGCTGCGCAACCTGCCCGGCGGCGACCGCGACTCGATCGGCCTGTTCCAGCAGCGGCCGAGCCAGGGCTGGGGAAAGCCGGACCAGCTCAAGGACCCGGTGTACGCGGCGACCGCGTTCTACAAGAGGCTCGCCGCGTTGCCGGGATGGGCCGATCTCCCGGTCACGGTCGCCGCGCAGGCGGTGCAGCGCTCCGGCGCCCCGGACGCCTACGCCCAGTGGGAACCCACCGCGCGTGCCGCCGCGGCGGCACTGACCGGGCAGCATCCCGCCGCGCTGACCTGTCACGATCTCAAGCTCGGCCCGCCCGCCGCGGATCTCGTCAGTACCGCGAACAACGAGCTGGGGACGGCCGCGCTGAGCGGCACGCACCCGAGCGCGCGGGGCTGGGCACTGAGCAGCTGGCTGGTCGCGCACGCCGCCGCGTTCGGTGTGGACCAGGTCAGCTTCGAAGGCAGGACGTGGACCGCGGAGAGCGGCGGCTGGTCGGGCACCCCTCAGCCCGGTGCCGCGCTGTCGCTGCACCGCGCGGCACCCGCGCCGCCGAGCTGACCGTTCAGCTCGCTTCGACCGCCAGCCTGGTGTCCTCCGCGACGAGATCCGCGTTGATCGCGGCAGCCGAGCGCGTCCCGGCCGCTACGGCTGTGGCCACCGTGTCGAACAGGTCGGTGACGTTGCCGGCGACCCACACGCCCGGTACCTCCGTCCGTCCGGTCGGATCGGTCGCGACGACGGCGCTGCCCACGACCGTGCCGCCCCGGTCCTGCTCGGCCGCGGCCAAACCGAGTGCGGCGAGCGGTTCGGCGCGCGCGGAGAACTTCGGTGCGACCACGAGTGCCCGGCAGGCCACCACGCGCCCGTCGGCGAGCACGACACCGGTCAGTTCGTCCTCTTTGGACTCCAGCCGGTCGACCGCCCCGGCGACGATCGTGATGCCCCGCGCGAGCAGCTGCCTCTGATCGTCGTCACCCGGCTCGACCGCGTCGTTGAGGAAGAGCGTGACGTCGTCGCTCCACTGCCGCCAGAGCAGGGCTTGGTGCACCGAGAGCGGGCCCGAAGCGAGTACGCCGATGGCCTGGTCCCTGACCTCCCAGCCGTGGCAGTAGGGGCAGTGCAGCACGTCGTGGCCCCAGCGTTCGGCGAGGCCGGGCACCGGCGGCAGCTCGTCAGCGAGGCCGGTCGCGACGAGCACCCGGCGGGCGGTCATCGTCGTCCCGTCGGCGACGCGCACGCGGAACCCGTCGTGCTCGCGCTCGATCCTGGTCACCCGGCCGTCCCGGAAGACGACACCGTACCGGGCGACCTCCTCCCGGCCGATCGCGAGCAGCTCGCGCGGTGCGATCCCCTCGCGCCCGAGGTAGTTGTGCGCGTGCGCGGCGGGGGCGTTGCGGGGCTCGCCCGCGTCGATTACGAGCACGGACCTGCGCGCGCGGCCGAGTGTCAGCGCGCCGCTGAGCCCCGCCGCGCCGCCGCCGATCACCACGATGTCGAAGCTGTCGTTCCGGCTCGGTGTTGGATTCGATGTCATACCGCGATGATGCGGAGCTCGTGGCCTCGGGCGCAAACTACCTTGCCGATTTGGCAACTACCCTGATGCTGCCCGGCATGCCCCGAAGGCTCCCGTCAGGGCATGCGCGGCGGACCTCCCCCTGACCTCCCTAGGAGCATTCTTCGCGGTATGCGAGCCGCGAAAGCCAAGCGTGCGAGGGAGCTCAGAGTGACTTGGGTACGCCGAACACGTTCTCGCTCACCGCGACCGGCGGACCGGGGTTGCCCTTGCGCACGTCCCAGGTCCAGAACTCCACGACGTGCCCGTCCGGGTCCATGACGTAGGCGGACCTGGCTTTCCGCCCGCCGAACTCGACCTCGTCGACGGCGGCCCCGCGCGACCGCAGGGTGGCGACCACGTCGTCGTAGGCGTCGGCGGCGACGCTCATCGCGTAGTGGACGTGGACGCCGGGACGCGCGCGCGAGATGCCCAGCCCGGGCTTCCACAGGCCGATCCTGGTCGAACCGGCCAGCACCCACACCGCCTCCCGGCCTGTCCAGTGTGAACCTTCCCAGCGTTCGAGGACGGGGAACCCGAGCACCTCGGTGTAGAACCGCTCGGCGCGGGGGAGATCGATGGTTTCGAGGGTCACTTCGTTGACGCCGGTCACCGGGATCGCTTCGGTCATGTACCCAGTCTCGCACCTCGACCGCGCTGGAGGTCAAGGACGCCCGGCGTGGGGTGGCGTCCGAATAGGACACCACCCCGCACCAGGTCACGCGCAGTCGTTTTTGGGCGATTTACCGGCGAACCGGTCGGACAACCACCCGAGCGCGGGTAGATCGCCCGCTATCTCGCCGCCGATGTGGCCCGCGAACGGGATGCGGGACTTTTCGACCGTGCCGCCGTTCGCGCAGTACTTCGCGACGAGCGCGTCGGCGGGTGCCACGGGTACGAACTCGTCGGCGAGGCCCTGGTAGTTGTAGAACGGGAACTTCGGCGTCGCCTGCCCGGTGTTGTTCTTCTCGTAGAGCAGCCGCGCCGCCGGGGAATCCGCCGGTGCCGGCACGGTGGTGTAGTTCGCCAGGTGGTCGAACGGGTGCAGCAGCGCGATGTCCAGCGTGCAGTTGTCGTGGTTGTCCGCGAACAGCTTGCGGCCCTTGTCGTTGAGCAGCGCGTCGATCCCCGCCTCGGGGTACGCCCTCGCCAGGCCCATCACGCCGATCAGGCCGAGGCCGGCGCCGAGGTTCCCGTCGTTGAACTTCAGCATCTTCTCCAGATCGGCCGGCACCCCGCCCGCCGCGGCGCCGACGACGTTGAGCTCCGGTGCGTACGCCTCCTTCTGCTCGGCGGCCCAGGTGGTGGCGAGCCCGCCGCCGGAGTAGCCCCACAGCGCCACCGGCCCGTTCGGTGCCAGGCCCGCCTCGGGGAAGTGCTGCACCGCGCGGATGCCGTCGAGCACGCCGTGCGCGGCCTGCGGCCCCGCGGCGAACTCCGAGTTCGGGCCCTCGTAGTCGGCGTAGACGACCGCGTACCCCTTGGCCAGCGCGCCGAGCGACAGCGTCATTTCGTAGGTCGCGGCGGGTGTCGGCGCGCCGATGCCGACCCGCAGCGTGTACGACGGCTGGCAGCGGGTGGACAACGAATCCTCGGCGAGCTGGTACGACACGAGGGGGCGAGGGCCGCCGCCGGCCCAGGGAGTGAGCGGGGTCAGCACGGTCGCGGCCTCGGCGACCGGCTTGCCGTGGCCGTCGACCGATTTGTAGAGCACCTGGTGCGCCTTGGCCGGGATGGGGAAGATGATCGCCAGCGCGGTGACCTCCCGCGAACGCAGCACCGTCCCGTTCGGACTGGACTCGAAGCCTGACGGCGGGCGGTAGAACGGGTCCTGATCCGGCGGCAGCACGCCAGCCGTGTTCGCCGGCGGCGTCGGCGACGGGGCCTGTGCGGCACCGGCCGGGGCGAGACCGGATAAGAGCAGCGTGAGCGCGGCTGCGCCCACGAGTGTGCGCTTGGTTCGCTTCATTGCGAGAGTTCCCTTTCGAGTAGGCGGCCGAGGCGAATCCCTCCCGTTAGTCGCAGAAACAGGATGCGACACCGACGTGGTCGGCGTCTGCTGGCACAACGCGCAGAAACTTGCCGCCCGAGTTTGGGCACCGCGACAGGACGCTACGGTCGGCGCATGACGACGTGGTTGACCGGGAGCCCGTTTCTCGCCGATCTCGGGGTGCGGGAGCGCGACGGCGAGATCGTCATGGCGGTGACCGAACCGCACACGACGACCGGTGCCCTGCACGGCGGTGCGATCGCGGCGCTCGCCGCGGTGTCCGCGCAGGCGGCCATGCGGCGCGAGGAGCCGGATCTCGAACCCAGCACGACCTCGCTGCACGTGGCCTACGCCAGTGCGGGACGCGGCACCGCCTTCGCCGCGCCGAGTTCGACCGTCCGCCGCGTACGCGAACTCGGCTACTACCAGACCGACGTGACCGACGAATCTGGCCGGACGATCGCCGTCGCGTCGAGCGCGCTTTCCGCCGGGCGGCGGGGAGCGGCCGAGGTGCCGGCGCCCCCGGAGCTTCCTGGCGACCCGGCGGCGTTCACCCGTGCGGTGGCGGAAGTCCCGTTCCTCGCCCGCCGCGGCCTGCGGGTGGAAGGGACCGGCACCGGAGCGGTCGAGTACACGATGGCGCTCGAAGAGCGGAATCTCGACGAGAAGGGCCGCCTCCACGAGGGTGCCTTGCTGACCCTGATCGACCTCGCCGGTTCGAGCGCCCCGTGGACCGGGCCGCGGCCGTCCACCGGCGGCGCCACCATTTCGCTGCACGCCCAGATCCTCGGTCAGCCGCCCGCGGAGGCGGTGACCGCGCGCGGGACCGTCCGCGCCCGCGACGACCGGGTGTTCTGGTGCGACGTGGACGTGTTCACCACCGCGGGCCGCGAGCGGTGCGCGTTCGGCTCGGTGGCCTACCGGTTCGCCTGATCAGTCCGGGTAAGCGGGTTCCCACTGGGTTTTCCGCACCGCTTCGCGGAGTCCGGCTTCCGTCGCCTCCGGCGCGACGCCGTCCTCGACGGCCGCCATGGCCGCCACCACCGCGACCTCGGCGGCGACCGCGCGCATGTCCGCGATGGGCGGCAGGAGCGGTGCGACGGGAGCGTCGGTGGCACCCGCGGCCTCGCCGAGTGCGGTGGCGGCGGCCACGAGCATGCCGTCGGTGACCCTGGTCGCCTTCGCCGCTGTCACCGCGAGCCCCATCGCGGGGAACACGTAGACGTTGTTCGACTGAGCCACGGGCACCGATCGGCCGTTGACTTCCAGGGGCGGATAAGGGGATCCGGTGGCGACGAGGACCCTGCCGTCCGTCCAGGCCGCGAGATCGGCCGGATCCGCCTCGGAATGCGAAGTGGGGTTCGACAGCGGGAAGATGACCGGCCGGTCGGTCCCGGCCGCCATGTCCCGCACGATCTGCTCGGTGAACAGCCCGCGCACGGTGGACAGTCCGATGAGGACGGTCGGCGTCGCGTCGCGGACGACCTCGGCGAGCGGGCGCGCCTCGCCGTCGCGCGCGTACCTGCGCTGTTCCGGGCTGAGATCGGTGCGAGACCCGACCAGCAGCCCGGCCACGTCGGCGATCCAGAAGTTCCGGGCCGCTTCCTCGTCGGTGAGCCCGTCGGCGACCATCGCGGTGCGGATCATGTCGGCGACCCCGATCGCCGCGGATCCGGCGCCTGCCAGCACCACCCGCTGGTCGCGGAGCCTGCCGCCGGTCATGGTGACCGCGGAGGTGAGCGCGCCGAGGACGACCGCGGCGGTGCCCTGGATGTCGTCGTTGAAGGTGCGCAGCCGGTCTCGGTAGCGCGCCAGTATCGGTCGCGCGTGCGGGGTCGCGAAGTCCTCCCACTGCAGCAGCGCGTCCGGCAGCTCGGCGCGCACCGCGTCCACGAAAGCGTCGATGAACCCGTCGTAGTCCGCACCCGTGACGCGGTGGTGCCGCCAGCCGAGATAGCGCGGATGCGCGAGCAGTTCTTCGTTGTCGGTGCCGACGTCGAGGAGCACGGGCAGCGTGCGCGCCGGGTGGATCCCGCCGACCGCGGTGTAGAGGCCGAGCTTGCCGATCGGGATCCCCATCCCGCCGACGCCCTGGTCGCCGAGGCCGAGGATGCGCTGCCCGTCGGTGACGACGATGACGTCCACCTCGCGGTGCGGCCGGTTGCGCAGCACCTCGCGCAGCCTGCCTCGTTCGGGGTAGGAGACGAAGAGCCCGCGCGGGCGGCGGTAGATGTCGCTGAACCGCGTGCACGCCTCGCCGACGGTCGGCGTGTAGACCACCGGAAGCATCTCGTCGAGGTGATCGGTCACCAGCCGGTAGAACAGCGTCTCGTTGGTGTCCTGGAGCTGGCGGAGGTAGATGTGCCGGTTGATCGGCTTGGCGTAGCCGAGGAACGCCCGGTACGCGCGGTCGGCCTGTTCTTCGAGCGTCTCGACCACCGGGGGCAGGAGGCCGTCGAGACCGAGTTCCCCGCGCTGGGCCGTGGTGAACGCGGTGCCGCGGTTGCGCAGCGGGTCGCCGAGAAGCTCGTGTCCGTCCATCTGTTCCGTCCTGCGTGGCGGTCTTCGTCCATCGCCAGCGTGGATCACCTCGCGCGGACGCGCGAGTCGAACGGGACGGGATCAGCTCGCCGTCGTGCCGAGTGCGCCGACCTCGGCGAGCCCGGAAGCGGGCAGCGGGGAAGGCCGGTCGCGGGCCACGCACAGCCCGTCCAGGATGATGCCGATCGCCCTGCGGTACAGGCCAGGACGGCCTGGGCCGCCGAAGCCGACGGCGGTCTGCACGGACATCGCGAGCACGAGCAGATCGGTCGTGTCGAAGTCGGCGCGAAGCTGGCCGCGTTCCTGCGCGCGCCGGACGAGCACCGCGAGATGGGCGCTGGAGCGCTGGTGGCTGCTCGCGACGAGTTCGCGGAGCCGGTGCGGAGCCTTCGGCCGGGACCAGCCGAGCGAGGCGGTGTACGCGCCGCTGAGCAACTCGCGGAAGCCGCGATCGCGTGCCAGCTCGGGGATCGACAGCTCCAGGAATCCCACGACACCGGACCAGGGATCTTCGGCCCGGCTCGCCTCCGCGGCGCGCTCTTCGATCTCTTCGAGGTGCGGCGCGTAGACGTCGTGAATCAGGTCGTCCTTGCTGGGGAACGTGCGGTAGACGGTGCCGACACCGACACCGGCCTCCTTCGCGACATCGGCGAGGGTGGCGGTGAGACCCTCCACCGCGTAGACGCGCGCTGCCGCCGCCATGATCCTCGCCAGGTTCGCCCTGGCGTCACGGCGTTTCGGCGCGGCCTGGATCGCCTGGCCGTCGGCGGATTCTCGCGTGGGCGCCATCCTTCGCATGCTACCCGAGTTTCACGCCGCGGGAGCCGTCCGGTTCGCGGTAGCTCGCTTGACCGTCCATAAAGGACTTGTCAGGGCGGCCGCCGGGCTCGGGTTCCGGCAGCGATGTGGCTGTCGTGCGCGTTCTCTGCTCCGGGGGTCACGTTCTCGGCCCTCACCGGGCTGCTGATGTTCAGTGGACCTCGCCTCGACCTTCTGTAGGAGCATCCTTCAGGGTATGCGTGTCGCTGTGCCGCGCGGGACGGCATCCGATCGGCGCGCCTTCGAAGGAGCGCGGCGAAGGGCGTGTCGAGTCCGAGGTTGCCCGCCGTGGCGCGAGTTCAGCTTCTCTTCACAATCGCGTCACCCGGTGGAGTGGTAAGTGCCGCAGATCACGCGGAAAATATCGTCGGGATCGTCCGCTATTCGCCTTTCCTGACCGTGCTGCACAGTTCCGGTACATCGTTTCATCAGCGTCCTCTCAGGCTTTCCCTGCAACGTTGTTTCCGGCGCGGGGCAACGGATCGGCGAAGGAGGACGCGGTGACGGTCGGCGAGCGGGAGAACAGTGGTGGCGGCGGGATTCCCGGTACCGGGAATTCCCTGGTTCGCGAAGGCGCCGCGCCACGGACGCGCACTCTTGTCGACGTTCTCGACGCGACCACGGCCGCGCATCCGGACGCACCCGCGCTCGATTCCGGCGCCCGCGTTCTTTCCTACGCCGCGCTGAGCGAGGAAGTCTCGCGCCGGGCGGAAGCACTGCGGGAACGCGGGATCGGGGTCGGCGACCGGGTCGGGATCAGGGTGCCGTCGGGGACGGCGGACCTCTACCTCGCCGTGCTCGCGGTACTCGCCTCGGGCGCGGCGTACGTCCCGGTGGACGCCGACGACCCCGACGAGCGCGCCGAACTGGTGTGGCGCGAGGCCGCCGTGTGCGCGGTGATCGGTGCGGACGGGGTGGCGGCGGGTGCCGTGCCGCCCGCCGGACGGCCGGCGCGTCCCGCGCCGAGCGACGACGCGTGGATCATCTTCACCTCCGGATCGACGGGGAAGCCCAAGGGCGTCGCCGTGACCCACCGGTCGGCGGCGGCGTTCGTGGACGCCGAAGCGAGGCTGTTCCTGCCCAGCGAGCCGATCGGCACCGGCGATCGCGTGCTCGCGGGGCTTTCGGTGGCCTTCGACGCTTCGTGCGAAGAGATGTGGCTCGCCTGGCGGCACGGCGGATGCCTCGTCCCGGCGCCGCGCGCGCTGGTGCGCACCGGCGCGGATCTCGGGCCGTGGCTCGCCGAACGCGCGATCACCGTGGTGTCCACCGTCCCCACGCTCGCCGCGCTCTGGGCCCCGGAACTGCTCGCGGGCGTCCGCCTGCTGGTGCTGGGCGGCGAAGCGTGCCCGCCCGAGGTGGTCCGCCGCTTCGACGACGGCGAGCGCGAGGTCTGGAACACCTACGGGCCAACGGAAGCCACGGTGGTCGCCTGCGCGGCGCGGCTGCGGGCCGGGCGCGAGGTCACCATCGGGTTCCCGCTCGACGGGTGGGAGCTGGCGGTGGTCGACGCGGCGGGGCTGCCGGTCCCCGACGGGGAGACCGGCGAGCTGGCCATCGGCGGGATCGGGCTCGCGCGCTACCTGGATCCGGTCAAGGACACCGAGAAGTTCACCGCGATGCCCTGCTTCGGCTGGCGCCGCGGTTACCGCAGCGGAGATCTCGTCCGCGCGACGCCGGCGGGACTGGTGTTCGCCGGGCGCGCGGACGACCAGGTCAAGCTCGGCGGGCGGCGGGTCGAACTCGGCGAGATCGAAGCGGCGCTGCTGGACCTGCCGGGAGTCGCCGCCGCGGCCGCCGTCGTCCGCCGCACACCCGGCGGGATCGACGTGCTGGTCGGTTACGTCGTCCCGGCGGGGGACTCGCTCGACGAAACGGCCGCGGCGGAACGCCTGCGGGCACGGCTGCCCGCCGCGCTCGTGCCCCGGCTCGCCGTGCTGCCGGAGTTCCCCGTCCGCTCCTCCGGGAAGGTGGACCGCGCGGCGCTGCCGTGGCCGATTCCCGGCACCCGCGCCGACACCGGTGACCTCGATCCGGAGATGGTGTGGGTCCTCGAAAGGTGGTCGGAGCTGCTGGGCGCCGAGGTCGGCCCCGATGACGACTTCTTCGCACTCGGCGGGACGAGCCTCGCCGCGGCTCGCCTCGTTTCGACGCTGCGCGAACGCTATCCGGACGTGTCGGTCAGCGATCTCTACGGCGCCCCGTCCCCGAACGCGTTGTGCGGCGGACTGCGCACGACCGACGAGATCGTCGAAACGGCGAGACCGGAGCGGCAGGCAGGGCGCGTGGTGGGCTGGTTGCAGGCGGGGTTCCAGCTCGTGCTGCTGACGTTCGTCGGCCTGCGCTGGGTGCTGACGCTCGGGCTGATCGGCAACATCGTGTCGTTCTTCCTCCCCGAATCGTGGCTGCCGCAGATCCCGTGGTGGCTGTTCGGCACCGCGTGGGTGCTGCTGTTCAGCCCGGCGGGACGGGTGTTCGTCGCGGCGGGCGGCGCGAGACTGCTCCGCGGGCGAGTGACCCCTGGCGACTACCGCCGCGGCGGCCGGACGCATCTGCGGCTGTGGGCGGCCGAACGGTTCGTCGCCGCGTTCAGCCCTGGCGCCATCGCGGGCACCCCGATGGCAGCGCGATACGCGCGCCTGCTCGGCTGCGAGGTGGGCCGTGATCTCGACCTGCACGCGTTGCCCCCGGTCACCGGGCTGGCGAAGTTCGGCACCGGATGTGCGGTGGAGCCGGAGGCCGATCTTGCTGGTTGGTGGCTCGACGGTGCCGTGCTGCGCGTGGGCGAGGTCCGGATCGGGGCGGGAGCGCGGGTCGGCGCTCGGTCGACGCTGCTGCCGGGCGCCCAGGTCGGTGACGGTGCGCAGCTTCTTCCCGGAGCGAGCCTCGGCGCGACGATCCCCGACGGCCAGGTTTGGGCGGGCTCACCGGCTTCGCGCACGGCCGACGGAGCCGCCTGGCCCGCGAACCGGGCTCCCCGCCGCCGCCTGTGGTCGTGGCTGTACCTGCTCGGCGTGTCGATCACCGGGGTGGTCGTGCTGCTCGCCGCGGTGCCCTCGGCGGTGATCGCGGTGCTCGTCCTGCCGGCCGACGTGACGGTGCGCACGGCGATCGTGGACATGCTGGTGTGGATGCCCGCGATGGTGGTGGCCGGGCTGGTCAGCTACGCGGTGCTCGTGATCGCCGCGGTCCGGCTCGCCGGGCGCCTGATCCGGCGCGGGACGCATCCCGTGCACAGCGCGGCCGGCTGGGGCGCGTGGCTGGTGCACGATCTGCTCCGGGTGGCGCGGCGAACGCTGTTCCCGTTCTACGCCAGCCTTTTCACACCGGTGTGGCTGCGGCTGCTCGGCGCCAGGATCGGGCGTTCGGTCGAGGCGTCGACCGTGCAGGCACTGCCGGGGTTCCTGCGGGTCGCCGACGGAGCCTTTCTCGCGGACGACGTGCTCGCGGCCCCGTACGAACTGCGCGACGGCTGGTTGCGCGCGGGCCCGGTCGAGGTCGGCGCGAAGGCGTTCGTCGGCAACTCCGGCATCGTCGGCCCCGATCGGACGGTCGGCGACGGCGCGCTGATCGGGGTCCTCTCGGACACCCCGGAGGACGTTCCCGAGGATTCGTCCTGGCTCGGCCGCCCGCCGCTGCGCCTGCCGAGGCAGGCCGAACGGGGCGACGACGCGCGCACCTTCCGGCCGAGGAAGCGGCTCAGGGTGGCGCGGACCGCGGTCGAGCTGTGCCGGTTCGTCCCGCTGCTGCTCGCGGGAGTGCTGAGCACGATGCTGTTCTTCGCCTTCGACGTGGTCTACGAAGCCTACGGCGTGTGGACGGCCATCGGCGTCGGCGGGCTGCTGCTCGGTGCCGCCGGTCTGGCCGCGGGCGCGGTGACGACGGCCGCGAAATGGTTGCTGGTGGGGAAGTTCCGGGCGCGGCGGTACCCGCTGTGGAGCTCGTTCGTGTGGCGCAACGAGCTGTACGACTCGTTCGTCGAGGTGCTCGCGGTGCCGTGGCTCGTGCAGACCTGGCTCGGCACGCCGCTGCTCAACTGGTGGATGCGCAGCCTCGGCGCCCGCATCGGCCGCGGTGTCTGGTGCGAGACGCACTGGCTGCCCGAAACGGATCTGGTCAGCGTGGCCGACGGCGCGAGCGTCAACCGCGGCTGCGTGCTTCAGACGCACCTGTTCCACGATCGCATCATGCGGCTGGAGCACGTCCGCCTCGACGACGGCTCGACGCTGGGACCGCACAGCATCGTGCTCCCCGGCAGCAGGCTCGGCGCCGCGTCCTCGGTCGGTGCCGCCTCGCTGGTGATGGCCTCGGAGTCGGTACCCGGTGCCACGCGCTGGCAGGGCGCGCCGGTCCGCAGGCTGGCGGCTCAGTAAGGGCCCGAGAGGTACTTGACGTTGCGCAGCACCGGGCTCGTCTCGACGGTGCCGATCTCGGGCAGCGACGCGATCCGCTCGGTCAGGTAGGTGTAGAGCGCGCCGGCGTTCTCGCAGTGCACGTTGACGAGCAGGTTGGTCGGCCCGGTGGTGGCACCGGCGAACACGGTCTCGGGGTGCGCGGCCAGCGCCTTGCCGGTGCGGTGCAGATCGGCCGCGGCCACCGTGGTCCAGAGCAGCGTCCGCGCGCGCAGGCCGAAGACCGTGCGGTCGAAGTCGACGTCGAAGGTCAGCACGCCCGCGTCGCGCAGCGCGGTGAGCCGCCGGTGCGCGCTGGTCGTCGACCAGCCGGTGGCGGCGGCGAGTTCGGCGAGCTTCGCCCTGCCGTCGCGGCGAAGTGCCAGCAGCAGCGGCTGGTCGGCGGCGGTGAGAGCGACCGCTTCGCCTTCCGCCGGTGGTGGGGTGAGCGCGGCCCGCTCGTCGGCGGTGAGGAACGCCGCCTGGTCGAGCAGGCCGTGCCCGCCGCCGACGAACGTGTGCAGCACGCGTTGCGCGGTCACCGCGAGCACCCTCGGCGTGCGGGGGAGCGAGCGAAGCAGCGGGGATTCGCCCGCCGGGTCTTCGGCGATCCGGCTCGCGCAGATGATCTCGGTGCCTGCCGAGGTGAGCTGCACCCACGCGGTGTCGGGCCGCCTGGCCAGCGCGGTGGCGATCGTCTCGGCCGCGTCGGGTGTGGTGTGCACCCGGAGCATCCACTGCGCTTCGCCGTTGGCGTTCGGGTCGATGGTGCCGAGCACGCGGAGCGCCGCCGTCGTGCGGAGCCCCGAGTACCGGCGCGCGATCGTCTGCCCGGACACCCCGAGCACCTGGCCGAGCCGCGTGAAGGACACTCGGCCGTCGAGCGTCAGCGCGTGGAGGATCTTCCCGTCCAGCGGCACGAGAGTAGAGAAGTTCACCCTTCCAACGGTACTGATTGGAGACTTGTACCGCTGGAGCGGAGTTTCCTGGAAGTCAAGTCGAGGCCGAGCGGATCCTCGGGGTACGACCAGGGGAAGGAAGTACCGAGATGACCGTTCTCGTCACCGGAGCGCGCGGGGCGATCGCCCGTGCCGTTGCCGACCGCCTCATCGCCGCGGGGCATCAAGTACGCATCGGTAGCCGCGGGCCGATCGCCGGTGTGGAGCCCGTGACCGTCGACGCGAGCAGGCCGGAAACGCTCCCGCCCGCGCTCGACGGTGTCCGGGAAGTGTTCCTCTACGCAATCGACGAGGGCATCGCCGATTTCCTCGACGCCGCGAAGAACGCGGGTGTCGAGCGGATCGTCCTGCTCTCCGCGCTCGCCGTGACCAGCACCGACCCGACGCAGAAGGTGCTCGCCGACCGGCACCTGCTCGTGGAGGACCCGATCCGCGAGTCCGGGATCGCCTGGACCTTCCTGCGCCCGGGGGCGTTCGCGGGGAACGCGCTCGCGTGGGCACCGTCGATCCGCGCGGAGGGCGGGGTGGCGATGCCGTACCCGGATTCGTACAGCACACCGATCCACGAACAGGACATCGCGGAGGTCGCCGTCGAAGCGCTCACCTCGCCGGGGCACGAAGGCGCTGCCTACTCGCTCGCCGGTCCGGAGAGCATGACCAGGGCGCGGCAGGTCGAGCTGATCGGCGACGCGCTCGGCCGCGAGCTGGCGGTGACCGAACTGGCGCCGGAGCAGGTCCGGGACGTGCCGCCGTTCCTGCTGGAGATGATGGCTCGCAACCGGGAGGAGCCGACTGACGGCGGCCCGACCATCGCCGACGTCCTCGGCCGTCCCGCCCGCACGTTCGCCGCGTGGGCACGCGACCACGTCGAAGACTTCCGCTAGCGGGCGGTCGCCACGGTCTCGGCGGCGCTTCGCCTGCCCGCGATGGTTCGCTGTCGCGGCACGTGCACGTCACCGCCCCGCCGGCCGGTGAACCGTGCCATCAGCACGCGGATCCCGTTCTCGAAGAACCCGGCGAGCGACAGCGGGGTGTGCGGCATCGGGCTCGGCCGGTCGTGTTCCCGCAGCGGCCGCGCCAGCCCGGACCCGGTGATGGACCACGACGTGCAGAGGCCGTGGTGGGTGAAGTTCGCGATCACCGGGCAGCCGCGCGAGGTCCGTTGCAGCGTCCGGTCCGACGCGGTGGGGATGAGGAGATCGCCCTCGTCGAGGACAAGGCACGCGAGCACGAGCGGCGCATGACCGTCGACCGAGATCAACCCCGTGCGATAGCGCTCGGGGGAGCGGACGAGCCGTACGCAGTCATCGTGGGTGAGGGGCGTTGCGTTCACGTGTGCTCCTTGCCGCGGCAGGCGACTCCCGGTCCAGTTTCCCTTGCGGGGACACGGGATCGGAAGCCCGAAGTCCAGTTGTCACCCACTATGCCGCACCCGCCGTCTGTCCGGGGTAAGCCCATGGGCGATCCCGTGCCGCAACGCCACCTGCGCGCACGCCGCGCCGTCGCCGCGCGGGAGGCACACCCACCACGTCTGTCCACTTTGGATGGACGAGGTCGCCTGGCGATCCGGCGCCGGTCAATTCGTTGTGAAGAATCATAAATGGGAACCAGGGCAACAGGACTGCCCTGTTATCGGTAATGCGGAAATGTGAAACCGCCGCTTGTCGCGGACAGTGGTGAAGTGGTCGCGAAAGGTCCCCGCCGCATTCGTCCGACGTGCGATTGGGGTGTTTGTCAAGGGGGTGGCGGGACAACAATCGGACAGGATGCGGCGGTGCTCAGATGTGCAGGGGGCGGCGTGGTGCCGACCTCCGTACGTTGACACGATCTGGCCGCTGGCCGATAGTGCAGGAGTGCGCGTTGCGGATTCGGGGTGGTTTCTCGTCGGCAATCGGGTAAACGGGCGTCTGTACGGCAAGGATAACGGTGGCGGTGCGCCGATAAGGCGGTCGATACACGAGGTGCGGGGCAAAGTCACGAATCGCGTCCGGATCCGGCCGGGCGTGGTGCGCTGAATGGGATCACCCACCTGCCATGGGTGCTGCGGAAAGGGAACGGCGAGTCTTGTCGGCGAAGCACACCGCGTCCGGCGGCAGGCTCCTTCCTCGTTCCGGCAGCACGGACGGCACGCCGGTCCGTGCCGTGCACCAGCTGTTCGAAGCGCGGGTGGCGCGCGATCCGCTCGCGGTCGCCGTGGTCTGCGGTGATCGTGAGATCCGCTACGGCGAGCTGAACGCGCGCGCGAACCTGCTGGCACGGCACCCGCGGACGCTCGGCGCCGGGCCGGGCTGGGACGGCACCGGTGGCGACGACCGGAACCCGGAAGCGGCTGGTCACGACGACCTCGCCTACGCGATCTGCACGTCCGGCTCGACAGGTGATCCGAAGGGCGTCCTGGTCGAGCACGGGCACCTGCTCGCGATCGCGGCGAGCTGGGAGAACAACCACAACCGGCGCACCGTGCCGCACGCTCGGCTGCGGCCACTGGGAACTGCTGGAAACCGATGAGGTGCTGCGGGTCGCCGCGATCCCGCGCCGCGAACTGGAAAGGCTGGAGTCTTGATGGTGGCTTCCCTGGCACGCCAGGTGCTCACCCAGGCCCGTCGCACGCCGGAGGCGGTCGCGATCGTGGACGGCGACCGCGTCCTGACCTACACCGAACTCGACGTCGCCAGCGCGCGTGTCGCGACGGGACTGCACGAGCGCGGCGTGCGGCCCGGTGCCGCGGTCGCGGTCAGGGTGCCGCGCTCCGCGGATCTCGTGTGCGCGATGCTCGGCGTCCTGCGGCTCGGCGCGACCGTGGTGCCGCTCGACACGCAGAGCCCGCCCGAGCGGCGGGACCACATCCTCGCGGATTCCGGGAGCGTGGCGCTGATCCACGACGGCGCCACCCCGGACGAGCTGCCGGACAGCGTGAAACCGTTCCGCGTCGAGGAACTGGCGGTACCCGGGAGCGTTCCGGAGTTCGCGAGCGCGCCGGTCGCGTTCGTCTTCTACACCTCGGGAACCACCGGACGGCCGAAGGGCGTCGAGGTGACCGGCGACGGAATCCTCCGGCTCGCGAGACCGGGCTTTCTCGAACGCGGCGAGCGGTTCTCGTGCCTGTCCAATCCGGCCTTCGACGCGATCAGCTTCGAGGTGTGGGTGCCGCTGCTGACCGGGGCTCGCTGCGTGATCCTCGACGAGGACGTGGTGCAGACCCCCGAGCTGCTCGCGGAGGTGCTGCTCCGCGAACGCGTCGACACCGTGTGGATGACGACGGCCCTGTTCAACGCGGTGGTCGACCGGGTGCCGCACTGCTTCGCCGGCGCGAAGCAGATGGTCGTCGGCGGCGAGCAGCTCGACGCGGGGGCGATGTCGCGGTGGTACCGCGACAACCCCGGCAGCGCGATGCGGCTCCACAACGTCTACGGGCCGACGGAATCCACGACCTACGCCTTCTTCCACCCCATTCCGCGCGGGTTCGACGGCGACGTGGTGCCGATCGGACGGCCGCTGCCCGGTACGACGATGCGGCTGGTGGTCGACGGCGAGCGGGCAGCGGAACCCGGTGAGGTCGCCGAGCTGTACCTCGGTGGCGACGGCCTCGCCGCCGGGTACCGGAACCTGCCGGAGGAGACCGCGAGCCGGTTCGTCCGGTACGACGGCGACCGCTACTACCGCACCGGCGATCTCGTGCGCGCGGGCGCCGACGGGCTGGTCGAGTTCGTCGGCAGGGCCGACCGCCAGGTCAAGGTGCGCGGTTTCCGGGTCGAACCGGGCGAGGTCGAGCGGCAGCTCCTGCGGCATCCCGCGGTCAGGCTGGCGCACGTGTGCGCGCACCGGACCGGCGGCGTGCACGAACTGGTCGCCTATCTCGTGCTCGGCGCGGAGATCGGCTTCCCGGAGTTCGACCGCCACCTCACGCGGACCCTGCCCGGTTACCTCCGCCCGCACCGGATCCACCTCGTCGGCGAGCTGCCGCTGACGGTGAACGGCAAGGTCGACGAGCCCGCTTTGCTGGCACGCGAGCTGCCCGCGTGGCGCGCGGAGCACCGCGGCGACGACCGGATCGCCACGGAACGCGAGCGCGCGCTGCTCGACCTGGCCGGCGCGGTGCTCGGGGTCTCCGGGCTGCGGCCTGGCGACCGGTGGGTGCCCAGCGGCGGGGATTCGCTCAAGGCGCTGCGGCTGCGGTTCGAGGTGCGGCGGCGCTGGGGTTGCGAGCTGGCGCAGGCGGCGGTGCTGCGCGACGACTTCGCGGCGCTCGCCGCGGCCGTCGAAGCGGGCGCGCGAAGCCCGTATCCGCCCGCCGGTGCGCCGTCCGGGGTGCGCAGCGCGCTCGCGACCTCGGAGCAGCAGCGGCTGTGGCTCCTGCAGCAGCAGGCTCCGGACTCCCGTGCCTACGACGTCGACCTCGCCTTCCGGGTGACGGGCGCGGTGGACGCCGAGGCATTGCGGCACGCGGTGCGACGCCTCGTGGTGCGGTATCCGGCGCTGCGCACCGCGTTCGAAGCGCGAGCGGACGGCCTGTACCAGCTGGTGGCTGACCCGTACGACCCGTGGGATCCGGTGACCGGGCCGTTCGACCTCGCGCGGCCACGGCAGCTTCGCGCGCGGTGGGACGACGGCGTGCTCCGGCTCCGGCTGCACCACATCGCGGTCGACGGCTGGTCGGTGTCCTTGCTGCTGCGCGCGATTTCCGAGGAGTACCTGTCCGGTGAGGGCACTGTGGACGGTGCGGAAACCAGGACACCGCTGGACTTCGCGGCCTGGCAGGAAGACTGGTTCGCGAACCCGGCGTACCAGGCCCAGCGCGCCGAGCTGCAGGCGCACTACGACCAGCGCGACGATCTCGTCTCGGCCCGTTCCGGCTCCCGTGCGCCGGCGCGCCTGCTGTGCACGAAACTGGATGCCGGGCAGCGCGCGACCGCGGACCGCCTCGGTGCGGAGCTGGGTCTCACCCGGTTCCAGCTCCTGCTCGGCGTCTTCGCGTGGAGCGTCTACGGCGTCACCGGCCGCACCCGCCCGCGCATCGCGAGCCCGGTCGCGAACCGCCCGGTGCAGGAGTTCGAAGACAGCGTCGGCATGTTCGCCAACACCGTGCTGGTCCCGCTGGAGGTCGTGCCGGGGGAGGGCCTGCGCGCTCTGCTGCGGCGGCACGCGGCCGACACGGGTGCCGTGCTGGACCGCCAGGACGTCGCACTGGCGCACCTGGCGCTGCCCGCCGACGGTGGGTTGTTCGACTACCTGTTCGTGCTGGAGAACACCGACTTCGAGGCGCTGACCCTGCCCGGCTGCACGGTCCGTCCGGAATGGACGGTGCAGGACGAGGCGAAGTGCGCGATGACGATGTCCGTTGTGGACCGTCCGGACGGGCTGGACTGCCTGTGGGAGTTCGCGGCGGACCGGTTCGACGCCGCCGAGGTCGAGGCCATGGCCGACCTGTTCCGGCGCGGCCTCGACGAACTCGGCCACGATGGGGCGACGCTCGCCGAGCTGGTGGCGCCCTACCGGCGCGCGCTGCCCGATCCGGGTCGCGGTGCCGTTTCGACGCCCGCGTTCACCACGATCGCCGGCGGTTTCACCCGCCAGGTCCGGCGCACACCGGACGCGCCCGCGCTGGCCGTCGGCGGGCGCACGCTGAGCTACGCCCAACTCGACGCGCAGGCGAACGCGCTGGCCGCGGAACTCGGCACCGCCACTGGGCCGTCCGTCGCGCTCTACTTCGAAGCCTCGGTCGAACATGTCGTGGCACTGCTCGCGCTGGCACGGCTCAACCTCACGATCGTGCCGCTCGACCCGTCCTACCCGGCGACGCTGCTGCGGCAGGTCCTGGACCAGGCGGACCCGTGCACCGTTCTGCTCGCACCGGGCTCCGAAGCGGCGTTCGACGAGTTCGCACCGGCGGAGCTGCCCCGGCACCCGGTGACCCTGTCGGCGGCGCGCGCACCGGAACCGCCGCCGCACCAAGGCGAACGCCCGCTCTACACGCTGTTCACCTCGGGTTCCACCGGCACGCCCAAGGGCGTCGTGGTCACCGACGGCCTGCTCTGCAACCTGCTGCACTGGCAACTCGAAACCGAGGGCAGGACGGCCGCCGCGACGCAGCAGTTCTCGATGCTCTCGTTCGACGTGTCGTTCCAGGAGATCTTCGGCACGCTGTGCACCGGCGGCACGCTGCACCTCGCCGAGCCGGGGTGGCGGCACGACGCACCCGCCCTGCTCGCGCACCTGGAGGCGGCCGGGATCGAACGGATCCACCTGCCCTGCGTCGCGTTGCAGCTTCTGGCCGAGCACGGCGTTCGGCTCGGGATCCATCCGTCACGGCTGCGCGAGGTCGTCACGGCAGGCGAGCAGCTCCTGTGCACCGGCGCGATCCGCCGCTGGTTCGCGGGCCTGCCCGGCGCCAGCCTGGTGAACCACTACGGGCCGACCGAGACGCACGTGGTCAGCGGCCTGCGCCTCGACGGCGATCCGGCGGACTGGCCGGACCGCCCGGCGATCGGGAAGCCGGTCGACAACACGCTGCTGCGCGTCGTCGACGAAGCAGGCGAGATCCTGCCACCTGGCCGGAGCGGCGAACTGCTCATCGGCGGGCCGCACGTGTCGCCGTGCTACCTCGGTGACACCGAGCTGAACCGGGCGCGGTTCGTGGAGCTGCCCGGCCTCGGGCACTTCTTCCGCAGTGGCGATCTGGCCCGCTTCGATTCCGGTGGCCTGCTGCACTTCCTCGGCAGGAACGACGAGCAGGTCAAGCTGAGCGGCTACCGGCTGGAGCTGGGCCAGGTCGAAGCCGCGTTGCTCGCGCACGAGTCGGTGGCGGGTGCGGTGGTCGTCCGCGACGGCGACCAGCTCGTCGCGTGCCTTCGCTGCCACGGGGATCTTCCGTCGGCCGACGAGCTGTCGCGCCATCTCAGCGGGTTGCTCCCGGCGTACGCCAGGATCGACCGGTTCCGCGTGCTCGACGCACTGCCGCGCACGCCGAGCGGGAAGGTGGACCGGCGCCGGGCGCTCGCGGCACCGGGGCTGGACCTGCGATCGGGGCGAGCGGCGAGTACCGCACTGTCGCCGAGGGAAGCACAGCTCGCCACGGTGTTCGAGGAGGTCGTCGGCCAGCCCATCGGGCCGGACCAGCGGTTCTTCGACGCGGGCGCGTCGAGCCTCGGCCTGATGCGCTTCCACCTCCGCTGCACCGCCGAACTCGGGCTCCCACTGTCCATTCCGGACTTGTTCGAGCACGTGACGGTCCGCCGCCTGGCCAGGTTCCTCGACGGGCAAACCCCGGCGGAGCGGGTGGCGGTCGCCGAGAGCGCGCCCGACGAGCCGATCGCCGTGGTCGGCATGGCGGTGCGCCTGCCCGGCGCGGATGATCTCGGGGCGTTCTGGGCCATGGCCGAAGGGGGCGGGCGCGGCATCGAGCACTTCGACGCCGAGGACGGCCTGGTCGGCGCGCGCAGCCAGATGCGGGGCCTGCTGGCCTTCGACCCGGCCGCGTTCGGCATCAGCAGGCGCGACGCCGCGCTGATGGACCCGCAGCAGCGGCACCTGTTGATGAACTCCGTGGAGGCGCTGGCCCACGCGGGTATCGCCGATCCGGCCCCGCGGAGCGTCGGGCTGGTCGCGAGCTGCAGCGAGAACACCTACTTCCAGTCGATGCTGCGGGAAGCCGATCCCGCTGGGCTCCCGCACAGCTTCCAGTTCGCGTTCCACCACGAGAAGGACTTCCTGGCCACCAAGGTCGCCTACTACCTCGGGCTGCGCGGCCCCGCGCTCACCGTGCAGGCCGCGTGCGCCAGCTCGCTGGTGGCGATCCACGTCGCCGCCGGCATGCTGCGTGCGGGGGACTGCGAGGTGATGCTGGCCGGTGGCGTGCAGATCGACACCGGGTTGAGCAGCGGGTACCGGTACCGGCCGCAGCACATCTTCTCGAAGGACGGTCACTGCCGCCCGTTCAGCGACGACGCCAGCGGCACCGTCGGCGCCAGCGGGGTCGGCACGGTGGTGTTGAAGCCGCTGCGGCTGGCGCGCCGCGACGGTGACGCCGTCTACGCGGTGATCAGCGGTTCCGCGCTCAACAACGACGGTGACGGCAAGCTCAGCTACAGCGCGCCCTCGCTGGCGGGGCAGCGCGAGGTGATTCGCGCGGCCCTGCGGCGCAGCGGGCACACCGGAGCCGACATCGGTTACGTCGAGGCACACGGCACCGGGACCGAGCTGGGCGACCCGGTGGAGGTCGGCGCGCTGCGGGAAGCCTTCGGGGTCACCGAGCGCGGCCGGTGCGCGCTGTCGTCGGTGAAGAGCCAGATCGGGCACCTCGGCACGGCCGCCGGTGTGGTCGGGCTCGTGCGGGCGGCGCTGGCCGTCCACCACGGGCTGATCCCGCCGACCGTGGACTTCCACGAGCTGAACCCGAAGATCGGCGACGCGGCACCGTTCTTCGTTCCCGCCAAGGCGGAGCGGTGGCCGGACGACCGGCCGCGCGTCGCCGCGGTGAGCAGCTTCGGCGTCGGCGGCACCAACGCGCACGTGGTGCTGGACGAATGCGAGCGGACGACGGGGCCGGTCGCCACCGCGCCGTGCCTGATGCTGTCCAGCGCCAGCGCGGCGGGCCTGCGCGCCGACGCCGCCCGCATCGCGGACTACCTGGAAGCGCGGCCGGAGGCGTTCGACCAGGTGCTCCGGCACCTGCAAGCCGGCCGCCCGGCGAGACGGTGGCGCGTCGCGGCCGTGCACGCAGGCGCGGCATCCGCGGCCGCGTGGCTGCGCAAGGTGGCCGGGGTCGAGGTGACGCCGACGGAGGAAACCCTGCTGGCCGGCGAACACCGGACCGGAGCACTCGTCGTCCGGTGGCTGGGCGGCGCGACGGTCCGCTGGCCGGACGGCCCGGCGCAGGCGCCGTGGGACTTCCCACCGCCCGCGTTCGACCTCGCCGACTACGACTTCGACCGGGTGGCCCCGCGGCCGGTCGTCAGCGAGTGGCCGTCGCGGGTGCCGGAAGCCGAGTGGCTGCACCAGCCGCACTGGGTGCGGTTGCGGCGAGCCACACCCGCGCGCGCCGAGGTCGAGGGCACCGTCGTGGTCATGACGGCCGAACCGATCCCGGATCTCGGCACGGGGGTCGTCCAGGTGACCGCCGCGGATTCCTTCGCCGACCTCGGGGACGACCGGTACCAGGTCGACCCGGCGGACCCGGATTCGCTGCGGCTGCTGTTCGACGCGCTCGGCGCGGACGTCGTCCAGTGGGTGCACGCCCTCCCGTTGTCCGTCGACGGCGCGGTCGGGGAGGACACGGTGGCTCGCGCGCGCTGGGCCTGCGTCGACACCCCGGCCGCCGTCCTGCGCGCCGCGGGTACCGGCCGGACCTTGCGGACGTGGTGGCTTTCGCAGCAGGCGCAGCCCGTCGAAGGGCCGGTGCGGCGCCCGGAACTCGGCCTGCTCGCCGGGATCACCGAAGTGGCGTCGCAGGAAGGCGGCGCCGACAGCCACTGGCTTGACCTGCCGAGCGGTGATCCGGCCGCGTGGGTACCGCTCCTGCCGGCGTTGCTGTGCGAACCCGAACTGCCGCGCAGGCTCGCGTTGCGGCAGGGTTACTGGTGGCATCCGGCGCTCGTCCCCGTCGCCCCGCCTTCGGGGGATTCGCCCGCGCACCAAGGCGTGCACCTGGTTCTGGGCGGTAGCGGCGGCATCGGCGCGAGCGTCGCGGCCTGGTTGCTGGCGCGCTCCGACTGCCGGGTGGTCCTGCTCGCCCGCCGGGCCGGGCTGCCGGCCGAGCTGGCTCCGTGGGCCGATCGCGTCGACCTGCTGGAAGCCGATCTCGGTGCGGTCGCGCTCGACGAGGTCCTGTCCGAATTGGACCGCGTCGACGGCGTGGTGCACGCCGCCGAGGTGGCCGAGGGCGACGTGCTCGCGAACCGCGACCCGGTACGCATGCGCCGCGCCATGGCGGCGAAGGAACGCGGTGCGCTACTGGTGGAACAGGTCATCGCGCGGTTCCAGCCCGCGTTCGCGGTGTACTGCTCGTCGATGTCGGCGTGGTACGGCGGCGCCGGGCAACTCGACTACGCCGCGTCGAACGGGCTGCTCGACGGGTTCGCCCGCTACCGGGCAGCCGAGGCGGAAACCACGGCACGGCTGGTCGTCGACTGGGAAATCTGGGCCGAGGCGGGCATGGCGCGGGACACCCCGTACCCCGGCGCCCGGCACCAGGCTCACCTCGCGGTCGGTCTCACCGTCGCGGAGGGGCGGCGGGTGTTCGAGCGCGCGCTGTCGCTGGACCTGCCGCAACTGCTGGTGTCGACCACGGCACTCGCCCGCGCCCGCGAGTTCTACGCGGCACCGGCCACCGCGGCCAAGGACAACGCCGAATCGTCGTCGGGACGGCTCGCGGCCAGCCTGCGCGGCTGGCTCGGCGTCGACGACCTCGACCCCGACGCGTCCCTGTACGACCTCGGCGCCGATTCGCTGACGCTGCTGGACCTGATCTCGGAGGTCAAGGCGCAGCACGGGATCGAGCTGGACCTTTCCCAGCTGAGCCACCGGGTCAGCCTGGCCGAGGTGCTCGCGTTGCTGGGGGAGGAGCCGTCCGGGGACGCGGTGGCGGTCGAGGTCTGGCAGGAGGGCACCGGCCGGGACCTGCTGTGCCTGCTGCACCCGGTCGGCGGCGACATCCAGGCCTACCGCGCGCTCGTGTCGGCGCTCGATCCGCGGCTGACCGTGTGCCTCATCGCCGACCCGGCGTTCCGGCGGCCGGGCCAGCCGACATGGTCGATCCGGGAGCGGGCGCGCCGCTACCTGGCGGCGCTCGAAGCGCGGTTCCCGCGCGGCGACTGGGACTGGCGGCTCGGTGGCTGGTCGTTCGGCGCCTGGGTCGCGATCGAGATGGCGGCGGGCCTTGACGCGGACGGCACCGCGGTCGACGGGCTGTACCTGCTCGATCCGCCCGCACCGGACACCGGGCCGCAGCTCGCCGCCTACGGCGAGGAGGAATTGGAGGCGGTGTTCGCCAACGAACTGAGCCAGGGCGAGGCGACCGAGGCGTACGCGAAGCGGCTGGCCCGCTGCTGCCGGGCCAACCTGGCCACCATGGCGGACTACCGCCCGCCCGTGCTGCGGCACACCGCGGCCGCGGTGTGGCTCGCGGGCAGGCCCGCGACCGGGCTACCGGTACCGGTGACCGGGCCGGAGCCGTGGCGAGGACTTCTTCCCGGCACCGTGACCACACTCGACACCACGCACTACGGCATCGTGGAGCCGGACCACGCGAAGGTGGTGGCTGAGGCGGTGAACGCGGCGCTGCCCGCGTTCGAGACCTGCTGACCACCCGCGCCGACTGAAGAGAGGCCGACACTTGACCACCGATCCCTGGTTGCAGCCGCCGGTCGCCCCCGGGACCACACGGCTGTTCTGCTTCCCGTTCGCAGGCGGCAACGGTCCCGCGTTCAAGCTGTGGCGATCGGCGTTGGCCCCGGACACCGAGGTGTGGGCCGTGATGCTGCCCGCCCGCGGTCCCCGCCTCGCCGACCCGCCCGTGACCAGCATGGCCGAACTCGTCTCGCACCTCGCCGACGCGATCGCCAAGCTGACCGACAAGCCGTTCGCGTTCTTCGGCCACAGCCTCGGCTCGCTCGTCGCCTTCGAGACCACACGCGAGTTGCGGCGACGTGGTCTTCCGCTGCCGCAGGTCCTGTGGGCTTCCGGTGCCGAAGGACCGCGGACCCGCGAAGTGAAGCGGCACCTGCACGGCCTGCCGCACGACGAGTTCATCGAAGCGCTGCGCGGTTACAACGGCACACCGGCCGAACTGCTCGAACACCGGGAGATCATGGAGTTGCTCTATCCCGCGCTCCAGGCGGACTTCGGCATGGCGGAGCAGTACGAGTACCGCGAAGAGCCGCCGCTGGCCCTGCCGATCCACGCGCTGTACGGCCACGCGGACCCGCACGTGGAGTACGAACGGGTGCAGGGGTGGGCGCACGAGACCACCCACCGGCTGAGCCTGCACGGGTTCGACGGGGACCACTTCTTCCTGTTCCCGCACCAGGAAGCCATCACGACGCTGGTCGCGGCCGAGTCGTGGCCGTCGCGGTGAACCCGTAACGGACCCGCCGCGGCGGTCGTTCCGGCGACCCGCGGTGGCCGAGCTGGGGGCAGGACGACGTCATCCTCACCGCGGGCTCCTGGCGCGTCGCCGCCGGGTGGCGGCCGTCGATCAGCGCGGTGCACCGGGGCGGCTCCGGCGATCTCGTCCACAAAGGACTGGTAGTGCGGGTGTTCCAGACCTGCCCTGGTGAGCACGATCGGAAGCCCGCCGTGCGGCTGGGGCACCGGCTCACCCGCCTCCGTGGCCAGCACGGGATAGGTCAGTCCGAGGCAGCGCAACCACTCCGGTGATTCCGCCAGCCACTGCCTCGCCAGCAGCCCGCCACCGGAGAACGCCCACACCGCGACCCGGTCGGCGTCCACTTCGTCCTGTGCGGGCACGGTCGACGAGGGCGGCGGTACCGGGAGTTCCAGGGGAACCGGGCCCGGCACGACCAGCACGACCGGGGCCGTGCCGTCGAAACCCTCTTGCCGGCGCACGGATCCGGTTCCGGGAGCGTCCACAACGAACGGGCGCTCGTGCGGCAGCGGGTCAGGATCCCTTCCTGGCACGCGACCGCGGGCGCCGCGCTCAGCCGGACCAGTTGCCCATGCGGTCCAGCAACCGTTCGAGCACCGCGGGGTCCGCGGCGACCGGCTCACCGGTCACCGGTTCGTCCACCAGGGTGCGGCGTTCCTTCCGGTGGGGAAGGCGCACCTCGCCGGCATTGAGCCCGCCGGGCAGCGGCAGTTCGCACCACGTCGTCCTGCCGCCCGCGGGGTTCGGCACGACGCCGATCCGCTCACCGCGCCGGGATCGGGGCGGCGCGGGATCGGGGAGATCGTCGTCGACTTCGATCACCAGCGCGTCCTCTCTCAACCGGAGCCGGACGGTGAGGAAAGCCGGTGCGGACGGAGTTCCTTCGTCGACGACGGCGCCGACGAGGCGGCCGGTCGCGGAGGTGACCTGGTCCAGCATCGGCAGGAGCGACCAGTCGGCGAGGATCACGCGGACGAACAGCTCGGCGCACGGCACTGCGCTGGGCTGCGCCACGAGCCGGAGATCGTCCATCTGGGTGGTGTGCGCGCTCAAGAAGACCTTCCCTGTCGGCGTGCGACGCGGGCCACGCGAGGCGGCCCGGGTCACGCATCTTGCCACCTCCCGATGAGTGACCGAAACCAGCCACGATGAACACACTGCGCGACCAGTTGGGAGTTTCGGTCACCCGCTGGGAGATTCGGGCAGTCGTGGTGGACGGGTGTCCCGGTGATCCCCGGGTGTGTTGACAAGCGTCAGCGCCCGTTCTTACAGTCCGCAGTCATCCGTATCCGCTCCGGATCACCGGTGCGGGTGGCGATGACGTCGCGGAACGGAGGTGTCGTGCGCGATGGGTGGCACCTCGATCGACGCGGTTCACCTGCCAGGGCCGGGCGCGCCACTGGACGCCGTCCGCATCGCCAACCACGGCATGGACCGGGCCGCGGCCATCGCGGGTGCGCGGCGGGTGCTCACGTCTTCGCGCGATCCCGGTTCGGTGTGGTCCGCGGTGCTCGTGCTCGGCTACGCCGGCGAAGTGGACGAGGCGGCCCGGCACTGCGATCGCGCGCGATCATGCGCGACGGGGCGCTGGGCGGGCGCTTTCGCGCTCCTGGACGGACGGCTGGCGTGGTTGCGCGGTGATCCGGCCGGTGCGTCGGCACTGCTGGGCGACGCGATGGACCGCGGTGTCGCACCGTCTTCGCGCGCGGTGGCGACCGCGTGGCGGCTCGCCGCGCTGGTGGATCTCGGCGAACTGGACGGTGCGCAGGACCTCCTGGTGAGCCAGGACTACGACGGCCAGGTGGAGGGGGAACCGGAACTGGTCGCGGCGCGCGGCGCGTTGCGGTTCGCGAACGGGGACTGGGGCGCCGCCTGCGAGGACTTCCTGGCGGCAGGCCGTGAATTCGTCGCGCGGGGCGTGGTGAATCCCGCGGTGGCACCGTGGCGTTCACGCGCGGCGCTGAGCGCGCATTCGCTCGGCAGGCACGGGTTGGCCGGTGCGCTGGCGCGCCAGGAACTCGTCGCGGCGCGAAGATGGGGCACCGCCCGTGCGAACGGAATCGCGGCGTACGCGGTGGCCGTCGTTTCGGGTGGTGACGCGCAGGCGCTCCGGCACGCGGCCGAACTGCTCGCGAACGGCCAGGTCTCCGGTGACCTGTTCGGCGCGCGGTACGATCTCGCGCTCGCCTCGGGTGCCGGCGCGGAGGCGGGTGAACTGCTGGAAGAAACCGCGCTGGCCGCCGAGGAAGCGGGATTCCGGCGGTGGGCGGCCATGGCGCGATCCGCCGCGGCGCGCGTGACGCGGCCAGGTGCCGCGCTGACGCGTCAGGAGCGCCGTATCGCCGCCTTGGCGCGGGCGGGGCAGGGAAACCGGGAAATCGCCGAGCGGCAGTCGGTGACACTGAGGACGGTCGAATTCCACCTGTCGAGCGTGTACCGCAAGCTCGGTATCAGCGGGCGGGGTGAGCTGGCCGCGATTCCCGTTCCGCTGCCGTGATCAGGCGATGACAATTACTGTCCGGTGCGGGGAAACGATGGAATTTTGTTCACGAACCACCTAGGCTGATCCGGAGCGGTCTAGACCACTAATCGGAATAGCGATGGCGGTGACGGCGATGGCTCCGGTGGGCGTCCCGGCGATTCCTGCGCACGACCCGCCGGCCGCCACGGTGCACCGGGACTTTCCCCGTCCGGAATGGACAGTGGCGGTAGCGTGCCCCGCTGCACTCGCGATGTCCTCGTTCTACGCGGGCGAGGGCTGGGTCGACGCGGTCGGCCTTGCCGAGCGGGCGCTCGAACGCGGTTGCTGCGCGGAAAGTTCCGCCTGTGCGTGGCGGGCGCTGACGACGCTGGTCGGCGCGGGGGAGCTGGCGGTCGCCGAGACGCACGCCTTGCGGGTGGCGGGTAAGCCCTCGGCGCGAGGGCGGATCGCCGACGAGGTCGCGGTCGTCCGCGGCCGGATCGCTCGCCACCGCGGCGACTTCGACGCGGCGCTCGACCTGCTGGCGACCGTGACCGGCGCCGGCGCGGATCGGGCGGTCCGGATGCTCGCGGTCACCGAGGTGGTCGGCGTGCTGCTCGCGCGGGGCGAGGTGCGAACGGCCGCGGATCTGGTGACGGCACAGGAACTCGACCCCGTGACGCGAGACGACGGGGTGCGGCTGCCGGCATGGCGGGTGGCGCGGGGCGCGCTCTCGTACGCACGGGGCGATTTCCCGGCCGCACTGGCCGAGTTCACCGCGAGCGGCCGGTTGCTGGCGGCCGGCGGGGTGCGGAACCCTGCCGTCCTTTCCTGGCGCGGCCTGGCCGCGCTGAGCGCGCTGCGCGCGGATCGGGCGGAACTGGCGATCAGGCTCGCGCGGGAGGAGTACCGGGCCGCGGCGGGCTGGGGAGAACCCCGCACGATGGGATGTGCGCTGTCGGTGCTGGCCGTGGTCGACGGGCGGGACCGGGACGTCGAGCTGCTCCGCGAGGCGGCGCAGCTTCTGGAAGTGGCGCAGGCGAAAGCCGAGCACGTCAAGGTCCTGTGCGCACTCGGAACGCGGCTGCGCGGCCGGAACGAACCGGTGACGGCCGCGCGGTTCCTGCGGCAGGCGACGTCGTTGGCCGAGGAGGTGGGGGACCGCTCGCTGGCTCGCCGTGCGCGCGCGGAATGCCGGAAGCTGGCCGAACCGCCCCGCGGCCCGGCACTGACCGACCGCGAGGCGGCGGTCGCCAAGCTGGCGAGAGCGGGCTATTCCAACAAGGAGATCGCCGGCAAGCTGTTCCTCGCGCTGCGGACCGTGGAACTGCACCTGTCACGGGCCTACCGGAAGCTCGGCATCCGCGGCAGGGCAGGTCTGCGCACGGCGGTGCTCGGCTGACGAGGGCCGGCCGCCGGAGCGGCCGGCCCTCGCGATGCCGGAGATCGTTCAGCAGCTCAGGTTGCCGCCGGGGCCGACACCGAGGACCGAGGTGAACTTCTGGTAGAGGTCCACCCTGGACTGCACCTGGCCGGGGTTGCCGCCGTTGCACTCGATCGAACCGTTGATGCTGCGGATGGTTTCGCCGAAGCCGCGCTGGTTGACCATGGCGTCGTGCGGGGTCATGGTGCCGGGTCCGGTCTGGGTGTTCCAGTACCAGAGGCCGGTCTTCCACGAGACCGCGGCGTCGTTCTGCACCAGGTTGGGGTTGTGCAGCAGATCGATGCCCAGCGCGTCACCCGCGGCCTTGTAGTTGAAGTTCCAGCTCAGCTGGATCGGGCCGCGGCCGTAGTAGGCGGCGGTGCCGGCCGGGCAGCCGTAGGGCTGGGTCGCGTCGCAGTAGTGCGGGTAGTTCCCGGTGTTCTGCTCCACGATGTACACCAGCCCGCCGGTTTCGTGGCTGACGTTGGCGAGGAACGCCGCGGCCTCCTGCTTCTTCACCTCTTCGCTGCCGGTGTTCGTGAAACCGGGATAGGCGTCGAGCGCCGCGGTGAGGCCGCTGTAGGTGTAGAAGGCGTTCCGGTTGGGGAACATCTGGTTGAACTGGGCCTCGCTGACGATGAACGACGCGGACGGGCTCACCGCGGGAGCCTGCGACGCGACGGCGGGCCCGCCCGCCGTGACCGCCATCGTGCCGCCCGCGATGAGCGCGGCCAGACCCGCCAGTACCCGTTTGATGACCATGCCTGCTCCTCTGGGGTCGGGGATGGACGGACCCCGAGCCCGAGGCGACTCTGGCAAGCGGGTCCGCCTCCATCACGCCACAGCGCGGCGATGGGTGTCTCTACGGTGCGACCGCATGAATGGTCTGGACCATGTCTTCGACGCTTTCCCGCGAGCCGTCACGGGGTGGGCAATGGTGCAGGGGAGGCTCTGGTCCACCGGCACGATTCCGCGAACGGTGTCCAAAATGGATGGTTTCGCGGGGTGGCGCGGCTCAATCGGGGGCCTTTCCCGTGCACGGGGGATGAGTCCGGCGGATCGAGCTTATTCCGTGGGGGAAGCCGATATTCCGCTGCGGAGAGCCGGTTCGGCTGACGGCGCCCGTCACCGTCCTGGGCGAAAACCGGTTTCGCCCACGACGGCAGGACGTTATCTTCGGCATCCGACCGAAGGGGGAGCAGCGTGCGGCCAGCGGGCGAGCGTGCCAGTGCCAGTGCCAGTGCGGCGGCCACCCGTGCGGATCCGCCGTCCCAGCCGATCCTGCGCACCGAGCGGCTGCGCCTGGTGCCGCTGGCCGACGAGCACCTCGAACTCGAGGTCGAACTGGACGCCGACCCCGCCGTCATGCGCTACCTCACCGGACGGGCGGCCTCGCGCACCGAAGTGGAACAGGCCCACCGCCGCCGGATGTCCTCCGCGCACGAACTGCCGGGACTCGGCCTCTGGGTCGGCTTCACCGGGGACGAGTTCGTCGGCTGGTGGCTGCTGAGGCCGCCCAACGGCCCGGACCAGCCGAAGGTCGACGGCGAAGCCGAACTCGGCTACCGGCTGCGGAGCGAGCACTGGCGCCGGGGGTACGCCAGCGAGGGTTCGCGCGAGCTGATCCGGTACGGCTTCGAGGACATGGGGCTGTGCCGGATCTTCGCCCAGACGATGGCGGTCAACGTCGCTTCGCGCGCGACGATGGCCTCGGTGGGGCTCACCTTCGCCCGCGCGTTCCCGTGCCACGGGCCGGTGGAGGATCCGGTTCCCGGCGTCGGCGAGGGCGAAGTCGAGTACGAGATCACCCGTGTCGGATGGCGGGGCTGACGGTCCGGAACGCAGCCGCCGCCGCGCCTTGATCCCGTACTGGGCCATCGTGCGGTAGATCGTCGCCCGCCCGCCGCGGAGGTGCGAGTTCACCACCCGATTGGGGTTGCCGGCCACGCTGACCGAGGTGGGACCGCGCGCCGGCGACCCGGATACCCTGCGAGTGGCGCTCGAACGGCGAGCACGGCGCATCCGCGTGGACGCGAAGCTGCCCGAGCCCGTGCCGTACGGAAGCCGAACCTAGGACGAAGGAGAGAAAATGATCTTCATCACCGCCAAGTTCCGGGTCAAGCCGGAGCACGCGGAGAACTGGCCGGAGATCTCGCGCGCGTTCACCGAGGCGACCCGCGCCGAACCGGGCTGCCTTTGGTACGACTGGTCCCGCAGCCTCGACGACCCGAACGAGTACGTCCTGGTCGAGGCCTTTCGCGACGGTGACGCGGGCGCCGCGCACGTCGGCTCGGACCACTTCAAGACCGCGCAGGCGGAACTGCCGCCATACCTGGTCGAGACCCCGCGCATCGTCAGCACCGCGGTCGACCAGCAGGACTGGTCGGAACTGGGCGAACTGGCCGTCAAGGAATAAGGGCGTTGCCTGTCGGCCCGCCGCGACGGGCCGACAGGCGCTCAGAGGTCGAGCGCCTCGGCGATCTCGCGCGGGCGCAGGATCCGCATGAGCGCTTCGAACAGGTAGTAGTCCGCGTAGGGGAGCGAAATCTCGACGCCGTCCTCGCCGGGCCGGTTGCGGGTGCACCGCGCCACGACGGCCTCGGCTCGCGTCGATCGGGTGGTCAGGCAGGTGCGGGACACCGCGTCGACGATGCGCCGCGCGCGGTCGGCGTACCGCGGCTGACGGGTGGCCTTCGCGAGGTCGAGCAGCCCGCAGGCCATGATCACGCCAGCGGAGGCGTCCTTGACGTCGTCCGGCGCCTGCGGCGCGCGGTAGTCCCATACCGGCACGTGGTCCGCGGTGAGCGAGGACAGCGCGAAATCGGCCAGGTTCCGCGCGGTGGCCAGGAAACCGGGATCGCCGGTGCGGCGGTGCAGCGTGGTGAACCCGTAGATCCCCCACGCCTGTCCGCGCGACCAGCACGACGCCGGGCTGTAGCCCTGCACGGTGTCCGGCCCGATCGGCGCGCCGGTGGCGGGGTCGAAGTCGAACACGTGCGGTGTCGACCCGTCGGGGCGGACGAAGTGCCGCTGGGTGGTGGAGGCGTGCTCGACGGCGATGTCGAGGTACCTGCGGTCACCGGTCTGCTGTGACGCGAACGCCAGCAGGTCCAGGTTCATCATCGTGTCCATGATGACCCTGCCCGCGTCCTTCTGGCTGTCGAGCGCGCCCCACGCCCGGATGAAGTGGCCGTTCGCGTTGTACCGCTTGGTGAGCGAGTCCGCGGCCCGCAGCGCGCCGTCGCGCCAGAACGGGTCGCCGGTCAGCCGCCACGCGGTGACCCAGGACGGCGTGAACAGGAACCCGAGGTCGTGGGTCCCGGTGTCGTGCTGGCGCGGCGCGAGCTTGCGGGCCGAGTCGAGCCCGTAGGTCCTGAACCGCTCGTCTCCGCTGTAGAGCCAGGCCAGCAGCAGCGATCCCGGCCAGAACCCGCCGACCCAGTCACCGGAGGTGGAGTACGTCCACTTCTCGAACTTCGTGCCGACCGGGAACGCGGTCACCGCCGGCGCGACCGCGCGCAGCTTGGCGATCGCGTAGTCCGCGGTGGCTTCGAAACCGGGGGATGGCGCTTCGGCCGCTTCCGCCGAAGCGGGCCCGGCGACCGTGAGCGCGGCCGCCGTCGTCCCCAGCATTGCTCGTCGAGAAAGCTCCACAGCCGCCACCCCGGGGTCGAAGGTCACCGAAACCTTTTCTACACCACGGGTTCGCGGATTCACGCTGGTGAACGGATGTCCCGGTGACCGGTTCGCGGAACGACGACCCGCCGGGCCTTCGGGGACGCCGGAATGCGCGGCACGTTCATCGTCACAGTCACCTACACGGCTCCGCCCGCCGAAGTCGATCCCTTGCGGCCCGTGCCCGGCGCCCGGCTGACGGGCCTCATCGCGCGAGGACTGCTCCTGGTGGCCGGGCGTCAGGTCCCGCTCGTCGGCGGGATCTACCTGGTCCCCGATCTGCCCGGCGAGGAACTGGCCAGCGTGCTCGCCAAGGGCCCGTACGTCCCCACGGGCCAACTGGCGCGGATCAGCCGAGGAGCTCGGCGATCCTGCCGACGAACCCGGTCGCGAGCCATTCGACGGACAGCGCGCTGGGGAACGCCATCGCGTGCCCTTCGGTGACGGTGATCGGCAGGTACGACCCGGCCGAGGCGAACCGCGCGAAGGCGGGGTTCTGTTCGAACGCGGCACGGCGCTGCGGCGAAGTGAACAGCATCATCGTGACATCGGCGGCGAGCACGTCGAGCCGTTCCAGGCTGATCGCGGACAGCCCCTTGGTGGCCGAAGAAGGCAGGGCGGTGACCGCGGGGGACAGCGCGAGCCCGAACCCGGCGAGCGTGGTCGCGATGACGTCCTCGCGCGCGTTCTTCGTCCACAACCGGGTGCCGTCGCCGTAGGAGGTGAAGGTGAAGGTCTTCCCGGTGAGGCGGGGGAACCGGTCCTTGGCGGTGCGCACCAGCCCTTCCACGCGGCCGACCGCGCGCTTCGCGGCGTCGACCCGGTTCAGTGCCGTTCCGGTGCGCATCGTGGTGTCCTGCCACCGGTCCAGGTTCGGCCCCGCGGTGTAGGCCAGCACCGGCGCGATCCGCGAAAGCTGGGCGTAGCCCGCCTCCAGGCTGTAGAGACCGGTGGCGGTGATCAGGTCCGGTCGCAGCGCGGCGATCTTCTCGAACGGCAACCCGGTTCCGACGTCGAGGAACTCCGGCCGCGCACCGGCGAGCGCCTGCGAGGTCCACGGCTCCAGTTCGGACAGTTCGCTCGGTCGCGGAACCGCCACCGGCGGGACGCCGAGCGCCGCGGCGGCATCGGCGTCCTTGCCGTAGCCGAGCGCGACGATCCGCTGCGGCACGGTGGTTCGCGTGGGGCCGGGAACGCCGCACCCGCCGAGCGCCAGCCCTGCCGCGCCGAGGAACACTCCGCGTCTGCTGATGTCGGCGCTGCGCACTCGTTGCCTCCGCGATGCTGCCCGGTCCGGTGACGGCATCGTGCCCGCTCAACCCGGCTTGAGCGCAAGGAAACCCGGTCGTTGACAAGAGCACGGACGCAACTCTGCCCGAAGGGCCAATGCCCGCGGTCTGAAAGTGCTTCGCGTCTGGTTCCGCAAAATCGAAAATGTTAGCTTCAGTGCGCCAATAAGGCCGGATAAATCAAGGATGTCGCTCATGGCGTCATAGCGTGGATTTGTCGCCGGGAATGTCGCACCAACTTGGTGCAATTATTCTTCAGTCGTTGTTCATGGCGCGGAAACTCGTTGTCGAGTCGTACGCCGCACTCTTTCGCAATCTTGTGTTCAGTCACCGTTAGTGGCTTGTCGGCCAATTGTTGTCCGGGGCAGAACACGAGCGCGGCAGCTGTTTGCCAGCGCTCTCCTTTTCGAGCTTGGAGAAGCAGAAATGTTACCAAACGGCGAACTCCCGGCACCGCGACGGGCAGAAACCCTCGCGACCGCGAGCCCCGGGCCGGATCTGGGTGAGCACCGTCCGAGGGCGACACTGGATACGCGGTTCCCGGCCAGTACCGACGAGGTCAGGCAAGCCGTGCTCGACGCACGAGCCGAACAGGCGCCGCTGTACCCCCTGAGCACCGGACGCAACTGGGGCATGGGGTCCCGGTCCCCGGTGGTCGACGGCTGCGCCGTGCTCGACCTGAGCCGGATGAACACCGTGCGCACATTGGACCTCGATGACGGTTACGCCGTGATCGAGCCCGGAGTCACCCAACGGCAACTGGCCGCGCTGCTGGAAGGCACGCCCTGGATGCTGAACGTGACCGCGGGCTGCGCCGACGCCAGCATCGTGGGCAACACGCTCGAACGAGGTGACGGCACGATTCGAGGGCGCACCGAGGACCTGCTGGGTGTCGAGGTGGTGCTGGGCACCGGCGAGGTGCTGACGACCGGGGGCCTCGACCGGCGCGGCCGTCGTCCCGGCCGGGTCGCGGGCCCCGATCTGACCAGGGTCTTCCAGCAGTCCAACCTCGGGATCGTGACAGCCGCGGCGGTGAGCCTGATCCCGAGGCCGGAGGCGATCACGCTGGTCCATGCGACCGTGGCCATCGACGCGCTCGACGAGGGCACCGCGGCTCTGGTCCGGATCGGCAGGTCGCGCGTCGCCGAACACGGGATGCTGCGGCTCAAGGAGATCTTCGTGGTCCCGGATCGCGGCGCCGCCGCCGTGCCGGCCGGCGCCGACCCGGGCACCGCGACGATCCAGGTGCCGCTGCTCGGTTCGCTGGCCGCCGTGCGGGACGCCGAACGCGGTGTCCTGGCGGAATTCCGGAACCTCGGCACCGCCGCGTCCGTGCGTGTGCTGGACACGGCGACCACCGCGGAAGACGACCCCCTGTACGCGCGAACCCGGTTCGCGCGCGGCATCCCGACCTGCGACGCGCTGCACGCCGGCCTGCGTGTCCGTACCTGCGCGCAAGCGGATCAGGCACCCGTGGGATGGCTCATGTTCCTGCCGACCGTGCCGCTGAGGCGGGAAAGCCTGGTGGCAGCCGTCGACCTGATGCGTGCCGAGTCCGAGCGGCACGGAACGGCGAGCATGCTCGAGTTCAACGTGGTCTCCCAGCACTCCACCAACATGGTCACGCAGATCCCGTTCGTCCGGGAACCGGACGCCATCGAACGAGCCCACGCGCTGCGCACCGCGGCCAGGGATGCCTTTTCCCGCGCGGGTTTCCCGGTCTACCGGTCGAACATCGATCAGCAGCACTCCGAGTTGACCGCCCGCGCCGCGGACTACCACGACCTGGCGCTCGGCGGTCTCAAGGATCTCTTCGACCCGGACGGGATCATCGCGCCCGGACGCTACCTCGCGGCCCTCCGGTGAGCGGCCGCGCGCCGGTATCCGAGGTCGACGTCGTCATCCTCGGCGCGGGTGTCAGCGGATCACTGCTCGCCCTGCTGCTGGGACGGCAGGGCCTGCGGGTGACCGTGGCCGAGGCGAAACCGGCCATCGCCACGAAGGGGGCCGACTTCCTCAAGCCCCGCGGTCTGCGCATCCTCGCCGAGCACGGGTTGCTCGACGTGCTGACGGCAAGGGGTGCGTTGCGGCGGACCACGATCGACTTCCACCACGACGGCCTGCCGCTGCTGTCCTACGAGTTCGCCGAGCACACCGAACTCGGGTACTACCTCGTCGTCCCCTACGCCGAGACGGTCCGCGCGATACTCGAAGCGTGCGCCGAGTTGCCAGGCGTGGACATCCGGTACGACACCGCTCTGGTGGACGTGCGCGCCGAGGGACCGACCGTCACCGGGGCCAGGCTGTCCGACGGCACCCTGCTGACCGCGCGGGCCTTCGTCGACGCCAGCGGATCGGGCACACCACTGCGCGATCTGGTCGGGCCGCGCCGCCATGCGATCACCTACGACCACGGCCTGTGGATGACCACGGTGCCCGGTACCAAGGCCCGCGGTCAGCTCTACTTCGGCTCCGACGGCTGGCTGGCCTACTTCTATTCGGTGACGGCCGACCTGACCAGGGTCTTCGTCGGGGTGCCCACCGAACTCGAAGAGGCGGTGTTCCTCCGGCGCTCGGTGGACCTGCGCGGGAAACTCGCTTCGTTCGTCACCGACGAAGACGGTATCGCCGCGCTCGACGTCGGTGACTTCGAGCGCGTACCGGTATCGGCGTTCACCGCCGATCCGTACCACCGGGGCAACGTGGCGCTGCTCGGCGGCAGCACGTTCGCCTGCCATCCGATGACCGGGCAGGGTATGAGCTACAGCATGGAGGACGCGACGGTACTGGCCGCGCTCCTCGCCGGCGCGCGCGACGGGAACGAACTGGAGCACTTGCTCGAGCAGCAGTACGAACCAAGGCGCCTCGTGCACGCCAGACTGGTCGAGTACGGCGACAACCTGGCTCGTCGCTACCACGACAAGGACGCCTACCTGCGCGTCCACGACGCTGTCCTGCACGGTGGAGACCTCTGATGCCGAACCGCGCGGCCACCACCGCCGCCCTGCTGAGCGCGACGTTCATGGTGTTCCTCGACGTCTCGATCGTCAACGTCGCTTCTCCTGCCATCCGGCAGAGCCTCGACGCGTCCACCGGATCCGTCGAGCTGGTGGCCTCGGTCTACACGCTCACCTTCGCGTGCGTGCTGATCGCGGCCGGACGGCTCGGTGACAGGTACGGTTACCGCCGCCTGTACGCGATCGGCATGGCGACGTTCACCCTGGCTTCGGCGCTCTGCGCACTGTCGTTCAGCATCACGTGGCTGATCGGCGCGCGGGCGTTGCAAGGGCTCGGTGCCGGAGTGATGGCCCCTCAGGTCCTCTCGATCATCCAACGCGCCTTCCCGGCCCAGCAGCGCGGCCGCCTCTTCGCCGCGTACGGATCGGCCATCGGTCTCGCCACCGTGACCGGCCCGGTGCTCGGCGGGCTGCTCATCCAGCTGCGGATGCCAGGGTTCGATTGGCGGCTGGTGTTCGCGATCAACCTGCCCGTCGGAATCGCGGCGCTGTGGGGCCTGCGGCTGCTACCCGTCTCACCGCACCGCGAACGGACCACCCTGGACCCGATCGGCACGGTGCTGGCGGTGGCCGGCCTGGTCCTGCTCGTCTACCCGCTCGCGATGGGCCATTCCGCGGGGTGGCCGTGGTGGCTGATCACCATGATCTGCGCCGCGCCCGTGGCACTCGCGATCTTGGTGGCGCACCAGCTGTCCAGGCAGCGCCGTGGGCGGTGGCCGCTGCTGAAACTGGTCCTGCTGCGCGATCCCGGTTTTCGGGCGGGGCTGGTGGCCGTGGCGGCCTTCTTCGCGGGCGTTCCGCCGTTCTTCTTCTTCCTTTCGGTGTACCTGCAGGCGGGGTTCGGCCATTCCGCGCTGGTCGCCGGGCTGACCCAGCTCCCGTTCGCCGCGGCCACCGGCGCCGCGTCGCGCTGGTCGGCGCCGCTCACCGCCCGGCTGGGGCGCGCGGTCCTGGTGAAGGCGACCGGAACACTGGCGTTGTCGATGCTCGTGCTCGCGGCCATCGTGGTCACGCGCGGCGCCGACGCGCGGCCGTGGGAACTGGCCGTGCCCATGGCGCTGGGCGGAGCGTGCTTCGGCGTGTTCACCACCACGGCGTTCACGAGTGCGCTGGCCCATGTCCCACCGGATGCGACCGGTTCGGCATCGGGGTTGCTCACGACCGTCCAACAGGCCGCCGGCTCGATCGGGCTCACCTTGGGCGGCCTGGTGTTCTACTCAGCGGCTTCCACGAGTGACTCGGGCGCCGTTCGCGACGGTCACGTATCCGGATTCGCGCACCTGCTGAGCTACGAGGCCGTGGTTTTCGTGCTGGCGTGCGCCGCGAGCCTGGCGCTCGACCGTCAGCGCGCGACGAGCAGCAGGACACCCGCGACCGTCTCGACCCAGAAGTAGAGCCACGACGGGTAGAAGGCCGACGGGCGCTCCACGCACCGCGCGACCAGCCGTCCACCCGCCATCCCGAGGAGCGCCACCGCGACGGCGACCACCGCGCCCGTGCGGATTCCCCCGGCGTCGGCCGCCGCCGCGGCCAGCAGACCCCCGACCGCGAGCCCGAACCCGCCGTACACCGCGCGGATCTCCGTGCGCGCGTCGGCGGTGGCCGCCCCGAGCCCGAACGGCCTCACCAGCGCCGCGGGCGCCACCAGCGCGTAACCGCCCATGCCGAAGAAGAACACCGCCACCGCCACGGTGATCACCACGTCCCGCACCCCTTTCCCGGCCGTACCGGCCACCAACGGGATGATGTCCGGTGTGGACGGATCCTCGCTTCCGGAAAACGGCTACGCCGATGCCACGTTGTGGCTGCGACCCGGCCATGCCGTCTACACGGGACCGTCGTTGCGGCTCGACCCGCATTCCGGTTCGGTCGCCTGCCTGGCGGTCGGCCTGGACGGCTCCTTCACCGTGCACCGCGACGGGCATCCGGAGGTGCTCGCGCGCAGCGCGCTCATCGCGCCGCGCGTGCGGCACCGGCTGGTGGCGGCCGGGGAGCGCATGCTCTTCTGCTACCTGGATCCCAGTTCGACGCGGCGGCCGGCCTGCGAGTGGCGGATGACCGGCGGCGATGCGGGTGTTCGCGTGCATCATCGCGACGAAGCGGAACTGGTCGCGCGGGCCGAAGCGGGCGGAGACCTCGGTGCCTGGCTGGACCTCGCCGCGCCGATGTCGTCCACCGCGGGCGATCCGCGGATCAGCGACGCGGCCGCCGTGCTCCGGAAACAGGCGCACCGCATGGTGTCGGCCGGTGAGCTCGCGGCCGCCTGCGGCCTGTCCACCTCGCGGTTCCGGCACCTGTTCCGGGACGAGACGGGCACCAGCTTCCGGCGCTACCGGCTGTGGGCCAGGATGCTGACGGCCGCGGACCTGATCGCCGGGGGCAGTGACCTCACCACGGCGGCGACGGAAGCGGGTTTCGCCACGCCGTCGCATTTCAGCGACGCGTTCCACGGCATGTTCGGGCTGCCGCCGAGCAGGCTGCTCGGCGGGCGCGTCACGTTCGCTTGCGGTCCCGGACACTCCTGAGTAGACAGTCGGAGGTGGGAATCGATGAGAAGGGCCCGTTCGCGGGCGCGCACTTGAGCCTGGCCACGCCGGAGGACTGCGCGGAGCTGCTCGTGTTGCAGCGGTGCTGCTGGATGCAGGAAGCATTGGTGAACGACACGCTCGACATTCCAGCGCTGCACGAAAGCCTCGAAGACGTGCGGGAGTGGACGAAGACCTGGTCGACCTGGGTCGTGCGGCTGGGTCCCCGGTTGATCGCGGCGGTGCGGGGCACCCTCGAAGGCGAGGAGTGGGAGATCGGCAGGCTGATGGTGGCACCCGACCTGGCGGGCCGCGGCCTCGGCAGGTGGTTGCTCGCCCACGCCGAACGCGAGGCGCCCGCGGCAGCCCGCCGGTACTCGCTTTTCACCGGTGTCCGAAGTGCACGCAACATCGCGATGTACGAGCGGGCGGGCTACCGGCCCACCACTGCGCCAGGGGCCGTCCGCGGTGCCGTGTACCTCGTCAAGGAGCGCGCGAACTGAGCCTCAGTCCAACTCGTCGTACTTGCGTGCGCTGCCCTTGGCCAGACGCACCGGGTACTTCGCCTCGTTCACCTCGATCTTGGCGGCGAGCGCCGCGATGACGTCCACGTCGAGCACGTCCGCCAGGCGCAGGAGATAGGCCAGCACATCGGCGATCTCGTGGCGCACGCGTTCCGCGGTGTCCGGGTCGGTCATGATGCGGGCGGACTCGTCCGGGGTGCGCCATTGGAACAGCTCGGCCAGCTCACCCGCCTCGCCGGTCAACGCCATCACCAGGTTCTTCGGGTTGTGGAACTGGTGCCAGTCGCGCGCGTCGGCGAACGCGCGCAGCCGGGCGGTCAGCTCGTCGAGATCCATGCCGGTGACCCTATGCCCGGCCCTGCTCCGCCGCGTGCCGGACCCCTTGGCACCGCCCGGTTTCTTTGGCGAACTGCGCATATCCGCGCTGGTAGTTTCCGGCCAGACAGCCGAGGACAAGGAGCACCGATGCGCGGGTACAAATGGCTCGACCGGCGACTCGCCGAACTCGATCCGCACACGCAGTACCACGAGATCGTGCGGTTGTTCGGGGAATACCGGCTCAACGAGTTCCTGCTGAACATCGGCTACACGCTGAGCTTCATGGACGTGTCGATGCCACCGCACGGCGCCAAGGGGCTGGTCGACGGCGGCCGCGCCTCGCTCGACCACCCCCAGCAGCGGTTCGAAGGCAGCCTGTACTTCTTCTGGTCGTGGTACCTCTATCCGGCCGATTCGGACCAGGTGAAGCGGTCGATGCGGCGGCTGAACGGCATCCACGCGGGCGCGGCCAAATCGGCGCCGGGGAGCTTCACCGAGAACATCGACTACGTCCAGGGGATGAGCCTGCTGGCGCTGGTGTTCCACCGCCTGCAGCGGCTGGTCGGGCTCCCCGGCTTCCCGGAACACCTGCGCATCGCCCTGCACAACTGGACGCGCGACCTCAGCGGGCTGCTGACCGCCGAGAACGGCGTGCCGGTGACGGATTTCCCCGCCGACTTCGACGCGATGGCCGCCTCGGCCGACGCCTACGACCAGCACCCGTGGCGCCAGACCGACAACGGGCACGCGGTCAGCGAAGCGTTCATCCAGCAGTTCTGCGACCGCTGGTTCCCGGCCCCGCTGAAGCCGGTGGCGCGCACGATGATGCTCACCGCGATACCGGAGAACGTGCGGCACGTGATGCGGCTCGACGATCCGCACCCGGTCGGCGCGGCGCTGGTGCGGGCGGGCCTGCGGGTGATGTTCACCGTGCAGGCCTGGCTCCCGGACCCCCGCACGCCGATCTACCGGCGCAAGATCGGCAAGCGGGACAGCCCCGCGCTCAGGCGGCTCAAGGAAACCGACGGCCGCTCCGCCGAACCGGCGAAGGCTGCGGCGCGACGCTGACCCCGGTCGCCACGCCCGGTTCCCCGGGCGTGGCGACCGCGATCTCAACGGGCGTCTGAGAACCCGGGGCTATCGGTGGTGCGCGCGTGCGGATCGCGGTGATCCCGACGAGTTCAGTGGCGGCGGCGTGAGGCGCTGTGGTCCCTGAAGGTCACCTTCGGGGCGCTGGACGCCGCGTTCACCACCCTCACAGCAGGCGGTGGGGCTCTGCGCATGCCCTGAAGGTGCCCTTCACGGTCTGAGATTCCCCCAAGGGCCCCTTCAGGGCCTCGCAGGCCCTGAAGGGGCAGTATGAGCCTTTACGAGGGTGGAGTTCGCGGCGCCCAGGTCCCTGAAGGTCACAGTGATGATGTGTGCGCGTCGATTCCGGTGCGATGGGTGGCGGAAACGCGGAGCTGATGGGGGCTTGGTCCGTGAAGGGCGCCTTGAGGGAATCTGACGCCGCGATATCGCCCTTCGCGGCGTGCGGCATGGTGATGCTGATGCCCCGAAGGTTGCCCTTCGGGGCGCAGGCACAGATCACCCACCGTGGAGAGGAGCGTCCTTCGGGGACTTGACCCCCCAGCCTCGACTCCCGCGTGATCCCCGGACGCCTTCTCAGCGGTAGCCGACGGGGAGGAGGTACGGGCCGCGGAACGTGGGCATCGCCGACCGGTGGACCCGGCCGTCGACGAGCAGCCGGGGGTTGGGCACGCGGTCGAGGAAGGTTTGCAGCGCGGTGTCGTGGACGAGCTTGCCGAGCTGGGCACCGAGGCAGAAGTGGATGCCGCGGCCGAACGAGAGGTGCGTGACGTTCTCGCGGTCGGGGTCGAGGCGGTCGGGATCGGGGAAGCGTTCGGGATCCCGGTTGGCGGCGCCGATCCAGACGAAGATCTCGGCGCCGGTGTCGAGGTCGTGGTCGCCGAGCCGGAGCGGTTCGCGCACGCGGCGCTTCGTGAGCTGGACCGAGGCGTCGTAGCGCATCAGTTCGGGGGAGACCGCGGGCACCAGGCCGGGATTCGCGCGGAGCCGCTCGTAGATCTCGGGGCGGCGCAGGAGGTGCAGGAGCGTGCTGCCGATCTGGTGCGCGGTGCTGATCTGCCCCGCGGTGAGCAGGAACGCCAGGTTGGCGTACAGCTCGGTCTCGTCGGCGAACTCGCCGTTGGTGTAGGCGTCGGCGAGGGTCTGCATGAGGTCGTCGTAGCCGCCGCCCCGGCGCTCGGCCACCTGGCCGCGGAAGAACTCCAGGTACTCGTGCACGCTGCCGAGCAGTTTCGGCGTGCGCTCCCTGCTGACCGGGCCGTCGTCGATGAGCAGGCCGAGGCTGAGCATCCACGGGATGTAGTCCTGGTCGCGGGGGATGCCGAGAACGCGGCCGAGACTGGTGGCAGGCAGGGTGAACCCGTAATCGCCCATGGCGTCGAATTCGCCGGTGCCGCCGGAGAGCGCGGCGTCGATCAGGTGGCGCGCGGTCGCGGTGATCCGGTCCTCCATGTCGTGGACCGGTCGCGGCAGGAACGGGCGGTTGAGGTGGCGGCGCAGCCGGGTGTGCTCGGGAGGATCGGCGACGACGACCTGGTCGTCCAGCGCGGCCAGTGCCGTGCGGTGCCCCGGATCGGTGTCGTCGGGCAGGGCGGCGGGGTTCCAGTGCGGCCGTTTGGCGCTGAGGCGGGTGTCCATGAGCGCGCTCATCGCCTCGGCGTACCCGGTGACCATCCAGGCGCCGTCGTCGCCCATGTGCGGGTCCCAGTAGACCGGGTCGGCTTCCCTGATCCGCCGGAACAGCGGGTACGGGTCGTCGGCGCCGGTTTCGGTGTAGATCTGCTTCATGGTCAGCTCGGCCATGCCGCGCTCCTCGGGTCAGGTCGGTGGTCACCTCGGCGCAGCACCAGCGCCACGCGTGAGCTGTGGTCGACCGCGTACCAGGTTTCGCCGGAAGGCGTGCCGAGCAGCCGGGTCGGGTGGGAGTGCTCGGGGTGCACGGCGATTCGCTCGATGCGGAGCGGTCCGGCGGCGTACCCGGCGTAGGCCATGCGGAGGATGTTTTCGAGCGCGGCCACGGGCAGCAGGTGCTCGGGTGCGGGCTCGGCGGTCCAGAGATCGGATGGCGGGCAGTGCGGCAGCGGCGCGGTGACGGTGCCGCAGGCGTGCCGCTGCCACTGCGCACGGGGGATGACGGCGCCCTTCCACCGCACCATCGACGGGGCGGGGAGCACCGGGTTGGCCGCCGTGGCGGGGAAAGCCGGAGCCGCGGTGGCGGGCCTCTCTCCAGTGTGGACGGTGAGGTTCGCGACGGCGGGGCCGTCGCCGTTCCGGATGACGATCTCGACGGTGCCGTCGCGGACGGTGGTGACGCGGTCGAGTTCGATGGCGCCGTCGACGAGCCGGAGCGCGGCGGGGTGGACCTCCACGTCGGTGAGTTCGTGTGGCGGGTCGGGGACGAGCCAGTGGCAGGTGCGGAGCGCGGTTTCGAGGAGGAGCGACACCGGCAGCGCGGGGGAGCCGTCGACGTGGAAGTCGGCGGCGGCGGGCGTGGTGTGGGTGTCGAACCGGATCCGGGACCGGAGGCGCTCGCCGGGTTTCCAGTGCGCGGGGGTGCCGCGGTGGAAGACCTTGGGATGCGCGGCGCCGAACCCCGGCAGCGCGGGGTCGAGCGGGAACTGCCCCGCCTTGGTGACGTCCATGCCGCCCGCGATCGGGCCGAGGTAGACGACTTCGCCGCCGTGGTGGGGCGCGGTGAGTTCGGTGCACCAGTTGCCGAACCCCTCCGCGGGATCCATCGCGGGCATGTACTTGAGCGCCGCGTCGACGTTGGTGGACACGCTCAGGCCGCGCCACAGCGGCCAGCAGACGGTGAAGACCTCGATCCCGGTTTCCCGGCGGGCCCAGAGCCCGAGCCGGGCGAGCGCCTCGTTGGCGGCGGCGTAGTCGAGTTCGCCGACCATGCCGCCGAGCCGTCCGGTGAGCGATCCGCTGTTGCAGAAGAACTTCAGTGCCGGTTTCCGGTCGCGGAGGACCTCGATGAGCCGGAGGAAGCCGGTGGTCTTGACCGCGACCCCCGCCAGGAAATCGGTGTCCGTTTTGGACGGTAGCCGGGCAGGCCGGTCGACACCGGCGAGGTAGACGATGCCGGTGAGGCCGGTGCCGAGTTCGTCGATCAGCGCCGCGGCCTGCGCGGGATCGGTGAGATCGCACGGCCGGTACCGCAGCGGCAGGCCCTCGGCATCGACCGCGCGGAGGTTGGCGTCGAGTTCGCGCAGGTTCTGGAGCTTTCCGATGCGGCGGCGGGTTTCGCGCAGACCGCGCGTGCCCGCGGCGTCGCGGATGAGGTCGTGCCGGTACTGCTCGAACGCGACCGGGTCGAGCCGCAGCCAGTGTTCGGCACCCTCCGGCCGCGCGGCGCGACCGGTGACGGCCACGCGGCAGCCGCGGCGGGCGAGGGTGCGGGCGAGTTCGAACCCGATCCCGGTGCCGCCACCGCACACCAGCACGGTGTCGTCCCCGTCGAGGGCGAAGGCGGGCGCCGGGGCGGGCTCGGCGCGGGGGAGCAGCACCTCGCGGATGCCGTCGCGGTAGCCGATCTCGGCCGGGCCGTCGCGGTAGAGCTCGGCGGCCACGATCCCGGCCAGCCCGGGATGCCCCGGATCGGGGAGGTCGACGACCTTCGCGCTGACGACGGGAAGTTCGCGGTGCAGCGTTTTCGCCAGCCCGGCCCAGATTCCACCGAGCGGCTGGTGGACGCGGTGACCGGAGTAGCCGCACCGGCCGTCCAGATAGGTCACCGCCAGGTACGCCAGCCGCCGGGTGTCGGTCTCCGCGGCCCAGTCCTGGTAGCAGTGCCGCAGCACGGTCAGCGTCCGCACCAGCGCTTCGTCGGCGGCGTTGGCCCGTCCGGGGTCGAACGGCTCGGTCAGGGTGAGGTCCACCACGGCGTCGGGCACCCCCGGATCCCCGTGGTGCCACAGCGTCGCGCCGCCGCCGGTGAGCGCGGCCGACACCGCGTCGACGGCGTGACCCGGCGTGCCGATGACCGCGACCACCCGGCCGGGGACATCGGCCGGGTCGTCCACAGTGGAGGGTGTGGGGTGCCAGACGAACCGCCGCACCGATGGGCTTGGTCCGGTCATGCCTTGGTGGCGCGTTCGATGCGGAGGGGCAGCCCGCCGGCGGGGCGCAGGGACACGAGCCCGACGGGGTGGATGCCGGTTCCCTGCGGGACGGTGAACCGGTACCGCTGGGTGAGCATCGCGACGGTGAGCTGGATTTCCAGGGTGGCGAGATGGTGGCCGATGCACCGCCGCGCACCCCCGCCGAAGGGCAGGTAGGAGTACCGCGCCGGGTTGGCGTGCGCGGGGCAGAACCGCTCCGGGCGAAACTCTTCGGGGGAGTCCCAGGTGTCGGGGTCGCGGTGCGCGGCGTACGGCGGGATGAGCAGGCTGCTGCCCGCCGGGATGTGGTAGCCGCCGATCTCGTCGTCTTCCACGGCGCCGCGCGGGAACGCCCAGATCGGCGGGTGCAGCCGCAACGACTCCTCGACGAGCTGACGCAGGTAGGGCAGGCGTGGCAGGTGTTCGACGGCCGGGGTGTCCCCGCCGAGCACGGAGTCCAGTTCGGACTCCAGTTTCGCGCGCACACCGGGGTCGGCGGCGATCGCGTGCAGCGTCCAGGCCAGGCCGCAGCCGGTGGTTTCGTGCCCGGCCATGAAGTGCGTCTTCAGCTCGGCTCGGATCGCGCGCGCGTCCCACGGTTCCCCGGTGTCCGGTTCGGTCGCCGCCAGCAGCGCGGTGACCAGTGAACCCGGTTCGCCGTCCCCTGCCAGGTGCCGGGCGACGACGTCGTCCATCGCGGCGTTGAGGGTGGCTTGGTGGCGTTTGAGGGTCCGCTGGTATCGGGTGGGGACCCAGCGCGGGAGCATCTGTTCGACCTTGCCGGTGATGATCATCGCCTTGAGCGAGAACCGCACCGCGGGCGTGAGCTCCTCGGCGCGCTCGCGCAGGTCGACGCCGAACAGGGTGCGGCTGAGCACGCCCATCGAAAGCCACATCAGGTCGTCGACGACATCGACGACCTCGCCGTTGGCTGCGGGCTTCGCCCAGCGCTCGACCAGGTCCTCGACGCAGCCGGTGATGATCGGGGCCGCCTGCTCGACCCTCGCCCGCTGGAAGAACGGCTGGCCGAGCTGCTTGCGCTTCTTCCACTCCGCGCCGTCGGTGGTGAGCATGCCGCGGCCCATGAACAGCGAGAACCCCTGGTAGAACCGGCCGCGCCGGTAGTTGTCGGGGTTGTCCTGCAGCACGTGCTTGATCGCGCCGGGATCGGTGAGCTGGTGCACGACGTAGGGTCCGAGCTTGACCCGCACGATCCCGCCGTAGCGCCGCCGCAGATCGGTGATCAGCCCGAGCGAGTCGCTCTTGAACCTCGACATCGCGCCGCCGGGTCCTGGTGCCTCGGTCATTGGTCTGCCCCCTTGGGGTGGAAGGTGCCGGTGGTGGTGTCGATCTGGCCCAGTACGCGCGCGGCGACGTCCTTGACCTGCGCGAGGATCCGGCCGTCCCGGTCGGTCGCGACGAACCGGTTCGCGGCGGGGCCGTCCGCGCCGAACGCGCCCGGTGTCGCGTACAGCTCGACGTCGCCGCCGGCGAGGGCGAGGTCGTTGGCGCGCCGGTACAACTCGATCCGGCGGATCGCGGTCGGGACCGCGACCGGCAGCAGCCCGGCCTGCTCGCGTTCCGGGTGGAGCACGCCCATCCGGACCATGCCGTCCAGCAGCAGCGCGGGCATGCGGAACCGCGACCACACCGCGTCGGCGGGCGCCAACGGCGGGGCGAAGCGGGCGCGGGCGCCACGAGGGTGCGTGCGGGTGCCCTCGGTGCAGGCGAACGGCCCGGTGAGGCGCACCGGCGAACCCGGAAGGTGGTAGGGATCCGGTACCGGGCGCTCACCGGGATCGGGGGCCCACTCGTCCCATCGGGGCGTGGTGAACTCGGGTGCGAGCAGGACGCGGCAGGTGAAGTGCGGCTTGTCGCGCGCGGCGACCACGCCGTTGACGACGATGTCGGAGGTGATCCGCACTTCCACCGTCGTGAGGTCGTCGGTGGCGTCGAGAACGGTGGCGTGGATCCGTTTCGGTGGCGACGAGAGGTCGCCGCGGACCTGGATGAAGCGCTCGAAGGTCAGGTCGGTGAACCCGATCACCTCCAGCCCTTGCCGGAGCGAGAGCGCGGCTTCCGCGGCGATCTCGGTGACGAACAGGCCGGGCAGCGTCGCGTGTCCCCGGACGGTGTGGCCGTCCAGGAACGCGTCGGTTTCGGTGTCCATCGGACACTCGAAGACCGCGGTGTCCTCGTCATGGGAGACGGTGCGCCGGAGGTAGAAGTCCGTGGTGTCCGGTGTGGACAGATAACCGGGGTAGAAGTGTCCGACGGTGCGGTGCTCGGCGTCGCCGAGGTGCACCAAGTGCGGGACCCGGTCGGGGGCGTGCAGTTCGCGGACGAAGTGGTGGATCCCCTCGGCCACGGCCATCGCGGAGTAGGTGTCCTGGCGCTCGTAGTAGGAGCTGACCAGGCCGCCCGCGCCCATTCCGGTGCCGCCCCACAGGGTCCAGCCGATGGTGACCTCGTCGGCGCCCCGCGCGCGGACCGCGAACTCGGCCGCGGTGGCGAGGAAGTCGTTGCCCGCCGCGTAGTCGGCCTCCCCGACCTGACCGAAGAAGCCCAGCAGGGAGCCGAAACTGCACCACGTCCCGACCGGGACACCGGCGAGCGCGCGCTTGAGGTTGCGATGCGACCGCAGCTTGAGGTCGCGCACCCCGCGGAACTCGCCGAAGTCCTTGCGCGCCAGCACCGCGGAGTTGTTCCGGCCCGCCGCGTTGACGAGCAGGTCGATCCGCGGCTCGTGGATCTCCCGCACCGCGCGGTCGACCGCGAGCGGGTCGGTGACGTCGCAGGCGAGGTAGCGCACCCGGCTGGTTCCGCAGGCCGCCGCCATCGCGTCCAGGTTCGCCCGCGCCGCCCGCGCGTCGACCATCCTGTTGTACTCGCGGTCGAGTTTCGCGACGGTCGTACCGGGACGTTCTCGCAACTGCTGGCGCAGCCAGTCCTTTCGCCCGGCCGCGAACTGTTCGTCGCCGCCGTCGAAGACCGAATCGGGATAGCTGTCGAGGGGATTGCTGCCCAGCACGTACACCTTCGGCCGGAACTCGGCGGCGAGCGCCTTGAGCAGCTCGGCGGTGATGCCGCGAGCGCCGCCGACGGCCAGCACCACCGACTCCGCCGTGAGCCGGGGCGTGGCCGGTTTCGCGAGCGCGACCGGCCGTTCGACCAGTTCGCGGACATGTCGGCGCCCGGCGAGGTCGTAGACCACCGGGAAGGTCCGTGGGATAGCGCTTTCCCGTTCTGCCGCCAGCATTCCCGTACGGGCGTCACGCGTGTCGGACACCACGGCGAACCGGTCGGTCTCGGGCGATTCCAGGTGCGCCGCCTTCATCAGCCCGGTGAACAGGCCGGTGCAGGGATGGGTGATCCCGTCGGTCAGGCCGCCGAGCAGCACCGCGATCACGGAAGCTTCGTCGGAGCGCTGCAGCGTAAGGAACAGCAGGTCGTGCAGGGCCGTCACGGACGGCGTGTCCTCGGCGAGGCAGGTCTCGGCCGGTGCGGACGCGGCGAGATCGAGCACGACGCGCACGTCGCCGGGCCGGCGGTCGCCGAGCACCGCGCGAACCTCCTCGGGCCCCGGCTCCGGCAGGTGGTGCCAGCCGGGGCGCGCCACCATTTCCGGCGCACAGCACAGCACCAGCGCGTTGTCGGGCAGCGGACCCAGCGCGTCCACGGTCTCGGCCCGGTCGGTCAGCACCACGACACCGGAGGGCAGGAACGGGCGCCCGTCGCTCGACGGCGTGGCCGGTGCGGGCACCAGTTCGGGCACGTGCCGCCGCACCTGGCACCGGTGGTCCGGTGCGTACGACCCGGCGTCGGCGAACCGCGCGTCGAGCGTGCCCGGTTCGTCCACTGTGGAGCGCGGGATGGTCAGGTCGAGCCGTGCCACCGGGGTGTCCGGCTCGGCGTGGCACACGATCGCGGACCGGCCGTCACCGGTGAGCAGTTCGCGCAACACGGCCAGTCCGCCCGCGGCGCCGAGGTAGCGCGCTGTCGCCGGGGCGTCGATCCCGCATTCGGCGGCGCCTTCCCCCGGCTCCGCGCCATCGTCGATCCAAGCCAGCACCGGCATGCCCTCGGCGATCGCGACGTCCTCCGTGGTCAGCGCGAACAGGAAGGCGGCGTCGGCAGGCGCCTCGCCGTCGAGCAGCCCGGCGAGCATGGGCCGCAGTTCCGGCAGGTCGTTGCCGTTGATCCCGCCGGCGAAGGCCAGGTCGATGTCACCGGCGCGCAGGTACTGGCACGCGGTGTCGAACGCGGACAGCGTGGACGCCAGCCCGGCGTCCAGGGTGAGGTTGGGGCCGTGCAGGTCGAAGTAGTTGGCCACCCTCGCCGAGATGATGTTCGGCATGATCCCGGAGAACGAGTCCTCATTGGACGGAGGAACCAGGTTGCGGGCCTGTTCGCGCAGTCCGTGCAGGAGTTTCGGCAGCAGCGGGGATTCGGCGAGCGCCGGTGCCCCGGTCAGCGCCGCGTCGACGTCGTCGAGGTAGCAGCGGTTGGCGTAGAGCATGCCGGCCCGGGTGGGCCCGAGGTTGCCGACGAACACGCCCGCGCGGTCCGAATAGGTGGTCCAGGCGTCGCCGAGCCGCTCGCGGAGCTGGTGCCCGCACTCCAGGATCATCAGCTGGCAGCGGTCCACGGTGCGCACCGTCGCCGGTGGCAGCCGCACGCGTTCGAACGGGGGAGTCGGGTACTTCTCGCCGAACGTCTCGGCAGGGGCCTTGCCGTGCCCGCGTATCCACGCCTCGACCTCGCCCGGGCCCGCCAGGCCGGGCAGGTGGGCCGCCCACGCCACGATCGCGATCCGCTCCCGTTTTGCCGCCGGGGCGGGAAGTGCCTTCGCCGCAACGGGATCGGAGACGAGGAGGTGGGCGTTGGTGCCGCCGAATCCGAACCCGGTCACCGCCACCGTGCGCGCCCGGTCCTGCCGCGGGGGCAGCGGCTGCGCCGTGGTGGGGATGCGCAGGCGGGACTGTTCGGCGGGGAAGTCGGCAGGCGGCGCGGTGAACCGGAACTGCGGTGGCACGGTGGCGTGGCGGAGGCCGAGCGTCGCTTCGATGAGCGACACCACGCCCGCGGCCCAGCCGGTGTGCCCGATCAGCGACTTGTTCGAGGTCACCGGGATCTCCGACGCGCCGTAGTGCTCGTGCACGGTGTTCAGCTCGGCCATGTCCCCGGCCGGGGTGCCCGTCGCGTGCGCGATGATCCAGTCGACCGGCCGCGCGGGATCGTCGGCGCGCGCCCTCGCGATCGCGCGCGCCTGTCCCGCGGGATTCGGCGCGTAGATCGCCTTGCCCCTGCCATCGGACGAGGTACCGGTGCTGCTCAGCACGCCGAGGACCTCGTCACCGTCCGCGCGGGCCTTGCTCAGCCGCTTGAGCACCACCACCGCGGCACCGTCGGCGAAGACCACGCCGTCGGCGTCGCGGTCGAGGGAGCGCACCTCGCCGCGCTTGGACAGCCCGTGCAGCTTGGAGAACAGCACGGTGCCGCGCGGGCCGAGCGCGAACGCGCCACCGCACACGGCCACGTCGGTCGCACCGCCGAGCAGCGCCTTGGCGCCGATGTCCACCGCGTAGAGCGAGGACGAGCACGCCGTGTCCACCATCTGCACCGCGGTGTCCGGCGGCAGCACGCCCTCGATCGCCAGCCTGCCGACGCGATGCGGCAGGAACTGGGAGGTGTCCTCCCCGGCACGGAGCCGGTAGCGGTCGTGCAGCGCACGCTCGACCTCGCCCCGCAGGCCCGCGCCCCCGGCCGGGTCCAGCTCGTCCAGTATCGCGCCGGTCTTGTCCAGCGTCGCCGAGACGACCCCGGCCTCTTCGAGGTGCTGGTTGCCGTCCGGCGTGTAACCGATCACGCACCGGAAGCGGTCCGACGGCTGGGTCGCCACGCCCCGCATCGCCTGCACCACGCTGTGCCGGAGCCACGACGTCGTGAACTCCCCTTCGGCAGGCAGTTCCGCGCCTTCGGTGGGGCGGAAGCCGGTGATGAACACGCAGCGGTCCTGATAGGACTTGTCCTCGGCGCTGTCGTCCTCGGAGTGGAACGAGGCCTGGCTCCAGCGGTCCGCCGGCACCGGCACGAACAGCTCGGCACCGGCGAGCCGCAGGTCCCAGAACTCCTCCGGGCTGTTCGCGCCAGCCACCGCCATGCCCATCCCGACGATCGCCACCGCGTCCGCCACTGGATCGTCCTCTTCGGGCACATCCTCGGGCACATCCTCGGGCACATCGGACGGGAGTTCCGCACCGTGTTCGCTTGCGGGCGGGGCCAGCAGCGGAACGCCCAGCGACAGCCCGCCGTCGGCGAGGAGCACCTGCCCGGTGACCCATCGCGCGTCGTCGCCGGCGAGGAACGCGACCAGGGCCGCGAACTCCTCCGGCGTGCCGAGCCGCCCGAGCGGGGTGGCCGCGCCGATCGCCGCCTGCATCCGCGCCGCGTCGGGAAAGGCGTCGGCGACTTCGCTGACGAGCATCGCCGCGGACGCGGTGTTGACCCGGATGCCGTCGCCCGCGTACCTCGCGGCGAGATAGCGGGTCAGCGTCTCCATCGCCGCCTTCGCCGGGGCGCAGGCCAGGTAGTTGGCCATCACGAACCGGGAGCCGCCCAGCGCGGACACGTTCACGATCGCGCCGCCGCCGGACATCAGCTCCGCCGCGGCGCGCGAGCACCGCAGCGCGCCCTTGACGTTGGTGTCCCAGCCCGCGTCGAGCTGGTCGTCGGTGACTTCGTCGTCGGGTACCAAGGCGCCGGAGGCCGCACCGTTGACCAGGATGTCGAGCCGCCCGTGCCGCCGCGCGATCTCGGCGAACATCCGCTCGACCTGCTCGGGGCGCGCCACCGAGGCGCGGAAGATCTCGGCGCTGCCGAGGGTCCTCAGCTCGGTCTCGGTGCGCTTCGCCTCGGCGTGGGAGTGGAAGTAGTTGACCACCACGTGCGCGCCGCGTGCGGCCAGCTCGGCGGCGATCGCCTTGCCGACCCCGTGCGCGCCACCGGTGACGAGTGCGACCTTGCCGGTCAGCTCAGACATCCGCCGACTCCCGATCGGCCAGCCTTCGCACGGTGTGCCCGATGACCTTGCCCATCGTGTCGTACTCCGTCAGCCGGAACCCCGAGCCCTGCAACTGCAGGCCGTACTCCTCGGACACCCTCGTCAGCAGCTCGATCTGCTTGACCGAATCGATCCCCAGCTCCGCCTCGAGCTCCACCTCGTCGGTGAACACCTCGACCGGGTACTCCAGCGCTTCGGCGTACAGCTCCCGCAGCTGGCCCGCGACCTCGTCGTGGCCGATCCGCGGCGGCGCGTCCTCGGCGACGACCGCGCCAGCGGGCAGGTCCGCGAACAGCCCGCTGCCGTGCTGGTTCGCCAGCTCCTGCCGGACCCTGTTGATGATCTTCGGCCCGTGCACGGACCAGAACGCGTCGAACTCGTCCTCGGCGGGAGCCGGTCCGTCCGCCAGCAGCCCGGCGGCGCGCAGGGTGCCGAGCGCGGGCTCGAGCCCGGCGTCGCCGTCGGGGAGGCAGGCGACGGTGGTGTGCGCCGAACCGTCCAATGTGGCCGATACGGACTTCGACAAGGTCGCCCTGGCACCGCACTCGACGAAGTACCGCGCGCCGCCGGCGTGCACCGCGCGCACCGCGGCGCCGAACTTGACCGGTGCCACGAGATGGCTCGCCAGCAAGGAAGGCATGTCGTCGCCCTCGGTGTAGGCCCGGTCCAGGATCGGTGAGTAGACCGCGACCTCGGGACGCCGCGCCGGGATGCCGCGGATCGCGGAGGTGAGCGCGTCGGCTGCCGCGCGCATCAGGGGCCCGTGGAACGGTGCCGGTGAGTCCAGCCTGGCGAAGGAGACACCGAGTGCCTTTGCCGTCCGCCCGAGCGTGTCCATCGCGTCGGCCGGCCCCGACACGACCGTCTGCCGGTCGTGGTTCTCCACCGCTACGGCCAGGTGCTCGTGCTCCACGACGTCGACGAGCAGCCGCGTCTTGCGGGCGTCCGCGGAGACCGCTGCCATGTACCCGCCGCGCAGGTCGAGCCCGCGCAGGGCATGGACGCGGGCGAACACGATCTTCGCGCCCTCCGCCACGGTGTAGACCCCGGCGGCGACCAGCGCGGCGATCTCACCGAGGCTGTGTCCCATCAGGACAACGGGGCGAAGGCCGCGTTCGCGCAGCACACGGTGCACCGCCACGGCGGTGCCGTAGATGGCGAGCTGGGACACCCACGGCTCGTCGGCGAGCAGCCCGGCCAGCGTCGGCGGTTCGCCCGCGAGCACGACCGCCGACACCGCGCGTCCGGTCTCGGCGAGGGAAACCTCGTCGAGTTCTTCGAAGACGGCTCGGACTTCCTGGTGCCGGGCCGCGGCGGTGGCCAGCGCCACCCCGTCGAATCCGCCCTGACCCGGAAAGAGTGCGACGACACTGGAGCTGCGGTGCTCGACCACGGCGTCCCCCTGTTCTCGAAACCGTAATTGCTCTGACCTGTTCTTGGAGCTAGTCCGCGCCTGGCGGACGGCACGACGGCGACGCTCAAGCGGGCATGCCGACCAGGCGCACGTCGTGCAGCGCCAGCGCGGCGTTGAGCCGCACCACGGGTTCGGTGAAAGCCGATCGTTCGATCATCGAATAGGCCCTCGTGATCGGCTTCGCCAGATGGGCGTCGACCGCGTCGAGATCGAGGAGGCCGAAGGCCGGCGACCCCGGTTCGGCGACGATCTTGCCGAGTTCGGAGTTGATCGCCGTGTCGTACCCGATGTCCTGTGTGGACGGATAGGGCGCCTTGCGGCGCTCGGCGATCGACCGCGGCAGCAGATCGGCGGTCGCCGCGCGGAGCAGGCTCTTTTCCTTGCCGTCGAAGGTTTTCATCGACCACGGTGCGTTGTAGACGTAGTCGACGAGCCGGTGGTCGCAGAACGGCACCCGCACCTCCAGCCCGCTCGCCATGCTCATCCGGTCCTTGCGGTCCAGCATCATCTGCAGCCATCGCGTGATGTGCAGGTGGCTGGAAGTCCGCATCCGCCGTTCCAGCAGATCCTCGCCCGGCAGGTGCTCGACCTGGTGCACGGCGTCGGCGTAGGTGTCCGCGATGTAGGTGCCGAGGTCCAGTGCGGCGGTCAGGTCGCGGTCCAGGAACGCGGTCGCCACCAGTTCGACCGGCGCCGGGCTCATCGCGTGCCACGGGAAAGTGCTGGCCTCGACGGCTTTCGGCTCGTGGAACCACAGGTAGCCACCGAAGACCTCGTCGGCGGCTTCGCCGGAAAGCGCCACCGTCGACGCTTCCCGCACCGCCTGGAACAGCAGGTACAGCGAAGGATCGTGGTCGCCGATGCCGTAGGGCAGGTCCCACGCCCGCCGCACCGCGTCCCGCACACCGGGGTCGACGAGCTTGGTCGTGTCGAGCAGGATTTCGCGGTGGTCGGTGCCCGCGTGCGCGACGAGTTCCGCGGCGAACGGCGAATCGGGCGCCTCGCGGAACTCCTCCGGCCGGAAGTTGTCCGTCTGCCCGGCGAAGTCGACCGAGTAGGTCCGCACCCTGCCCGCGCCCGCCGCGGTCAGGCCGCGTTGCGCGAGCGCGGTGAGCGCGCTGGAGTCCAGCCCGCCGGACAGCAGGGTGCACAACGGCACGTCCGCCACCATCTGGCGCGCCACGATGTCTTCCAGCAGTGCGCGGACATTGGCGACGGTGTCTTCGACGCCGTCGGTGTGCGGGCGGGTTTCCAGTGCCCAGTACCGGTGCTCGCGGATCCCGCCGCGGCTCACCCGGACGATATGCCCCGGCTTGACCTCGAACAGGTTCCGCAACGGCGTCCGCCCCGGAACCCGCGCCGTCGCGAGCGTGTCACGCAGCCCGTCGAGGTCCATTTCGGCCGTGGCCAGCGGATTGGCCAGCACCGCCTTCGCCTCGGACCCGAACAGCGCACCGTGTGCGGTGGGGTAGTAGTAGAGCGGCTTGACCCCGAGCCGGTCCCTGACCAGCACCAGTTCCTCGGACCTGGTGTCCCACAAGGCAAACGCGAACATGCCGTTGAACCGGGCGGCGCACCCCGTGCCCCACTGCAGGTAGGCCCGCAGCACCACCTCGGTGTCGCTCCTGGTCTCGAACCGGTGGCCCAGTGTCTTGAGTTCTTCGCGCAGCTCGGCGAAGTTGTAGACCTCGCCGCTGTAGGTGAGCACCGCGAGCGGGTCGCCGTCCGGTGACCGCTCCGGTGTCCACATCGGCTGGCGGCCGCCCGCGATGTCGATCACGGCGAGCCGCCGGTGTCCCAGCGCGATCTGCCGTCGCACCCAGACACCTTCGTCGTCGGGGCCGCGGTAGGCCATGGTGTCCGTCATTCGCCGCACAGCACCGGTTTCGGCCGTCAGGTCGCGTTCGAAGTCGACCCAGCCGACGATTCCGCACATATGTAGGCCTTTCCTGATGGCGGACCGGGAATGCCGTCCGTCCTCGGTAGGGTCCACGAGCCCTGGCGTTTCGCCTGGAAGAAGTGTTTCAGCGCGGCATATGGCATGGCGCCAGTAGGCGGCGGGCATTCACTTGCACGTCATGGATTTCGGGTGCCCGATGCGATCTACTTGATCTCGCCGCACCCCGCCGACCACGAGAGCGAGAACCCCGTGACCACCGGATCGCACCCACTGCTGCACTCGACCGACGCCACGCGAGTCGAACCGGGACGGTGGGTGGTGACGGTGCCCCGTTCGTGGGGATCGTGGGCAGGCCCGCTCGGCGGTCTGCTCAACGCCGTCGCCGCGCGGGCGGCCGCCGACCTGACGGGACCCGGCGCGACGCCGATGGCCACGCATACCCAGTTCGTGCGGAAGTTCTCCGACGCGCCCGTTTCCTTCACCGCGACGGTCGAGCGCGCCGGGGGCACGACGGAGTTCGTCACGGTGCGGGGAACGCAGGACGAGCAGACCGTGCTGATCAGCTCGGTGGTCTGCGGGCGCCGCGCCGGTGGGTCCGTGGTGCAGCGCGTGCGGGCACCGGTTGTGCCGCCGCCGGAGGAGTGCGAGGAGATCGAGTTCCCGCCCGAACTGGTCCCGTTCGGACAGCGGTTCGAGATCCGGCAGGCCAGTGGCGCCTATCCGATGAGCGGGGTGGCGCACGCGGAGATGGGTGCGTGGCTGCGGCTGCGGCCCGAGGTGCCCACGGACGACCTGATCGCGATCGTGATGATGGACGCGATGCCGCCGGGGTTGTACCCGACGCTCACCGAGCCAGCCGCGATCGTGTCCGCCGAGCTGTCCGTCCACCTGCACCGCGATCTCGCCGTACACCCCGTGGACGGGTTCGTGCTGGCGGTGCAGCGCACAGTGACCGACGGCGACGGCTGGTGCGTCGACGAAGCCGATCTCTGGGACCAGGACGGCGGCCTGCTCGCCCAGTCACGCCAGCAGCGCCGGATTCTCGCACTGAAGGCGGGCTAGTCAGGCCACCGTCAACGGCAGCACGAAGCTGGGGGAGCCGGTCGGGTGGCGTCGCGGCTCGGCCTTGCCCAGCTCGGCCACGGGGAACGCGGTGAGCGCGTCTTCGTCCTGCGCGGCTACGAAACAGTGGCCGCCGTCGAGGGCGAAGTGGCGTGGGCCGGCGCCGCAGGGCTGGTCGGCGACGGGCGTGGCCGGGTCGGTGGTGAACTCGGTGACGCAGTCGGGGCCGCGGCTGGACAGGTACGCCCGTGAGCCGGTGACTTCCAGGTGCGCCACCAGGTTCTCCGTCCCGGACCGCTCCGCCGTCGCGTCCGCCACGTGGATCGTTTCGAACGCGCCGGGGCTCGTTTCCCGCAGTGTCAGCAGTTTCCCGGAGAGCTCGCCCGCGACGTAGGCGAGACCGGTGCCGTCGCGCCGGACGAGCTGGCGAGGACCGGTGCCGGGTGGCAGCGGCGAAACCGCGAGCGGGTCGAGCGCGCCGTCCGGCGACAGGCGGTAGCTCCGGATCTCGTCGGTGCCGAGGTCCACCGCGCTGACGACCCTGCTGTCCGCGGACGGCACCACCATGTGCACGTGTGCCGCCTCCTGCCGATCCGTCCGAGGCCCGCTCCCGGTGTGCCGGACGAGGGCCGTCCGCTCGCCGAGACGACCGTCGGGGCCGAGCGCGAACACCGCCACGCTTCCGCCGGAATAGTTGGCGCACACCAGGAACCGGCCGTCCGGGGTGACCGCGAGCTGACACGGGTGCCCGCCACCGGTGGAGGCGGCATCGAGCGCGGTGAGCCCGCCGTCCGCGTCCACGGCGGCCGAGGAGACCTCGCCGGTCGCCGTTTCGTTCGTGGCGTACAGGATCGGTGCCGTGGGGTGCTTCGCCAGCCACGACGGTGACGTCATCGGCAGCGTCGAGGCGAGCGTGAGCCCGCCCGAGGCGGGATCACGCCGGAAGGCGGAGATACCCGTCCCGTTCCCGTTCGCCTCGGCGGTGTAACAGCCGACGAGCACCAGGTCGGTCATTCGTCTCCTTCGCCGTCGTGATCAGGCGGGCTGCCACAGCTCGATCCGGTTGCCCGCCGGATCGGTGACCCAGCCGAACCGGCCGACCCCCGCCATCTCCTGGGTCTCCTCGGCGACGTCCGCGCCCTTGGCGCGCAACTGCGCGAGCATCGCGGTCAGGTCGCGGACCCGGAAGTTGAGCATGGACTGCTGGGCTCGGGACCCGAAGTAACCGGTCCCGGACTCGAACGCCGCGAACACGGTCGGCCCGGCTTCCTGGCGCCACAGCCCGTTCTCGTCGGCGTCCAGGCCGAGGCAGTCGCGATACCACGCGCCGAGGGCGACCGGGTCGGCGGCTCGCAGGAAGTACCCACCGATGCCGAGCACACGTTCCATGCCGCCATCCTGCCACGACGGCGGGCTCAGGGACTGTCAGGACGCGTCGGGGTAGGCGGCGGTGGCGCGGATTTCGACGAGCAGCCCCTGACTGGCCAGCCCGCTGACGCCGATCAGCGACCAGGTCGGGTGGGGCGGTGTGACCAGGCGCGCCTTGGCACGGGAAAAGCCGGGCAGGTGCTGGTGGATGTCGACGTGGTAGCTGGTCACATCGACGAGCGCGGACAGGTCGAGTCCTTCGAGCCGGAGGATCTCCGCGATGCGCCCGATCGCGATCTCGGTTTGTTCCTCGATGTCTTCGGGGATGGTGCCGTCGGCACGGCGGCCGATCGTGCCGGCGATGAACAGGTGCCCGTGCGAGCGCACGGCGGCGGAGTAGCCGAAGTTCGCGAAAGCGCTGACGGTTTTTCCGAAGACCTCGGAGTCATCGGGAATTTCGACCCTGTGGATGGTCATGGCGGTGTTTTCCCTTCAGTGCGCGTGAAGCGTGGGTTTCAGTTGCCCCAGCGGGACGAGTCGCAGGCGAGCTCCATCCGGGTCCGGCCGTAGGTCTGGCGTTCGTGGAGGAACTCACCGGGGATCGTGTAGCGGGGTGCGTTCTCCGGGTTCTTCGCGGCCTGCGCGACGATCGCGTCGGTGAGTGACCGGATCATCTCCAGCCGCGGGTACACGGCGTGCACGGCTTCGGCTTGCCCGTCGGTGATCGTGTCGAGGTGATCGGCTCCCATCGGGCCGCCGAAATCGAGGGCGACACCTTCGCGGACGAGCACGCACAACGTGCCGCGGCGCTGCGCGATGCCGGACGAGGTGTGCAGGGCGATCGCCTGCCACACCTGATCGGCGTCCGATGTGGACACTCCGCGGCCGGTGAGGAATTCGGCGGCGCGATCGGCGCCCTCGATCTCGAACCGCTGGCGGTGCGGGCCGTCCGGCGCGACACCGAGGTCGTGCATCGCGCACGCGGAGAACAGCAGGTCGTCGTCGTAGTCGCGGCCCGGGGACAGGCCGAGGCGGCCTGCCACCAGCCGGGCGAACAGGTAACTGCGGACGCTGTGGTTGAACACCGACGGCGTCTCCACCGGGCGGATCAGTTCCACCACGGCCTCGGCCAGCGGTGTGCTGGGCAGCGCGATCAGGTCGGTGGTCGCCTCATGGGTAGCTCCGGTCATGGCTTCAGCTTGCCGCAACCATTCTGACCTGGCGATAGGCAATATTGCCCGCTATCGATAGAATATTGCCATGGCGGTTCATCGAATAGCGATCCTGGCGCTGGACGGGGTCATGCCCCTCGACCTGGCGATCCCGGCGCAGATCTTTTCCACTCGGCCGGAGACCCCGTACGAGATGACCGTGTGCGCCTTCGCCGCGAAGGTGCCCACCACCGGGGGCTTCACGGTGGTCGTCGGGGGAGACCTGGAACAGGTGCGCGCCGCCGACACGGTGATCGTGCCGGGGACCGAGCCACCCCGGCGGCAGCCGGAAGCCGTGCTCGCCGCACTGGCCGAGGCGCACCAGCGGGGCACGCGGATGGTGTCGATCTGCACGGGAGCCTTCGCGCTGGGCGCGGCCGGCGTGCTGGACGGTCTGCACGCCACCACCCACTGGCGGTACATCGACGATTTCGAACGCGCTTTTCCCGCGGTGTCAGTGGATCGCGACGTGCTCTACGTCGACGAGGGCGACGTCCTCACCTCGGCAGGGGTGTGCTGCGGCATCGACCTGTGCCTGCACATCGTGCGCCACGACCTCGGCGCGACGGTGGCCAACCGGATCGCCCGGAACCTGGTCGCCGCCCCGCACCGCGAAGGCGGGCAAGCCCAGTACGTGCCCGCACCCGTCCCGGTAGCAGGCGACGCGTCGCTGTCCGGCACTCGCGAATGGGCTCTGCGACGCCTCGGTGAGCAGGTCACACTACGCGAACTCGCCCGGCACGCGGGCCTCTCACAGCGCACTCTGATGCGGCGGTTCACCGAGGAGACCGGTACGACCCCGTTGCAGTGGTTGCTCAACGCCCGTCTCGGCCGGGCACGAGAGCTGCTGGAGACCACCGATCACCCGGTGGACCACGTGGCACGGGACTGCGGACTCGGCACCGCCGCCAACCTGCGACTGCACTTCCGGCGCGTACTGGACACCACCCCCACCGCCTACCGGCGCACCTTCGGGAACTGAAAGCTTTCGAAGAAGTGCGGGAGACGGTGTCGGATCGGGGTGGCGGTGTTCGTGGCAGGGGTGAGGCCGGGCAGCGCACCGAACCACGCTGCCCGGTGGACCACACTGTCTTGACACCACAGGAGATGATCTTCAGATGCGGTACCTGATTTCCGTGCTCCACGACGAACCCGGCCTCGCCACCCCGGAGGAGCACGCCGCGATCGACGTGTTCAACGAGCGGCTCCAGGCCGAGGGCAACTGGGTTTTCGCCGGCGGTCTCGCCGCACCCGAGACGGCCACCGTCGTCGACAACCGGAGCGAGCGGGCGCTGGTCACCGACGGGCCCTTCCTGGAGTCCAAGGAGTACCTCGCCGGCTTCTGGATCATCGAGGCGCCCGACCTCGACTTGGCGCTCAAGCTCGCCGCGGACGGGTCGAAGGCCTGCAACCGCAAGATCGAGGTGCGACCGTTCCGGTGAGCGACGTCGAAGAGGTGATCACGCGGGTCCACCGCGAGGAGTGGGCCCGCGTCGTCGCCACCCTGACCAGACGGTTCGGTGACCTCGACATCGCGGAGGAGGCGGCGGCCGAGGCGTTCGCGACCGCCGTCGAGCGGTGGCCCGGCGACGGTGTGCCGCCCAATCCAGGGGCCTGGCTGACCACCACCGCCAACCGCAAGGCGATCGACCGGATCCGGCGCGAGAACAAGCGCGACGACAAGCACAAGGAGGCTCAGACGGTGTACGCCGACGACCCGCCCGAGCCGGTCGGCGCCATCGACGACGACCGGCTCCGGCTGATCTTCACCTGCTGTCACCCGGCGCTGGCGATGGAATCCCGGCTGGCGCTGACCCTGCGCATGGTCGGCGGCCTGACCGTGCCCGAGATCGCCCGCGCCTTCCTGGTGGCCGAGCCCGCGCTGGGGCAGCGGATCACCCGCGCGAAAGCCAAGATCAAAGCGGCGCGCGTGCCCTATCGCGTGCCGTCCGGCGAGGACCTCCCGGCGCGGGTCTCCGGCGTGCTCGCCGTGCTGTACCTCGTGTTCAACGAGGGCTACCTGGCGACCGGTGCCGGCACCGACCCGGTGCGGCACGACCTGACCGCCGAGGCCATCCGGCTCACCCGCCTGATCCGCGCCCTGTTGCCGGAGGACGGTGAGGTGGCCGGGCTGCTGGCACTGATGCTGCTCATCGAAGCCCGCCGTACCGCCAGGGTCTCGGCCAGCGGCGAACTGGTCGCCCTCGACGAGCAGGACCGCGGCGCATGGGACACGGCACTGATCGCCGAAGGACACCAGCTCGTGCGCCAGCGACTCGCCGCTGCCGCCGCCGGGGTGGCCCCTGGCCGCTACCAGATCCTCGCCGCGATCAACGCGGTGCACACCTCCGCCAGCGACATCCGCGAAACCGAATGGTCGCAGGTCCTCGCCCTCTACGACCAGCTCGTCCGCCTCGACCCGTCCCCGATCATCGCCCTCAACCGGGCCATCGCGGTCGCCGAGCTCGACGGCCCGGAAGTGGCACTGGCGGCCGTCGACCGTCTCGGGGACGAGCTGTCGGGCTATCACGCCTACCACGCCACCCGCGCCGATCTGCTGCGCCGGCTCGGCCGCAGCCAGGAATCCCGCGCTGCCTACGGCAAAGCCATCGAGCTGGCGGGCAACACAGCCGAAACCGCCTACCTGACCCGCCGCCGCGACCAGCAGGGGTGATGATCGCGCCGTGGAACTCGACTGGGGCTACTTCCGTCAGGTGTACGAAGGCTTGCTCGATCACGATGACGGCAGCGGGCGCCGGGGATACCTGAGCGGTCAGCGGCGGACGGCGGCCGACCATTTGGCCGAGTTGGAACCGCTGCGCGAACGGGAGCGAATACCCACCGTCGGGTACACCGGGGACGACGAGCAACCACGGCGGATCAGGAAGCTGTACGGGCTCAGCCGGGTCAGCGACTACCTGATCGAACGGTTCTGCTCGCCGGAAGACCCGCTCGGCGTCACGGGCGGGATCGAGCCCGACGGGCTCGCGCTGCACACGGAGTTCTTCTCCGGCATCGGGCTGACCCCGTTCGACCACGCCGAGGCGTTCTCCCCGTTCCACCACGAGATCTTCGCCGTGGTGCCGGACCCGTCCGCGACGAACGCGACCGTGGAGGAGGTGCTGTGGCCCGGTTTGTGGTTCGGTGACCTGTTGTTCAGCCGGGCCGGTGTGCGGGTACGGGCCCCGCAGCACCTCATCGACGCCACCGCGGCCACGACCTCGACGCTGTACTTCACCTTCCGCCGTCACCTGCGTCCGACCGACGACCTGTCGCACGGCTGGGGTTCGAACTCGCAGTGGCGAACTCACTTCAACCGGTTCTACGCCGACAACGAGGGACTGCACCTCAACTGGGACGGCGAAGTCGACATCGCCGACGACCCTCCGGCACCCCGGGCCGGCCGGCCCGAACACGACGTGGAGCCGCTGGACCAGCGCCGCGAACTGTTGCTGCACCGCTGTTTCGTCCGCTCGCCGCTCCCGGCCGACGAGCATGACCGGTACCCCTACGGCGACCGCCTCAGCCTCACCGCCGCGGAGTGGCCGCTACGCCCGGAGTCCATCGTGCACGTTCCGTGGGCCCGGTAACGCCATCTCACGGCGTCGATTCCCGCGTGCCCGCAGGGCGCCCGAACCCCCAGGAGACGATCCGCGGCTGCCTGTCCGGCGAGCGGCGCTTGTCAAGATGCACGCCGCGTGCGGGTGTTCCGGTCAGCGACCGGTGGGTCTGACCCGTTGCGGATCGCGCAGCAACGGGGCGAAGGCGTGGTCGACCGCGCCGGTGAGCATCGGTTCGGCGAGTTCGCCGGGAACCGGTTGGATGCCCCGGGTGCGGGCAATGAGCGAGCCTCGGTGGATTTCCCGGGGCAGCACGTTCGGCTCGGCCGCCAGCAAGTCGGCGAGGAAGCCGGTCAGTACGATGCGGTCGGGGTCCAGGACGGTGGCCAGCCCCGCGAGTCCGGAGCCGAGAATGCCCGCGGCGCGCCGCCGGGCGCGCCTTGCCCGTGGGGTGGTGCTCTGGAGGGCTTCCCCGGCGGTGGGAACCGCGGCCGCGCGAGCCAGCGCCGTGCCGTCGGCGTAACGTTCCAGACAGCCCCGCGAACCGCACGGGCAGGCCTCGCCGCGGGAGTCGACCATGAGATGTCCGGCTTCCACCGCGTGGCCGCCGCCGGTGAAGAGGGTTCCCGCGTTCATCAAAGCCCCGCCGATGCCCTTGCCGTCGCAGGTGAGTACCAGAGCGTTCGAGGCACCTGCCGCGGCACCGCGTCGATACTCGGCCATCGCGGTGAGATTGCTGTCCCGGTCGAAGTGCAGTGGGAAGTTCGGCAGCAGCGGTGTCATCAGTTGCCCGAACGGCACGTCGGTCCAGCCGTAGCACAGCGAGGAGCGCACGAACCCATCGCTTTCGCGGATGGCGCCGGGTATCGCGACGGTGATGCCCGCGCACACGCGAGCAACACCGTCCTGCCGCCGGATGGCGTGCTCGATCTGTTCGGCGACTATGGCGGCCAGCCGTTCCGGCTCGAAGTCGCGTGCGCTGAGAGGTTGATGGCGCGGTGGTGCGATGGGAGCGCCGATGGTGCCGGTGGCGACTTTCAGGCAGTTCGGTCGCAACACGGCTGCGACGACGAAGGGCGCGGTCGGCGCCGGGATGACCAACGGCGACGGCCGCCCGCGCCCGGAGGCCGCGGTGGTGTCGGCCGTCGTGCGGACCAGTCCCAGCTCGTCGAGTTCGGCGAGGGCGGTACCCATGGCGCTGCGAGCGAGTCCGAGCGCCGAGGTGGCGCTGCTGCGCGACAGCGGCCCGCTGTGGTGCAGCAGCGCTAACAGCCGTGCCGCGGCCGTGCGAGGCGCGGTGTCGTGGGCGTCGGGCAGCGCGGTCGAGTGCGGTGGTGCCTTGCGGCGCGTCACGTGCAGGGCCTCGACCTGACTCGCCCCCTCCTCGGCGGCCGCCGCTCTCACGGTATCGACCTGCCCCGGGTCCGACCGCTCCGTCACATTGCCCCTTTCCTCCGGCTCGCCCCCATCCTATTATGTACTGATGCAGAACAAAATAGCTGCGGAGCTGCGAGTCCGCGCGCTCCTGCTGGACCTCGACGGGACACTGGTGGACTCCCGAGCCGTCGTTCGGCGCTCTTGGCAGCGTTGGGCCGACGCCATCGGTATCCCGCTGGAGTCGTTCTTCCACCGCACGCACGGCAGGCCGGGCCACGAGGTGATGGCCCAGATTCTCCCGAAACGCCCCGTAGCCGAGAACCTCGCGGACAGCCGCGCACTGCTCGACGACGAAATCAAGGACACCGACGGCGTACGCGCGTTGCCCGGCGCAGTCCGTTTGCTGGCATCGCTGGCCGACATACCTTGGGCGATCGTCACCGCATGCACGGAACCGCTGGCGCGGGCCAGGCTCGCCGCCGCCGGGCTCCCGATCCCGCGAGTGCTGGTGACCGCGGAGCAAACCGACGCGGGCAAACCTGACCCGGCGGGCTACCTGCTCGCGGCGCGGCGCCTCGGTGTCGAACCCTCGTGGTGCGCGGTCATCGAGGACGCGCCGGCGGGGGTAAGCGCGGCCATCGCGGCCGGAATGCCCGTGATCAGTGTCGGCGGGCCGATGGAGCCGGTGCCGACCTGGGAACTGGCCGGCCTCGACGATGTGGAAGCGCTTCCGGACGGCGTACTGCTCCGGTTGATCGGCTCGCTCGTTCAACGAAACGGCGCGCTGAACTTGTCTTGACGGGACGAAAATCCCTCCGCGGCCCGGCTTGAAGGGTTTCGCCTCCGCGTACTGGGCAGATCGCGGAGAAGTTTCACCCGGCGGTTCAACGATACGGTCGACGTCATGGACGCGGCTGACGAGAATCGGACGATCGAACTCAGCATGGCGGAGCTGCGCTTGGTCGCTCGCTACTGCGTGGAGAGTGCCGAAGAAGTGTTGGGGCTCTTCGAGTCGGATCGCCCGGACGACCGCAGGCCACGTGCGGCCGTCGAAGCGGCGTGGACGTTCGCGGCGGGTGCCAACCGGACGAAACTGCAGCGGGTCACGGCCATGGATGCCCACCGGGCAGCCAAGGACGCGAGCACTGAAGTCGCGAAGCACGCGGCGCACGCTGCCGGTGACGCCGCCTCCGCCGCGTACCTGCATCCTCTCGCGAAAGCGACCCAGGTCGGGCACATCCTGCGTGCCGCCGCGCACGCGGCACGCGCGGTCGAACTGTCCGCCAGCGACGAACCGGGTACGGGAGACCGGCACATCGAGCGGGCTCGTCAGCGCGCGACACCTGGTCTTGCCGACGTACTCGCGCGCTATCCCCTCGCGCCGACCGGCAAGAGCCGCGTCGCGCAGCTCATGAACACCTTGGACGCGGCACTGCGCTGCCCGCCCACCCCGCCGAAGCGCTCCGGCGGCTCGTCCGGTCCTATATAGACATCGCGTTGTCCGATGTGGACTTGCGCGGCGCGGTCATCTCGGGACCGCCAGCGCGCGCAACCACGAGTTCCTCGCGGAGCTGGGTGAACGGATCACCGCTCTCGCCTCAGGCCGGGTCGATGCCGTCCTCGAAGGCGCCGGATCCGGCTGCCTGCCCGATCTGGTGCGACTCACCGGAAGCCCGGACCGGGTAGTGACCGTCGCTGACATGGACGTCGCGAAACACGGCGTCCACCTCTCGCGCCTGACCGGTCCCGAAGGGGCCCGCAGGCAGTCGAAGGACTTGCCATGCCCACTGGCCTCGTCCAGCAAGGCCGCCTCACCGTCCAGATCAACTCGATCACCGAGTTCCCGAGTGCCGAACCCGCACAACGGGAAATGGCCGTTCGCGCTGCACGAGGCTGTCCTGACCCCGAAAGGGCCCGTTCCGCACTGTCCTATGTGGAACGATTTTCGGGTGCCTCAACTGGCCCTGCGACAGCCGTTGACCCGGCAACCGGTTACATCAGAGGATGCATTGCCAGATTGCCGGACAATATGGCAACTTGGGGTGTCAGGTCGGGTTCGGCGGAAGGGGTTGGCGACCGTGGCGAGTTCGATCTCCGGCCTGGGTGCGAGCATCCAGCGGCAGAGCACCACCGGGCAGGCCGCCGAGGCCGTCCGGCAGGCCATCTTGTCCGGTCGGCTGCCGCCGGGTACTCCGCTGCGCGAGGCCGCCGTCGCCGCCGAGCTCGGCGTCTCCCGCAGTACCCTCCGCGAGGCCGCGCGGATCCTCGAAAGCGAGGGCCTGGTCAGTTACCAGATGAACCGCGGCATCGTCGTCGCGGACATCACCGGGCCGGATGTCGCCGACATCTACGCTGCCCGCGCCGCCGTGGAGCTGGCCGCGGCCGACGCCCTCACCGCGCACCGGGACCCGGTGACCTACCAGCGCCTCGCCGAGCTGGTCGACCAGATAGAACACGCCTTCGAGCGCGGTGACACCGCCGCCGCGCTCGACAGTGACCGGCTCTTCCACGCCACCCTGGTCGAGGCCACCGGCAGCCCCCGGTTGCGCCGCATCCACGGGCAGCTCCAGCAAGAACAGCGCCTCGCACTGGCGCTGGCCGAGCGCTCCCGCCGTGAACTCGGCCGCACCGCGGACGACCACCGCCGACTACTGGACGCCCTGCACGGCAGCCCCGAAGAAGCCAGGGCGGAACTCACCGCGCACCTGCGAACCGGCGCCGCCGAACTGCAACGGCTGCTCGACCTGCTCGCCCACCGGAACGAAAGAGAGACACCTCGTGGCTGACCACGGCACCGATGGCACGTGGAATCTGATCGTCACGCCCTGGCACCTCGACGAGCACATCCCGGCCTTTCCGATCCCCGCCACCGCGGCTCAGGTCAGCCGCCCGGTCTTGCCGTCCGGCCCCGTCTCCGCCCGGATGGGCCTGCTGCACCGGGCCGCCGTCGACGCGGTGACGCGGGCCGACCGGCCCCTGGTGCTCTCCGGCGACTGCCCCACCTCCCGCGCGGCGGTAGCCGGGCTGCAGCGCCGCCATCGCGACCTGGCCGTGCTCTGGCTGGACGCCCACGGCGACTTCAACACCCCCGCCATATCGGCCAGCGGGTACCTCGGCGGCATGGCACTGGCCATGCTGACCGGCCGCACACCTAACCTGTTCGACGACACGCTCGACCTGCGGCCCATCCCCGACACCGGCATCGTGCTCGCGGACGCCCGCGACCTCGACCCCGCCGAGCGCGACGCCCTCACCACCAGTCACGTCCGCCGCGTGCCCGCCGACCCCGCCGCGGTCGCCTCCGCCCTCCGCCAGCTCGGCCCCGTCCCGGTCTACCTCCACCTCGACATCGACGTCATCGACAGCGCTCAGCTGCCCGGCGCGCGCTTTCCCACCGGCCCAGGACCTTCCCTCGCCCAGATCGAGGAATGCCTGGCCGCCGCCTGCGCCACCGCCGACATCACCGCCGCCTACATCGCCTGCGCCTGGCTCCCCGAGCACGTGAACGACCAGACCACCCGCCAGACGATCACCCGTCTGACCGCAGCGCTCGGCGCCAGCCTGGCCTGGCACGAACCCGCCAGCAGCTGACCGCGGTTCGCGCCGCCGAGATGCCGTTTTCACGTTTGACTTGTGGGGACCGGTCCCCGGCAGGCCGCACTAGCGTTTCCGCATGGCGCTGGTCACCTGGGGGCGGGTCTGGCTCGCGACGGCGGTACTCGTGTCGTCGGCGGCAGGCTGTGGAACAGAGGACACCGAAACCGCCCGATGGCGGCTCGACTACGTCACCGACTCGCGCGACGCGTACGTGCGACACGTCGTCGCCGTGTCCCCGAACGAGGGCTGGGCTGTGGCCACCGAGAAGAACGGCGACGGCGACAGCGCGGATGTCCTGCTGCACCGCGACGGCGCCGAGTGGCGGCCTGCGCCGACACCACCCGCACTGAACACCTACAAGGGCGCGGAACTCGGCACGCTGGCCGCTTCCGGTCCGGACAACGTGTGGCAGTTCGGCAACTTGGCGCCGGACGGGGGCGTCCGGGACCGGCAGAACGGCGCGGTGCGGTGGGACGGGCAGCGGTGGAGCCGCACCTCCGTCTCCTTTCCCGTCTACGACGCCGTGGTGCTGGCACCCGACAACGTGTGGGCACTCGACGCATCGTCGGCCGGGCCCGCGGCGCGGCACTGGGACGGTACGAAGTGGACAGAGCAGCGGTGGTCGCCGGCCGAGTACTACCTCGACTCGCTCGCCGCCACCGGTCCCGATGATGTGTGGGCGTCCGGATTTCACGGCGACCAGGCCGCGATCATGCACTACGACGGCAAGCGGTGGGAACCGGTCGACATCCCCTCGATAAGACCGGCACCGGCGCAGAAGGCCTCGATCCACGACATCTTCGCGGTCTCCCGCACCAACGTCTGGGCATTCGGGCAGCTCACTTCGGCCGCCGGAAGCCCCACTACGTTCGCGGTGAACTGGAACGGCTCGGAGTGGCGGAAGTACGCGGACGGTTGTGCCGACCCCAGCGCACGCATCCGATCGCAGTCCGGTCCGCGGGGGACCGGCGACGGTGCGGGCGGTTTCGTGCTGTCCTGCGCGATCGGTGGCGTGCAACACCGTTCGCGCGACGGAAACCCCACCAGGATCGAGAATCCGGACCCGGTCGCGGGGCGCGGGAGCGAGGCCACCGACCAGGACCGGCAGCAACTGTTCGTGCTCCACGACCTGACACTCGTGCCGGGTACCCGGCAGGTGCAGGCAGTCGGCGCGGTCGGCATCGCCCTGGCACCCGGCGACACCAAGTTCTCGCGCGGTGTCATCGCCTCGTACACCACCGGCGGCTGACCGGGTTCCCGAGAAGGCGCGGTCGGGGACGTCAGCCGCCTGACGTGCGCACGTGCCGGTGCCCGCGGGCGGGGAAGGTCGGTGGTGCGGGTGGTAGCAGGTCGTGCAGGAGGTAACCGCAGTTCTCCGCCACGCGGCAGGAGGCTGGGTTGTCCTCGGCGTGCAACAGGTCCAGGCGGGTCAGCCGGACGTACGAGCATTCCGGTGTCGTGGCGGCCGGCGCAGGCGTCGTCGAGCAGCAGCGACCGGCGCAGTCCGTCCGAGATCAAACCGGTCAGCGAAGTGACGAGCCGGACCTCGGAGGGCGAGAAGTACGGGCGGTCCTTCTCTCGGAACACCGTGAGCGCACCCCAGGTGCAGGTGCTGGACAGGACGACCCGGAGTTCGTCGGAGTAACCCCCGTGGCGCCGGACTTCCCGGTGACGCCTGCTGAGGTCGAGAGTCCTCCACGCCGAGTCCGCGGTGGACCAGCCGCGAGATGGTGTCGCGGAGCTGGTCGTGCACGCCTTCGGCGGTGGTCATGCCTCAACCTGGCCGACCCCCCCAGAAATATGGGGATAGCCGCGAGAACCCGATCGCACCATGATCAACGCACGCACTGGGAGGTACTGGCATGAGAACGTTGCACGTCGGACTGCGGGTGACCGATCTCGTGCGGTCGCTGGAGTTCTACACCGCCGTCGGCTACGAGGTCGTCGGCAGTGTGCCCGAGACGCCGATCGGGCGGCTGACCATGCTCAAGCTCCCCGGCGACGAGTTCGTCACCGTGGAGCTGGTTCACGACGGCAACCCGGTCGACTGCGGCACCGGCGTGAGCCACTTCGTGGTGCAGGTCGGGTCGATGGCCGACACGCTCGATGCGCTGGCAGGCCGCGGGATCGAGCCGGTCGCCCCGGGCTACGAACGCGATGACGGTATGAGGACGGCGTTCATCGCCGACCCGGACGGCCGCCGGATCGAACTCGTCCAGTGGCCGGCGGGGCACACCGACGGCATGACCGCCGCCGACTTACCAGCGGAAGGGGAATGAAAATGGGTAGGACGCCACTGCGGCTTTACATGTCCATGTCGGTCGACGGGTACATCACCGGGCCGGACGACCGGCCTGGCCAGGAACTCGGCCGCGACGGGGGACGGCTGTTCAACTGGCTCGACGACCGGATGTCCGATGGGGTCAACGGGCAGGTGTACGCCGAGGCCAGCTCGACCGGCGCGGTGATATCCGGACGGCGCACGTTCGAGCTGGCCAAGCGATGGCACGGTGACCACCACGACGGCGTGCCGATCCACGTGCTCACCCACGACATCGACCCGGCCGACGAGCCACCGGGCAGCGCGAAGTTCTACACCGACGTCGACGCGTGTGCCGACGAGGCCCGAGAAGCAGCGGGAGATCGGGCCGTGCTGGTCCACGGCGCGGGCGCGGCGCAGGCGTTGCTGGCCGCGGGCCAGCTCGACGAGCTCGAACTGCACCTCGTCCCCGTGCTGCTGGGTGAGGGGCGGCGGCTGTTCGAGCCGACCGGGCTCGGCCACGTCGAGCTGGAGCTCGTCCGCAGGCTCGAAGGCCGCAACGCCACCCATCTGCGTTACCGCGTAGTCGGGCGAGACGGAAGACAGCCGTGACGTCGGTGGGAGATCGGTCGTCATCGGCCCGCCGAGATGCTCGCCGTCGCTACCACGTGACCGGCAGCCGGTACACGCCGTAGATCGCCGCGTCGTCCTTGAACGGCAGGTCGTCGACGGGTGCCGCGAGCTTCAGCGCGGGGATGCGCTCGAAGAGCGTGTCGAAGACGATCTTCAGCTCCATCCTGGCGAGGTTCTGCCCGAGGCACTGGTGCGGCCCGAACCCGAACGCGACGTGGTGCCGCGCGCCGCGGTCGATGTCGAAGGAGTCCGGATTCTCGAACGCCTTCGGGTCGCGGTTCGCCGAGTAGCCGAGCGCGAGCACTCCGTCGCCCGCCTTGATGGTGGCGCCGCCGATTTCCACGTCCTCCACGCACAGCCGCGCGGTCGCCGCGTCGACGATGGTGAAGTAGCGCAACAGTTCCTCGACGGCCGGGGCCGTCTTGTCCTGGTCCGCCTTGATCGCGGTGAGCTGCCGCGGGTTTTCCAGTAGCGCGATCGTGCCGAGCGAGATCATGTTCGCGGTGGTCTCGTGCCCGGCGACCAGGAGCAGGAAGGCGAGCGCGACGAGCGGGCCGCGCTGGTAGGTGCCTTCCTCGCGGAGCTTGGTGATCTGCCTGCCGAGCAGGTCGTCACCCGGAGCCGATTCCTTCTGGACGACCAGCTCGTCCAGGTAGCCGTGGACGGCTTCGAACGCCGCGCGCCGCTCCTCCGGGCCGGTGGTGCGCTTGAGCAGCTCCGCCGTGTGGGTCTGGAACAGGCCGTGATCGGCGTAGGGCACGCCGAGCAGTTCGCAGATCACGAGCGACGGGACGGGCAGCGACAGCGCGGAAACCAGGTCGGCGGGCTTCGGACCGGCCAGCATTTCGTCGATCAGGTCGTCGACGATCTGCTGGATCCGGGGGCGCAGCGCTTCCATCCGCTTGACGGTGAACTCGCCGAGCACCGCGCGGCGGGCTGGCCCGTGCTCCGGCGCGTCCATCGCGATCATCGTCCGGTCGTCGGAGTCCCGGCGGAACGAGTTGCCGCCCACGGTCAGCGCGGGGAAGTTCGGGTGGAACCGGTCGGCGCTGAACCGCCGGTCGTTGAGCACCATCCGGACGTCCTCGTGCCGCGTCACCACCCAGGCCTGCCGCCCGTCTGGGAGGCCGACCTTGCTGACCGGCTCCTCCTCGCGGATCCGGGCGTACTCCTTCGGCGGCGCGAACGGGCATTCGCGGGCGACCGGGAATTCGACGGCGGGTTCTTCGAGCGTGGTCATGGTGGTGCCCCCTCAAGGTCGTCGCGTGTGCTCGTTCGCGCTGAGTATGCGGACGAACACCTTCCATTTCTAGGTCCAAGGTACTGAAGTGGAGGATTTCCGTCCACTCGCAAAAGGGTGACCGCTCGCCCGCGGACGGCCAGATCCTGATCGTCCGGAGGTTCAAGGCCGTTCCGCGCCTGGTCTACCGCGCGTGGACGATGCCGGAGCTGGTCGGGAGGTGGTGGCGCGGGCACCGCGGTACCCGCGCCGAGGTCGAACTCGACCTGCGCGTCGGTGGGAGACGGCGGCGCGTCATCGGTTCACCGCAGCGCTCGTAGCGCCAGGTCGGCGAGGTGCGCCACGTACTCCCGCCCTACGCGCTCCCCGCGCAGCAGCACGCGGAGCTGGATCGGGCCGGCGAGCATCTCGAGCACCAGTTCGGCGTCGACGTCGGCGGGCAGGTCCCCGCGGTCGATGCCGCGGTCGACGAGCACTTTCGCGCGTGCCAGCCGCGCCGCCCAGAACTCGCGGCGCATCCGGTCGAACTGGTCGCGGTCGTCCGAGGTGGCGGTGGAGGCGCGCACGAGCGATTCGCCCGCCGGGGTCGCGAGGAACGAGGCCAGCGTGGTGAAGAAAGCCGTGAGGTCCTCGTGGGTGGATCCGGTGTCCGGCAAGGGGAGTGCGGTGTCGAGCCGGTCCATGAGCGCTTCGAGGACCAGGTTCGCGCGAGTTCCCCAGCGCCGGTAGACCGAGGTCTCGTGGACGCCCGCCCGTGCCGCGATGTCCGCTATCCGCGCTCCCGCCACGCCATCGGCTTCGATCGCCTCGGCGGCCGCGGTGAGCACCGCCCGCCGGACGGTCTCGCCGCGGCGGGCTTTGGGTGTGCGGGAGGTCATGGGCCCATCATCGCAAGTCGAGTTGCGTTATGCCCGCCCGGTGGAGTTCCCTGGAGGCAGTTCGCAAGTCACCTTGCGAACGGAGCGGACTTTTCGAGGCGGGGCGCCATGACGGTGACGGCGAAGACCACGGCCGGTGAACTACGGGGACGTGCCGAGCACGACCTGGTCGTCTTCCGGGGTGTGCGCTACGCGGAGAGCGCGCGGTTCGAACGTCCTCAGCCGGTGGAACCCTGGACCGGCGTCCGCGATGCGACGGCCGACGGCCCGATCGCGCCGCAGCTGCCGTCGCGGCTCGAAGCCGTGATGGGCGCGCCGGAGGAGTCGGTCCACGGCGAAGACTGCCTGAACCTGACCATCACCACACCCGGCGTCGACGGCACGCGCCCGGTGCTGGTGTGGTTCCACGGCGGCGCCTTCGTGACCGGCGCCGGGTCGTGGGACTGGTACGGCGGGCACCGGCTGGCGAACCAGGGCGACATCGTGGTGGTCAGCGTCAACTACCGCCTCGGCGCGCTCGGGTACCTCCGTGCGCCAGGAGTGTCGGAGGGCAATCTCGGCCTGCGCGACCAGATCGCCGCCCTGCGGTGGGTCAAGGACAACATCGCCGCGTTCGGTGGCGACCCGTCGGCGGTGACCGTGGCCGGTCAGTCGGCCGGTGCGCACTCGGTGGCCTGCCTGCTCGGCGTTCCGGAGGCGCGACGGTTGTTCCGGCGCGCGATTCTGCAGAGCGTGCCGCTCGGCCTCGGGCTCGGCGACGGGCGGAAGGCCAAGCGGTCGGCCGAGCGTTTCCTGGCGTTCCTAGGTGACGATCCCCGAACGGCGGCGGTACCCGAAATCCTCGACGCGCAACGGCGAGTGGCCGTGGCCTCCGGGGGCAGGCTCGGGCTGGCCATCGCCCCGCCGTTCATGCCGGTCAGCGGGACCGGCGTGCTGCCAGCCTGGAAGGACTGGCAGCGCACCGCGCTCGCCGCGGCCGACGATCTCGACGTCGTCATCGGTACCACCGCGAAGGAGGCGGCGGCGTTCCACACCACGAACCCGGTCTTCCGCGGCGTGCGCCGCGTGCCGTTCCTGGGCCCCGCACTGGCGGACGCGGCGACGCGGGCCGCCGGTGTGATGGTGTTCGAACGAGCCAGCCGCGCGCTCGCGTTCGACCTGAGCCGGGCTGGTGCGAGGGTGTGGGCCTACCGGTTCGGCTACGCCCCGGAAGGATCCCCGTTCGGTGCTTGCCACTGCATCGAGCTGCCCTTCCTCTTCGGCGACGAGCGGAGCTGGGCGCAGGCCCCGATGCTGGCCGGTGCCGACGAGGCGCGGACGCGGGACCTCGGCGTGCGGCTCCGCGCTTCCTGGCTCGACTTCGTCCACAGTGGACAGCCGGACGGCGAGAACCTCGCGTGGCCGCGGTTCACCGCGGACACCCCGATCGTGCACCACTGGCAGGCCTGACATCCCGGTCGTCACCCGGCGGCCTTTTCGAGCGCAGCGGAGCCCGAGACGGCGGGGTTTCCGAACGGGCCAGGCTGCTCGAGGTGACGAGCGCCAGTGCCGCCATCAGCACGAGTAGTCGTGGGCGGGCGTTGCCGAGGATCGAGCGAAACCGCCCGCAACGCCGGGGGATCCGGGTTGCGGGCGGTTTCGCGCGCGGTCGGTGCGGTATCAGCGGCTGGCCGCGTGCTGCCGTTCTTCGGTGGCCGGATCGCGGTCGAGCAGTTCGCTGAACCGCCGGACCGTTCGCGTCCGGTAGAGGTCCACAACGGACACTTCGCCGATCCCGGCCTCCCTGACCCTGGTCACGATGGTGAACGCCAGCAACGAGTTCCCGCCGACCAGGAAGAGGTCGTCGTCGAGCGACACGGGGACGCCGAGGGTTTCCGCCCAGAGCGCGCCCATCCGGTGTTCGAGGTCGCTCGGCTGCTCACCGTCGTCGTGGCGCAGCCGGAGTTCGGCGGGCCCGACCGGATCCGGAAGGCGCGCGACGTCCAGTTTCCCGTTCTGGGTGACCGGGAGTTCGGGCAGTTCGGTGATCGTCGCGGGCACCATGTATTCGGGCAGGTGCTCGCGCGCGCTCGCGCCGAGCGCCGCCACGTCGATGTCCTTGCCGACCACGTAGGCGTGCAGCACCTCGGTACCCGCGCCGCTGCCGCGGGTACCCGCCACCACCGCGGCGGCCGTGACGGCGGGATCGGCCAGCAGCCGTTCGCGGATCTCGCCGAGTTCCACCCGGTGGCCCCGGATCTTCACCTGGTCGTCGGCCCTGCCGAGGTACTCCAGCTCGCCGTCCGGCAGCACCCGGCCGCGGTCGCCGGTGCGGTACCACCGGTTTCCCGGCTTGCCGTCGCGGGCGAGGAGGAACTTGGCCGCGGTGAGCTCGGGGCGGCGGTGGTACCCGTCGACGATCCCGGCGCCGCCGAGCAGGATCTCGCCCGGGACGCCCGGCGGCACCCGCCGGTCGCGCTCGTCGACGACGTCCACCTGCCAGCCGGGGATCGCGTGCCCGACCGACCTGCTGGCCACGGCGGCGCTCTCGCTCGTCACCGGCTGCCATGTGCAGGCCACCGTCGTCTCGGTGATCCCGTACATGTTCACCACCTGGCACTGCTCGCTCGGGTAGCGCCGCAGCCACCGGGACATCAGGGCCATGTCCAGCGGTTCACCGCTGAACATCAGCAGCCGCACCGGAAGCCGGTTCGGCTGCCCGGCGTCGACTTCGGCGAGCTGGGTGAACACCGACGGCGTCTGGTTCAGCACCGTGACGGCCTCGTCCGCGAGCAGCTCCCGCAGCGCTGAGGCATCGCGCGCGGTGGTTTCGGGCACGATCACCAGCCGTCCGCCGGTGGCGAGGCAGCCGAAGATCTCCCACACCGAGAAGTCCCACGAGTAGGTGTGGAACAGTGCCCACACGTCGTCACCGCCGAACCCGAATCCGTACCGCCGCGCGGAATCCAGCAGCGCGCACACCTGGCGGTGGGCGACCACGACCCCCTTCGGCTTGCCGGTGGACCCGGAGGTGTAGATCAGGTACGCCTCGTCGTCAGCCGCTCCGGCGGGGGTGACGGGCTCCGCCCTGTCCCGCAGTGCGGTCTCGTCGAGCAGCAGGGTCGGCAGGCCCAGTTCGCCGAGTTCGGTGGAGTCGCTCGCCAGCAGGGTGACGTCGGCATCCTCGGCGATCTGGCGCAGGCGGGCGACCGGGTTCCCCGGTACCAGCGGCACGTAGGCCGCGCCGGTCTTGAGCACGGCGAGGATGGCCGCGATGAGCACCGGCGACCGGCCGAAGGTGAGCCCCACCCGGGAACCGCGTCGGGCGCCGAGCGCGATGAGCTTCGCGGCGATCGCATTGGCGGTCTCGTCGAGTTCGCGGTAGGTCAGCGCGTAGCGGTCGCCGGTCACCGCGATCGCGTCCGGCCGTTTCCGCACCTGTGCGCCGACGAGTTCGTGCAGGGTGTGGTCGCCGTCGAGCCGGACGGGCTCACCGTCGCCGGGCAGCACCGGTGCCGGGTGCGGGCCCGCGATGAGGTCGATGGTGCCGACGGGGTCGGCACCGTGTGCCGAAAACGCGGTGAGCGCGGTGCCGACGCAGTGCAGGAACCAGCGGGCGGCGGTGGGGTCGACGAGGTCGTTCCGGTACCGGCAGACGAGCCGATCCTGTCCATTGTGGACATACAGGGTGATCGGGAACTCCGACGGCTCCGGCCCGACGGCGACCGCGGGCGACGGCGCGCCGGGCTCGGTCACCTGGCTCGCGTTCGTGCGGGCTGCCGCCGCGTACTCGGCGCGGGTGCGGGTTTCGTCGACCGGCACGCTCCACGCCTGCCAGCCGTCGTCGTGCAGCGCGATGCGCGGGACGTCGCCGGTGTAGCGGGCGAGCACCGCGGCGACGGCGGCGATCAGCGTCGCGGTGCCGGCGCCACCGGCCGGTGCGGTGAGCGTGGTCGTGCCGCCCCGCCCGTCGAGCGGTCCGAACGTGGCCCACGCCGGCTGCTCGTAGGAAGTCACCGGGCCGCCTCCGTCACGGTGCGGCCGATCGTCTCGGCGATGAGCCCGAGCAGGCCCGAAGCGTCGGGCAGGAAGTACATGTGCTCGCCGGGCAGTTCGGTGACGGTGCAACCCGCCGCAGTGCGGTTCTTCCAGGCGGCAAGGGATTCCGGCGAGACGAGCTGGTCGCGCTCGCCGCGGATCGCGGTGATCGGGACGGGCACGACGGCGTCGCGCGGTGCCACGTAGTCGTCGCGGGCGAGCATGTCGGCGCGCAGCGGCGGCAGCAGGATCACGCGCAGCTCCGGCTGGGCGAGCGCGGGATGGCTGAACCCCGCGATCTTCTCCACGGAGCGGACGAACTCGTCGTCGGAGAGGCCGCGCAGGCCGAGGTCGAGCGGAGTCACCGGATCGGGGGCACCGCTGACGATCAGGTGCGCGACGCGGAACTCACCGCTGGCGGCGATCGTCCTGGCCAGCTCGAAGGCCACCACGGCCCCGGAGCTGTGCCCGAACACCGCCAGTTCCTCGCCTGGCTCGGCGGTCTCGCGGATCTGCGCCAGCGAGTGCGTGACCAGTTCCGGGACGGTGTCGAGCGGGGCGAGGTCGAACAGCTCCTCGCGGCCGGGGAACTGCACCGGGTGGAGTTCGACGCCGGACTCCGGTGGCGGCGACCACTCCCGGTAGACCGACGCGCCCGCACCCGCGAACGGACAGCAATAAACCTTCATGCTCACCGGATTCACCCTTTCGCAACGGAAGTAGTCGCGAAACTATCGCCGCGTCCTGTTGCCTGGTGCCAGACATTTCCGCGCGCGTTCGGGCGGGTTTTTTGGGCGCACCGATGTTTCGAGCATTCTGCCATGCGCGTGCGAAGTAGCGTCGCGGACGAACCAATCAATTGTCAAATCCGTGCAGTGGGCTCACCCGCGTGCTAGTCGCAGGAAAGGGAAACAAGCCCGTGAAGCTGTTAACGCATCCAACCCCGATCGGCAGCAGGTTCGAGGCGTACGGGCCGAGCAAGCTCGACGAGATCCTGCGGCGCTTCCCGGTGCCGGAGGAACTGGCGGAGACCATCCGGCTCTTTTCGCTCGTGTTGCCGTTCCGGGTGAACGAGTACGTGCTTTCCGAGCTCATCGACTGGACGCGCGTGCCGGAAGACCCGATCTTCCAGCTGGTGTTCCCGCAGGACGGGATGTTGTCGAAGGCCGACGAGCACGCGCTGGCGAAGGTGGCGACCGGCCCCGGCCGTCGCGCCGAACTGCCCGCCGTGGTGAAGCGGATCCGGCAGAGCCTGAACCCGCATCCGTCCGGGCAGCTCGAACTGAACGTGCCGAGCCTCGACGGCGAGAACCTGCGCGGCCTCCAGCACAAGTACCGGCAGACGGTGCTGTACTTCCCGCAGCAGGGCCAGACCTGCCACACCTACTGCACCTACTGCTTCCGGTGGGCGCAGTTCGTCGGCGACCAGGACCTGCGGTTCGCGGTGAAGGAGGCCGACGAACTGGTCCGCTACCTCCACGCCCACCCCGAGGTCACCGATGTGCTGGTGACCGGCGGGGACCCGATGGTGATGTCGGCCGAACGCCTGCGCGTGCACCTCGAGCCGTTGCTGGCCGTCGACACCGTCCGCACCATCAGGATCGGCACGAAGTCCGTCGCCTACTGGCCGCAGCGCTTCGTCACCGACGCGGACGCCGACGACACGCTCCGGCTGTACCAGCAGGTCGTCGACTCCGGGCGGACGCTCGCGGTGATGGCGCACTACAGCCACGCTCGCGAGCTTTCCACCGACATCGCGCAGCAGGCGATCCAGCGGATCCTGTCGACGGGCGCGCGGATGTACTGCCAGTCCCCGTTGATCGCGCACGTCAACGACGACGCGGACGCGCTCGCGGAGCTGTGGGCGGGGGAGTTCACCGCGGGCGCGGTGCCGTACTACCTGTTCGTCGCGCGCGACACCGGCCCGCACGACTACTTCAAGGTCCCGCTGTCCCGCGCGTACGAGCTGTTCGCGGCGGCCTACCGGCAGCTCCCCGGCCTGGCGAGGACGATCCGCGGCCCGGTGATGTCGGCGACGCCGGGGAAGGTGATCGTGGACGGCACGGCCGAGATCGGCGGCGAAAGCCTGCTCCAGCTCAGGTTCCTGCAGGGCAGGGAGCCCGCGCTCACCGGCCGTCCGTTCTTCGCCCGCCACGACCGTGACGCGGCGTGGCTCGACGAGCTGGACCTGCTGCCGGGCACCCCGCCCGACATCCTCGGCGCGGTGCGCTCCCAGCTGGAGACGAAGGAGGACCGGTGACCGCGGTGTTCGCGACCTCGCCCAACCTGGCGCTCGACGAGGCGGTGAACCGGCTGCGGAGCGAGGGGCGGTCGCTCGTTCATCTGGGGTTCGGTGAGTCGCAGCTCCCGGTTCCCGATTTCCTCACTGCTCGTTTGAGTGCGGGCGCGCAGCGGAACGCCTACGGCCCCATCGCCGGAGCCGAGGACGTCAGGGCGGCCGCGGCCGGCTACTTCACCCGCCGCGGGCTGGCGACCTACGCGGCGCAGACGGTGCTCGCGCCCGGGAGCAAGCCGATCTTGTTCGCGTTGATGGCCGCGCTCGAGGGATCGGTGATCCTGCCGAAGCCGTGCTGGGTGACCTACGAGCCGCAGGCGCGGCTCGCGGGACGCGGCGTCCTGGAGGTGCCGATCCCCGCGGAGAGCGGTGGCGTACCGGATCCGGACCGGCTGCCCGAGGCCATCCGCGCGCACCGGGCGGCAGGCGGAGATCCCCGGATCCTGCTGCTCACGCTGCCGGACAACCCGACGGGCACGTACCCGTCGCGCGCGGTGGTGCGCCGGCTGTGCGAGATCGCGGAGGAAGAGGACCTGCTGATCATCTCGGACGAGATCTACCGGGACATCCTCCACGAGGACGGCGCCGCCGTGACGAGCCCGGCCGAGTTCGTCCCGGACCGGACGGTGGTCACCTCCGGGCTGAGCAAGAGCCTGGCGCTGGGGGGCTGGAGGATCGGTTTCGCGCGGTTCCCGGACACCGAAAAGGGACGATGGCTGCGGGCGCGGGTGCTGGGCGTCGGCAGCGAGATCTGGTCGACGCTGGCCGGCCCGATGCAGGAGGTGGCCGTCCACGCGCTGTCCGAGCCCGACGAGGTCGTCGCTCATCTGAGCGCCAGTGCGCGCTTGCATGGTTCGGTCGCGGCGGCCGTGCACACCATCGTCACCGAGGCCGGTGCGGTCTGCCGCAAGCCGACCGGCGGCTTCTACGTGTACCCGGACTTCGAGCCGGTGAGGGCGGTGCTGGCCGCGAAGTCGGTTACGGATTCGGCATCATTGCAGGAGTTCCTGATCGAGCGGCTCGGCGTGGCCGTGCTCGGCGGCCACCACCTCGGTGACGTGCCGGGATGCCTGCGCTTCCGCGCCGCGACCAGCATGTTGTACGGCGGGACCCCGGCCGAGCGATGGGCGGCGCTGCGGGATCCCGACCCCGTGAGGTTGCCCCATGTGGCGAACCAGTTGAACACGCTCCGTGATGCCTTCCTGAGGCTCACCGCGTAACCCGATGTAACCCGATCGCCTTCGAAACGCCGGTGCCGCACCCTCCCCAGGGTGCGGCACCGGCGTGTTCGGGGGGTGCCGACCGAACCGAACCGTTCGGTCGGCGGGCCTACCGAACAGTGCGGTCGCGCACCACGGGATTAGAGCGGGTTCACCTGGTCGTGTTGACCGTGAAAAACCGACTCCATAGAGTCATGGTCGTCGGAAGTGATCCGGCACTCGCGATACCGAAACATCGTGACTCGGCAACCATCGTGATCCAGCATCGGTGATTCCGTGTGGAGCGGAATTACCGGCAACTCTTTTCCGTGATGATGAACAGAGGCTACCGATGACTATTGCTCCGATGGCTCCCCACGGCCTCGCCGTGGCCGATCGACCACTGAACAGTGTCGATTTCGCCTATGGGTTGACCCGTGAGTACGAGCACATCTTCTCGTCGTTCTTCGAGAATTCCGGTGTGTCCCTCGCGATCTTGGACCGCGAACTGCGCGTGCTCGACGCCAACCCGGAACTGCTCGCACTGGTCGGCCGCTCGTCGGCCGAGGTGCGGTGGTCGACCTTTCCCGCACTGCTGCATCCTTACGTCGCCCAGCGCGTGGAACAACGGCTGATCCGGCTCGCGCGGCGAAAGGACCGCGTGTTCCGCGACCAGTTCCACCAGCTCGTTTCCGGGACCGCGGCGGCACCGGTGACCGTCGTCGCGACGGCGCTCCCGGAGAACGCCGAGGGCAAGGCGGCGGTGCTCCTGCTGTGCCTGCCCCATCGCGGCAGGCGGCCCAGCGCCGACGGTGGTGCGGCGGGCGGCAGGCTCACCGATCTCGACGCGCGCATCCTGCAGGGGATCGCGGAGGGCACGACCACCGCGGAGATGGCCAGGAAGCTCTACCTCAGCAGGCAGGGCGTGGAGTACCACATCCACCGGATGCTGCGGAAGCTGAAGGTGAAGAACCGGGCCGAACTGGTGTCGCGGTGCTATGTGCTCGGCCTGCTGACCCCGGACGCCTGGCCCCCGAAAGTGCCGCAGCAGCACCGGGCGCCGTGACTGCGACGGCGCCGTCGCGGGGCGCTCAGCCCGCGACGGCGCGACGGTACACGCGGCTGCTCGTGGTGACCGTCACGACCAGCACCAGCGCGAGAACGCCCACCGCGATGAGGGTGGCGTGCTGTTCCGCGAAACCGGTGCCGGTGACCACGGTGGGGTTGCCCCAGAGCGTGCGGCAGGCCGCCACCACCGAGCTGACCGGGTTCCACGCCGAGACGGTCGCGAGCCAGTCCGGCAGGCCGCGCAGCGGTACGAACGCGTTCGACACGAACGACCCGAGCACCATGATCATCGCCGCGGTGGAGCTGATCGCCTCGGTGCCGCGGACGCACAGTCCGATCAGGACACCGACCCACAGCATGCCGTAGGAGAACAGCAGCAGCAGTGCGAACCCGGCGATCGCGGACAGCGGCGAGGCGTGGATGCGCCAGCCGAGGAGCGCGGCGATCCCGCTGGTCGCGGCGATGCCGACGGCGACGAGCGTGAGTTCGGAGAGGGTGTGTCCGAACAGGACGGCGGAGCGCCGGATCGGCAGCGAGCGGAACCGGTCGGCGAGGCCGCCGCGGAGGTCGTCGGCGATGCCGAGTGCGCTGGTGGCCACGCACGCGAGCCCGACCTGCACCGCGACGCCCGCAGTCAGGTAGTCGACGTAGCGGAATCCGTCGGGCAGCGCGATGGAGCCCTCGAAGAGGTAGCCGAGCACGAGCACCATGCTGATCGGCATCATGAGCACGCCGATCACCTTCGCGGGCGAGCGCCACATCGCCGTGATGCGCCGTCCCGCCAGTGCCGCGATATCGCCGAGCGTCGTCACGCCACGAACTCCCTTCCGTTCGATGTCACAGTGTTCGGTGTCGCAGTCTTCGGTGTCGCAGTGTGTGGCGGCGAACCATTCGATGTCGAACTGTTCGATGTCATGGTTGCTTCGGCGCCGGAGGCGGTGATCGCGAAGAACACGTCGTCGAGCGACGGTCGCCGCAGTGCGAAGTCGAGTACCGCGATCCCGGCGGCGTCGAGCCGCGCGGCCACCCTGCCGATACCGCCGACGCCGCCGGGGACCGGTGCGCGGACGCGGGCGCCCTCGGCTTCGGCCGCGACCGCGTCACCGCCTTCCGCGGCAAGGATTTCCCGCGCCTGCCCGGCACGGCAATGGTCCGCGACGACGATCTCGAGCCATTCGCCGCCGACGGTGCGCTTCAGCTCGTCGGGGCTGCCTTCGGCGACCACCTTGCCGCCGTCGATGACCACGATCCGGTCCGCGAGCTTGTCGGCCTCTTCGAGGTACTGGGTGGTGAGCAGAACCGTGGCGCCCGCGGCGGCCTCGGCGCGGATCGCCGCCCACAGCGCGGACCGGCTGGACGGGTCGAGGCCGGTGGTCGGTTCGTCGAGGAAGATGACCGGCGGGCGCGAGATGAGGCAGCTGGCGAGGTCGAGCCTGCGCCGCATCCCGCCCGAGTACGTCCTGGCCTGGCGGTCCGCGGCGTCGGTGAGATCGAACTGGGTCAGCAGCTCGACGGCGCGCGCTTTCGCGGTCCGGCGGCCGAGGTGCAGCAGTTTTCCCAGCAGCACGAGGTTTTCGCGTCCGGTGAGGTCCTCGTCGACGGCCGCGTACTGGCCGGCGAGCCCGATGCGGCGCCGTACCCGCGCCTGGTCCCGCACGACGTCGAGCCCCGTCACGGTGGCGCGTCCGGCGTCCGGGGTGAGCAGGGTCGACAGGATCCGGACGGTCGTGGTCTTGCCGGCCCCGTTCCGGCCGAGCACGCCGAGCACGGTGCCCGCCGGCACGTGCAGATCGACCCCGCGCAGCGCCTGGTTCTTCCCGTAGCTTTTCCGAAGGCCTTCGGTTTCGATCGCCGCGGTCACCTGCCACCCCTTTCCCGTGCGCGGGCGCCGTCCGAGAACACCTCGCGTGGCCACATTCCAGCAGTGGCCCCGTTGGCCGCGAGCCAGTAGAGGTGGCCTTATGCCAGTGGCGGGCGGGATAGCGTTGCCGTACTTCGTTCGGAACGCACCAGTGTGCACGGCGAACGACGACTGTAACAGAACTTTCGGAACACAACCGGCTGGCGGACAGGGAGCATCGGATGCCGGAACGAAATGGAATACCGCCCTTCTCGGTGATCTCGGGACGTCAGGTATTCGGCGTGCTGGACGGTAACGAGAAAAAGGTCGTTGATATCGTCGAATCCGCATACCGGTTGCACGGTGAGGGTGACACGGTGAACCCGCCGTCGTATTTCCTCCGATTCCCGGACCGGCCGGCCTCGCGCATCATCGCCCTGCCGGCCTCGGTCGGCGGCGACAACAGCGTCGACGGGGTGAAGTGGATTTCGAGCTTCCCCGGCAACGTCGCGAACGGCGTGCCGAGGGCCTCGGCCGTGTTGATCCTGAACGACCACGACACGGGTTACCCGATCGCCTGCCTGGAGAGCTCGGTGATCAGTGCCGCGCGGACGGCCGCGTCGGCGGCGTTGGCCGCGGCGGCGCTGACCCGTGGCCACGACCGCCCTCGGCGGGTCGGCTTCCTCGGCACCGGGCTGATCGCGCGGTACCTGCACACCTACCTCGCGCGGACCGGGTGGGAGTTCGACGAGATCGGGGTGCACGACCTGAACGCCGAGTCGGCCGACGGGTTCCGCGACTACCTCGACGGCGCGGGCACGACCGGCACGATCACGGTGCACCCCGACGCGGAGAGCCTGATCAGGGGCAGTGACCTCGTGGTGCTCGCGACGGTCGCCGGTACGCCGCACATCCACGACGTCGACTGGTTCCGGCACGACCCCCTGGTGCTGAACGTGTCGCTGCGCGACCTGGCGCCGGAGATCATCCTCATTTCGACGAACATCGTCGACGACGTCGACCACTGCCTGAAGGCGGACACCTCGCCGCATCTGGCCGAACAGCTCACCGGTGACCGGGGCTTCCTTTCCGGCACCCTTTTCGATGTGCTCGAAGGCAGGGTCGACCTGCCGAGGGACCGGCCGCTGGTGTTTTCGCCGTTCGGGCTAGGCGTGCTGGACCTCGCGGTCGCGAAACACGTTTACGACGAATTGGGCGAGTCCGGCGCGCTGTCGGTTGTCCCTGACTTCTTCCACGAGACGGATCGGCATCGCAAGGCCGACAAGTAAAAATCGGTGCCACACGCGGATAGGGGATTGTGCGTGCCTATCATTTCGGCTCCTCAGGAATACAACGAAGAGAGTCTTTACGTCGATCTCCGGACGGCGTTCGGGCGGTCGCTCTACCTCAAGTGCGAAGGGTTCAACTTCTCCGGTTCGGTGAAGCTGAAGGCCGCCGCGGAAATGATTTCGAGCGCGGAGCGGCGCGGGGTGCTGCGGCCGGGCGCCACCCTGGTGGAGTCGTCGTCGGGCAACCTCGGCGTGGCGCTGAGCATGATCGCGGCCGACCGGGGGTACGGGTTCGTGTGCGTCACCGACGCCAGGTGCAACGACGCGACCCGCCACATGATGGAAGCGTTCGGGGCGCAGGTGCACGTGATCACCGAGCCCGCCGCGGACGGTGGTTTTCTCGGCGCGAGGATTTCCCACGTGCGGGCGCTGTGCGCGGCCGACAGCCGGTTCGTGTGGCTGAACCAGTACCGCAACCCGGACAACTGGATGGCGCACTACCTGCACACCGCGCCGTCGGTGGCCGCCCAGTTCCCCGATCTCGACGTGCTGTTCGTCGGGGCGGGCACCACCGGAACGCTGATGGGGTGCGCGCGGTACTTCCGCGACTCCGGGCGCACCACGCGGATCGTCGCGGTGGACGTGATCGGGTCGGTCACCTTCGGCTGCGCCCCCGGCAGGCGGCTGATCCCCGGTCTCGGCACGAGCGTGCGCCCCGCCATCCTCGACGAGTCCTTTGTGGACGAGGTGGTGCACGTGTCCGAGCCGGACGCGGTGCGGCGCTGCCGCGAACTCGCCGCACGCGGGTTCCTGTTCGGCGGGTCCACCGGCACGGTCCTCAGCGGCGCGCTGTCCTGGCTCGCCGGCAACGCGCCGGGCGATTCGCTCACCGCCGTGGCGATCGCGCCGGACCTCGGCGAGCGGTACCTCGAGACCGTCTACAACGACGAATGGGTGGACGAGGCGTACTGGCCGGAGGCGGCCTACCGAGAAGGCCCCGCCCCGCTGCCCGAGCCACTGTCCGAGCTGAACGCCACCTACTGACGTCGCACATCCCTGGGAGAAGGCCAGCATGTCGGAGAATAGCCCGGAGTCGTTGCCGCTGTCGGCGGCACAGCTCGAGGTCTGGTACGCGCAGTTGCTCGACGAGGGCAACCCGATCTGGAACATCGCGGAGTGCCACGAGATCACCGGGCCGTTGCGGATGGAGGTGTTCTCGGCCGCGGTCACGCAGGCGGTGACCGAGGCCGAGTGCCTCCGGGTCCGGTTCGAGACCGACGGTGACGAGATCCGGCAGATCGTCGAACCGCTGGCGGAGCCGCCGTTGCGGATCGTCGACCTCCGCGGTGAAGCCGATCCGGCGGCCGCGGCGGACGAGTGGATGCGCGCGGATCTGCGCACCGCCGCGAACCTGTCGGCGCCGCCGTTGTACACGATGGCGCTGCTCCGTACCGCGGACGAGTCGGCCTCCTTCTTCATGCGCGCGCACCACGTGCTGTGGGACGGGTTCAGCGAGGCCCTTTTCGCGCGCAGGGTCGGCGCGATCTACACGGCTATGGTCACCGGTGGCGACCCCGGCGAAGGCGCCTTCCCCCCGCTGGCGGACCTGCTCGCCGACGAAGCGTCCTATCTGGAGTCGAAGCAGGCGGAGAAGGACAGGGACTTCTGGGCGGCGCGATTCCCCGAGACGCCGCAGCTCACGACGCTGGCCGGCACGGAGATCGTGCCGGCGGAGAGCTTCTTCCGCACCGGCGCGGTGGTGGACGCCGCGACGACCGAACGCCTCCGCGCGGTCGCGTGGGAGGAGCGGGCGGCGTGGCCGACGTTCGTGATTGCCGCGACGGCCGCCTACCTGCAGCGGATGGCGGGCACCGCCGAGGTCATGGTCTCCATGCCGGTCACCGCGCGCACCACGCCCGCGATGCGCGCGATCCCCGGCATGCGCGCGAACGTCCTGCCGCTGCCGCTGGCGGTCCACCCGGGGATGACCCGTGGGGAGCTGGTGTCCTATGTGGGCAAGGAGGTCAGCAGGACGTTGCGCCACCAGCGCCGCCGCGGGCAGCGGGTGCGCGAGCAGATGGGCCTCGGCCGCGACGACACCCGGCCGTTCGGCCCGGAGCTGAACGTCGCCTCGTTCATCGAGGAGCTGAAGTTCGGCCCGTGCACGGTGCGGTCCCGCAACCTCTCCACGGCGCCCAACGACGACCTGTCGATCACGGTGCACGACCTGGAGGACGGCGGCCTCAAGATCCTCTTCGACGGCAACCCGCGGCTCTACGACGAAGAAGCGCTCGACCGGCTGGTGCGGCGCCTGCGCGGGTTCCTGGTCGAACTGGGCTCGTGCGCGCCGTCGGCCCCGGTCGGCACGATCGATCTCGTCGACGGCGACGAGCGCGCGCTGGTGCTCGGGAAGTGGCTGGACACCGAGCGGTCGCAGGACTTCACCGACGTCGCCACGACGGTGCAGCGGATCGCGGACGCGCGCCCGGACGCCGTCGCGGTGGTCGATTCCGACGGCGAGACCAGCTATGCCGAGCTGTGCGCCCGCGCGGCGGCGGTGACCCGGCAGCTCGCCGGCGCCGGGCTCGCGAAGGGCGAGATGGTGGCGGTCCTCGACGACCGCGGCGCCGGGTTCATCGCGGCCGTGCTGGGCGTTTGGGCGGCGGGCGGTGCCTACGTGCCGCTCGATCCGCAGGCGCCGATCGCCCGCCAGAGCCAGGTACTCACCGAAAGCGGCGCGGCCGTGGTGCTCGCGGGCGCCCCGTACGAGCGCGGCGGCAGGGAGCTGGACGGCGAGCACGCCGTGTACGCCATCCCCGCGCACGGCGAACGCGGTGCCGGGCTGGATCCGGTCGTGGTGACCGAGGACGACCTCGCCTACGTGATCTTCACGTCGGGGTCGACCGGCAGGCCGAAGGGGGCCATGGTCACGCACGGCGGGATGGTCAACCACCTGCGCGCCAAGATCGACGACCTCGACCTGTCCGGCGAGGACCGGATCGTGCAGAACGCGCCGCTGTCGTTCGACATCTCGGTGTGGCAGATGATGGACGCGCTGCTGCTGGGCGGAACCGTGCGGGTCGTCGACCGGGATACCGCGAGCGACCCGTCGGCGCTGTTCGGGGTCACCGAGTCCGAGGGCGTCACGATCCTCGAGGTCGTGCCGTCGCTGCTGCGCGCGGCACTGGACGTGTGGGACGACGGCGGCAAGGTCCCGGAACTCGCGTTGCTGCGGAGCCTGGTGGTGACCGGCGAGGCGCTGCCGCCTGACCTGTGCGTGCGCTGGTTCGAGCGGTTCGGGGCGATCCCGATGGTGAACGCCTACGGCCCCACCGAATGCGCGGACGACGTGACGCACGCGGTGATCACGCCGTCGGGCGGGCTCGAAGGGCCGCGGGTCCCGATCGGGCACGCGGTCCGCAACACGCGGCTCTACGTGCTCGGTGACGGGCTGCGGCCGGTGCCGGTCGGCGTTCCCGGCGAGCTGTACGTCGCGGGTGCCGGGGTCGGCAGGGGATACCTCGCCGACGCCGCCCGCACCGCGGTGACCTTCCTGCCGGACCCGTTCCAGCGCGCCGGTGCGCGGATGTACCGCACCGGTGACGTCGTGCGGTACCGCGAGGACGGCCAGCTCGAGTTCCTGGAGCGGCGCGACCGCCAGGTCAAGATCCGCGGGCACCGGATCGAGGTCGCCGAGGTCGAGGTGATGCTGCGGACCCTGCCCGGTGTCGCCGACGCGGTGGTCGTGGTCGGTACCGACTCGGCTGGCCAGAAACGGCTCGTGGCCTACCTCGCCGGTGAGGGCGAGCCGGAGGACTGGCGTGCCGGCACCGAGCGGAGGCTGCCCGCCTACCTGGTGCCCTCGGCGTTCGTGAAGCTGCCCGAACTGCCGTTGACCCCGAACGGGAAGGTCGACCACAAGGCGCTGCCCACCCCCGAGCTGGACGCCGCGACGGACTACCGCGCTCCGGCGACCGGCAGCGAGGAACTGGTCACCGCCGTCTACGCGGAGGTGCTCGGCGTCGAGCAGGTCGGCGTGGACGACGGGTTCTTCGAACTCGGCGGTCACTCGCTGCTCGGCACGAGGGTGCTGAGCAGGCTGCGGCAGGCGACCGGGATCGAACTGACGCTGCGGGACCTGTTCAGCTCGCCGCGGGCGGGCGACCTGGCCGCACTGCTCGTCGGCCCGGTCCACGAACGCCCCGTGCTGGCGCGCGGTGTCCGCCCGGAACGGATCCCGCTGTCCCCGGGGCAGTACCGGATGTGGTTCCTCGACAAGCTCGAAGGCCCGAGCGGCACCTACAACGTGCCGTCGATGGCGAGGCTGACCGGAAAGCTGGACCGGGTGGCGCTGGAGCGGGCGTTCTGGGACCTGATCGACCGGCACGAAACGCTGCGGACGGTGTTCCGCCACGACGACGGCGAGCCGTACCAGGTGGTGCTGGAGGGGGTCGCGGCGCAGCCTCCGATGGAGGTCGTCGAGATCGACGAGGACGAGCTGGAGGACGCGGTACTGGACGCGGCCGCCTACGCCTTCGACCTGTCCGCCGAGATCCCGGTGCGCCCGACCCTGCTCGCGCTCGGCGAGGACGACCACGTGCTGCTGGTCGTGGTGCACCACATCTCCACGGACGGCTGGTCGGTGGCGGCGCTGGCGTCGGACATGAACACCGCCTACAACGCCCGGCTGCGCGGCACCGCGCCGGACTGGGCGCCGCTGGAGGTCCAGTACATCGACTACGCGCTGTGGCAGGAGCAGTTCCTCGGCGATCCGTCCGATGAGGACAGTGTGATCGCGGAGCAGCTCGCCTACTGGAGCGCGGAGCTGACCGGGATCAACACCGATCTGAACCTTCCGCTCGACCGGCCGCGGCCGTCGACGAGGACCTACCACGGCGACACGGTGTACTTCCCGATCGGCGCCGAACTGCACGAGAAGATCGTGGAGCTGGCGAACAGCCGCGGCGCGACCCCGTTCATGGTGGTGCAGGCCGCGCTGTGCGTGCTGCTCGGCAAGCTCGGCGGGAGCACGGACATCCCGCTCGGCAGTCCGATCGCGGGCCGGATGGACCCGCTGCTCGACCCGCTGGTCGGCCTGTTCATCAACACGGTGCTGCTGCGGTCGGACCTCTCCGGCGACCCCGCGTTCGCCGATCTGCTCGACCGCGTGCGCGAGACCGACCTTGCCGCGTACGGGCACCAGGACGTGCCGTTCGAACGGATCCTCGAGATCCTGAACCCGGTGCGCTCGGCGGGCACGAAGACGCCGTTCCAGGTCATCATCGCCTTCCAGAACAACGAAAAGCCGGTCATCGAAATGGCGGGCCTCAGCGGCCACTTCGAACTCGCGACCAACGGCACGGCCAAGTTCGACATCGCGTTCAACTTCGTCGAGGACTTCGACGAGGGACGTCCCGACGGGATCGACGGCAGCATCGAGTACAGCACCGACCTGTTCTACGAGGACACGATGCTGCGCCTCGGCGACCGGCTGGTGTGCCTGCTGGAGTCGGCGATGGCCGATCCGGCCACGCCGCTGTCGCAGCTGGACGTGCTCGGCGCGGGCGAACGCGACACGATCCTGCGCGAGTGGAGCAGGCGCGCGGTCGCGGTGCCCGCGATGCTCGACGGCCTGCCCGTGACGCCGCCGTCGCGGCCGAAGGTGTACCTCCTCGACGAGCACATGGCGCTCGTCCCGCCGGGGGTGACCGGCCAGTGGTTCGTCGCCGCCGACCGGATCAAGCTGACCGACGAGGCCAGTGGGTCCGGGCTGCTGGTGCCGAACCCGTTCGGCAAGGCGGGTTCGGCCATGATCGCCACCGGCAGGCAGGGCCGGTGGAGCCGGTACGGCGAGCCGGAGGTGTTCGAACGGGTCGTGCCCGTGGTGGCGGCCGAAGCCACCGCCGCCGAGGACGCCGAAGAGGAATGGGACGGCTCACCCCGTCCGCAGGAGCCCCGCAACGAGCACGAGGAAATCCTTTGCGGACTCTTCGCCGAGGTGCTCGGCCGTGACCGGATCGGCATCGACGACAACTTCTTCAAGTGCGGCGGCAACTCCCTGCGCGTTGGCAAGCTGATCGGGCGGGTCCAGTCGGCGCTGCAGACCGCGGTGACGATCAGGGACGTGTTCGAGAACCAGACGGTCGCCAAGCTCGCGGCCAAGCTCGGCGGCGCCCGGGTGCGCCCCGCGCTGGTCGCGGGTGAACGGCCCGAGGTGGTGCCCCTGTCGTTCGCGCAGCGGCGGCTGTGGTTCCTGAACCAGTTCGAAGGGCCCGGCGCGGCCTACAACATCCCGATCGCGGTGCGGCTGACCGGCACGCTCGACCGGGCGGCGATGAGTGCGGCGGTACGGGATCTCGTCGGCAGGCACGAGGTGCTGCGAACGGTCTACCCCGACGCCGGTGGCGAAGGCCGCCAGCAGGTGCTCGACGTGGACGAGGTCGTCGGCGAGCTGCCCGTGACGAAGACGGACGCCGCGCACCTCGACGAGGACGTGCGTGCCGCCGCGATGACCGGGTTCGACGTGACGGTGGACCCGCCGCTGCGGGCGTCCCTGTTCGAGGTCTCCGCCGACGAGCACGTGCTGTTGCTCCTGGTGCACCACATCGCCAGCGACGGGTGGTCGACGGCACCGATGGCTCGCGACCTCGCCGACGCCTACAAGGCCCGGCTCGACGGTGGCGCGCCGGAGTGGGCGCCGCTTCCGGTGCAGTACACGGACTTCGCGCTGTGGCAGCGAAAGCTGCTCGGTGACATCGCGGACAGCGGCAGCCTGGTGGCGAAGCAGACCGAGTACTGGCGCACCGCGCTGGCGGGGCTGCCCGACGAGCTTCCGCTGCCCGCGGACCGGCCGCGGCCGGTCGAGCCCACCTACCGCGGCGACATCGTGGACTTCCGGCTCGACGCCGGGCTGCACGAGCGCCTCGACCGGTTCGCCAAGGACACCGGGACCACGGCGTTCATGGTGCTGCAGGCGGCGCTGGCCGCGACCCTGTCGCAGTTCGGCGCGGGCACGGACGTCCCGCTCGGGACACTGGTGGCCGGGCGCACCGACGACGCGGTGGAAGACCTCGTCGGGTTCTTCGTCAACACGCTGGTGCTGCGAGCCGATCTCAGCGGCAACCCGTCCTTCCGCCACCTGCTCGCGCAGCTGCGGGAGACCGACCTCGCCGGGTACGGCAACCAGGACGTGCCGTTCGAAAGCCTGGTGGAAGCGCTGAACCCGGCGCGTGCGCGGGCACGCCACCCGTTGTTCCAGGTCGCGATCACGGTGCACAACAACGACGCCCCCGACGTCGAACTGCCAGGGCTGGTCCTGACCAGCGAACTGATCAGGACCAACATCGCGGACCTCGACCTGCACTTCGAGTTCATCGAGGAGCAGGACGGCGGAACCTGCGCCGGCATCGCGTCGCTGGTGAAGTTCAGCGTCGACCTGTTCGACCGGCGGACCGTGGAGTCGCTGGCCTCGGGGCTGGTGCGGCTGCTGGACCAGGCGCTCGCCGATCCGGACCTGCCGCTGAGCCGGGTGCTGGTGCTCGGCTCCGACGAGGTGGGCAACGCGCTCGTGACACCGGGCGACACCGCGCGGCCGAACGAGATCACCGATGTCGTCGCCAGGGTCGCCGAGCTGGCGAGGACCCAGCCGTCCGCGGTCGCGGTGTCCGACGAGCGCGGGCGCATGGACTACGCGGGGCTCGCCGCGGCGGCCGGTTCGGTCACCGAAAGCCTGCGCGCCCAGCGCGTCGAGCCCGGATCGCTCGTCGCGCTGCTCGCCGAGCGCGGGACCGGCTACGTCGCCGCGGTGCTCGGGGTGCTCGGCGCGGGCTGCGCCTACCTGCCCCTCGACGCCGCCGCCCCGTCCGGACGGACGCGCGGGCTGCTCGACGAAGCCGGACCCGCCCTGCTGCTGGCGGACGGCGGACACCGCGCGCTCGCCGTCGAGCTGGCAGGCGACCTCGGGGTGCTGGAGCTGGACCTGACCCGCACCGGGGAGTGGAACCCGGCCACCGGCACGGACCTGGACCTGGCGTACGTGCTCTACACCTCCGGTTCCACCGGCAAGCCCAAGGGCGCCATGGTGCACCGGGGCGGGATGGTCAACCACCTGCTCGCGAAGGTCGAGGACCTCGGCCTGACCGAACGGGACGTGGTGGTGCACAACGCGCCGGTGACCTTCGACATCTCGGTGTGGCAGATGCTGGCGCCGATCGTGGCGGGCGGCAGGGCGCACGTGGTCAGCGGTGAAACGGCACGCGATCCGCTCGCGCTGTTCGACACGGTGACCGGCGAGGGCGTCACGGTGCTCGAAGTGGTGCCGTCCCTGCTGGCGGCCACCCTCGACACCTGGGACATCGAGCGGGCGGCACCGGAGTTCCCCGGTCTGCGCTGGCTGGTCGTCACCGGCGAGGCGCTGCCGCCGAAGTCGTGCGCGCGCTGGCTGGAACGGCATCCGCGCATCCCGGTGATGAACGCCTACGGCCCGACGGAGTGCTCCGACGACGTCACCCACGCCACGGTCGAGGCGGCGCCGGCGGGGGCGCGCACCCCGATCGGGACCGCGCTGCGCAACACCGGTCTCTACGTGCTGGACGCCTGGCTCCGCCCGGTGCCCTCCGGTGTCGCGGGTGAGCTGTACGTCGGCGGGCTCGGTGTCGGCCGCGGGTACCTCGGCGCGCCGGGCAAGACCGCGGCCGTGTTCCTGCCCGACCCGTTCGCCGGGACCTCCGGTGCCCGGATGTACCGCACCGGTGACGTGGTGACGCGGGGCGCGGACGGGCAGATCACCTTCCTGCACCGCGCGGACGACCAGGTGAAGATCAGGGGCAACCGGATCGAGCTCGGCGAGATCGAGGCCGCGCTGCGGAGCCTGCCCGAGGTGGCGGACGCCGTGGTGCAGCCCTACGACGACGGTTCGGGGGCCAGGCTCGCCGCGCACCTCGTGCTCACCGGCGAGCTTTCGGACGGCGAGCTCAAGGACCGGCTCGGCTCGCTCGTGCCGCCCTACATGCTGCCCTCGGCCTACCTCCGGCTCGACCGCTTTCCGTTGACCCCCAACGGAAAGGTCGACCGCAAGGCGCTGGTGCCGCCGTCGGCGAGCGCGGTGGAACCCGGCCGCGCGCCGTCCACCCCGCGCGAGCTGGCTCTGCGGAAGCTGTTCGCCGAAGTGCTCGACGGTGCCGAGCTGGGTGCCGACGACGCGTTCTTCGACCACGGCGGGCACTCGCTGCTCGCGACGCGGCTCGCCAGCCGCATCCGCACCGAGCTGGGTGCCGAGGTCTCGGTGCGCGACGTGTTCGACCACCCGACGATCGCGGGGCTCGCCGCACGCCTCGACGGCGCGCGGGTGCGCCCGCCGCTGGTCGCGGGTGAGCGGCCCGAGCTCGTTCCGCTGTCCTACGCGCAGCGGCGGCTGTGGTTCCTGAACCAGTTCGAGGGCCCGAACGCGGCCTACACCATCCCGATCGCGGTGCGGCTGCGCGGCGAGCTGGACACCGACGCGCTGGCGTCCGGGATCCGGGACCTGCTCGGCCGGCACGAGGTGCTGCGGACCGTCTACCCCGAGTCCGACGGCGAGGGACGGCAGCGGATCCTCGGCGTGGACGAGGCGTTCACCGGACTGTCCGTTGTGGCCACACCGGCGTCCGAATTGGACGGTGCGCTCGCGGAGGAGGTGCGCGCCGGGTTCGACGTGACGGTCGACCCGCCGCTGCGCGCGACGTTGTTCGCGCTCGGCGAGGACGAGCACGTGCTGCTGCTCGCGGTGCACCACATCGCCACCGACGGGTGGTCGGCGGGGCCGCTGGCCGCGGACCTGGCACGGGCCTACACCGCGCGCCTGCACGGCGCCGGTCCGGAGTGGACTCCGCTTCCCGTGCAGTACGCGGACTACAGCCTCTGGCAGCGCGAGCTGCTCGGCGACGCGGACGATCGGGAAAGCCTGCTGGCGAAGCAGATCGGCCACTGGCGCGGCGCGCTGGCGGAGCTGCCCGACGAGCTGCCGCTGCCGCACGACCACCCGCGCCCCGCGGAGCCCACCTACGCCGGTGGCATGGTCACCTGCGCGATCGGGGCCGAGCAGCGCGCGGGTATCGAGGAACTGGCGAAGTCGACCGGCACCACCGCGTTCATGGTCCTGCACGCCGCGCTCGCGGCCACGCTGGCCGCGCACGGCGGTGGCACGGACATCCCGCTCGGCACCCCGGTGGCGGGCCGGACCGACGACGCGCTGGACGATCTGATCGGGTTCTTCATCAACACCCTCGTGCTGCGGACCGACCTGAGCGGCGACCCGTCCTTCCGCGCGCTGCTGGCCAGGGTCAGGGAGACCGACCTCGCCGCGCAGGAACACCAGGACGTGCCGTTCGAGAGCCTGGTGGAGGCGCTCAACCCGCCGCGGAGCCAGGCGCGGCACCCGCTGTTCCAGGTGATGCTGGTGCTGCAGAACAACCGGGACGCCCACGCGGAGTTCCCCGGCCTCGCCGTGGACGCGTGGCCGGTGGACACCGGCGCGGCGCAGTTCGACCTGCACTGCGAGTTCGTCGAAACCGGCGACGGGCTGGACGCGAACATCGGTTACAGCGCCGAGGTGTTCGACCGGGAGTCCGTGCTGTCCCTGGTTTCCGGCTTCCAGCGCCTGCTCGCCGGCGTGCTGGCCGACCCGGACGCCCCCGCGCTCGGGGTCGCCGCGCCGGACGAGGTGTGGGAGCGCAGGTTCCCGCGCTGGCGGGAAACCCGTCCGTCCACACCGGACGTTCGGGACGTGGTGGTGGTCGCCGGGCGCGAGCCGAGCACGCCGAGGGAGCGCCTGCTGCACGAGCTGTTCACCGACGTGCTCGGCACCGCGGAACTGGGTGTCGACGAGAGCTTCTTCGATCGCGGCGGGCATTCGCTGCTGGCGAGCAGGCTGGTGAGCCGGATCAGGGTCGCGCTCGACGTGCGGCTGACGATCAAGGACCTCTTCGACCACCCGACGGTCGCGAGGCTGGCGAGCAGGGTCGATCGCCTCGGGGACGGCACGCCGTTCGATGTGCTGCTGCCGCTGCGGCGCGAGGGCGGCAGGGCACCGGTGTTCTGCGTCCACCCGGCCGGCTGCATCAGCTGGTCCTACCTCGGGCTGTCGAGCTCGCTGGTGGACCGGCCGATCTACGGACTGCAGGCGAGGGGGATCGTCGAGGACGTCCCGCTGCCCGCTGACGTCCGCGAGATGGCGGCGGACTACCTGGCCCAGATCAGGGTGGTGCGCCCGCACGGCCCGTACCACCTGCTCGGCTGGTCGCTCGGCGGTGTCGTGGCACACGAGATCGCCTGCCAGCTGCAGGCGCAGGGGGAGGAGGTCGCGCTGCTCGCCAGCCTGGACAGCGCCCCCGGCGGCGACGAGAGCGAGCTGATCGACGACGAGTCGCTGGCGGCGACCGCGCTGCGGTTCTTCGGTCTGCGCGGCGACGAGCCCGCGGTGCGGGGGCCCGACTTCGACGGCCTTGCCGCGTTGCTGCGCGGGACCGACACCCCGATGGCCGATCTCAGCGTCGAACAGCTGAAGCGCTGTTTCGCCGCCTGGCGCAACAACCTCGCGCTGCAGGTCGAGTTCACCCCCGGCGTCTTCCGCGGCACGATGGTCCACTTCGTCGCGGCCGAGGAGGTCGGCAACCAGTCCGCGGGCCAGTGGAAGTCCTATGTGGACGGCACGATCGAGTGCCACGAGGTGGTGTCGACGCACGAGGGGATGACCGACGGCGAAGTGCTGCGGCAGATCGGCACGGCACTCGAACGGCAGTTGGCCCAGCAGGAGGACACGGAGGAGAGGAGCAACCGGTGACCAATCCCTTCGACGACGAAACGGGCACGTTCCACGTCGTCGTCAACGCCGAAGGACAGCACGCGCTGTGGCCCGCGTTCGCGGAGCTGCCGGATGGCTGGGCGGCCGCGCACGGACCGGATTCGCGCGCGGCGTGCCTCGCCTACGTCGAGGAGAACTGGCGGGACCTCCGTCCCGCGAGCCTCATCGCGAAGAACCTGAAGTAACCAACGGAGAACAGGAGCTACCCATGACCGTCGAGACCGCGTCGAAGATCGCCAGGATCAAGGAGATCGTCTGCGACATCCTCGAGATCGAGGAGGACGAAATGACCGAGACGAGCCACTTCGTCGAGGACCACGAGGCCGACTCGCTGCTGGCGATCGAGATCCTCGCGGGGATGGAGAAGGAGTTCAAGGTGACGATCGAGCAGTCCGAGCTGCCGCGCATGGTGACGCTGAACGGTGTCTACGAGGTCGTGGCCGAGAACGCGGGCTGGTGACGTGGCGATGACGCATCGGGTGGTCCTCACCGGACTCGGCGCCGTGTCCAGTATCGGGATGGGGGTGACCGAGTTCACCGCCGGCCTGCTGGCAGGGCGCAGCGGGGCCAAGGACATCACTTCGTTCGACACCACCGGGTTCGACTTCGCACGAGGGTGTGAGGTGCCCGACTTCGATCCGAAGGACTGGATCGAGAAGGTGCCGATCGACACGATCGGCAAGGCGACGCAGTTCGCCGTGGCAGGCGCGCGGATGGCGATCAACGACGCCGGTGTCGACCTCGACTGGCTGCGTTCGCGCCGGGGACTGGTGTCGATCGGCACCACCGACGGCGAGTCGAACGAGCTGGACAAGATGGTCGGCGTCGAGCTCGAATCCGGGCGCGCCGCGGTCAGCGCGACCGCGGCGCGCAAGATCCCGGCGACGCGGTTGTCGCTGGCGATCGCGCGGGAGTTCGGGCTCGTCGATGTCGAGGCGACGACGATCGGCACGGCGTGCGCGGCGGGCAACTACGCGGTCGGCTACGGCTTCGACGTGGTGCGGGGCGGCGAGGTGGACTTCGCGCTGTGCGGTGGCGCGGACGCGATCTGCCGCAAGACGTTCACCGGGTTCTACCGGCTCGGCACGATCGCGCCGGACAACTGCCGCCCGTTCGACAAGGACCGCAAGGGAATCCTGCACGGCGAGGGCGCGGGCGTGCTCCTGCTGGAGACGCTCGAGTCGGCGCAGGCCCGCGGCGCGCGGATCTACGCCGAGGTGCTCGGCTACGGGCTCAACTGCGACGCGCACCACCAGGTTGCGCCGAACCAGGACGGCGTGGCGAAGTGCATGCGGCTCGCGCTCGACAACGCGGGGCTCGATCCGTCGCAGGTGGACCTGATCTCGGCGCACGGCACCGGGACCAAGGCCAACGACGTCACCGAGTGCGGTGCCATCCACGACGTGTACGGGTCGGCGCCGCCGCGCACGGTCTCGCTGAAGTCGATGCTCGGGCACACCATGGGCGCGGCCAGCGCGCTCGCCGCGATCGCCAGCGCGCTGGCCATCCGCAACGGGTTCGTGTTCCCGACCATCAACCACGTCGAGACCGACCCGGAGTGCGCGATCGACTGCGTGCCGAACGAGGCGATCGCCGCGGACCTGAACGTGGTGCAGAACAACGGCATGGCGTTCGGCGGGAACAACGCGAGCGTGATCCTCGGCAAGTACCCGGTAGCGGCCTGACGGCGACTGCCGTAGCGAAAGGAGTGTCCCGATGTCCGCAACGGGTCCGGTGATCACGGCTTGGGCCGCGGTGTCGCCCTTCGGAACCGACCGAAAGAACTTCCTCGACGGCATGGCGGCCGGCCGTCCGGCGGCGAGCACGAGCAAACCGGAGGACGGTGTCGTCCCCGGTGAGCACGGGTTCGTGGTGCCGAACTTCGCCATCAGGGAAATACTGGGGCGCAAGGGAACCAGGATGATGGACCGGGTCGCCGCGCTCACCATCACCGCGGTCGGCCAGATCTTCGACGCGGGGGAGCCCGGCAACGCGCCGGAGGGGACCGGGCTGGTGCTCGGGACCACCACCGGCAGCATCTGGGGCGCGATGGACTTCACGCGCACCTCGATGCTCGCCGAGCTGCCCTACCACGTCGAACCGGGCCGGATGCCGGGCGGAGTGATGAACTGCGCCGCCGGGCACTGCGCGATCTGGTACCAGCTCACCGGACCCAACACGACGCTGGCCAACGGGCGGCCGTCCGGGCTGATCGCCCTGCGGTACGTGCGCAGGCTGCTGGCCCGCGGGCGGGCGAACACCGCGCTCGTCGGCTCGGTCGAGGAGTACTCTCTCGACCGGTCGTGGCTGGAGTACAACGCCCGTGACGGCGCGCCGGGGCCGCTCGGGGAGGGCGCGTGCCTGTTCCTGCTCGAAAACCCCGGTTCGGTGTCCCCGGACCGGACGCCGCTGGCGGAGCTCTGCTCGGTCTCGTCGCGGGTGTACCTCGAGGACGACCCGCGCTCGTCGATGCACGCCTGCGTGCTCGACGCGCTCACCGAAGCCGGTGTGGAAGCGGCGGATGTGTCGATCGTGGCGCCGTCGGGTTTCACCGGCGCGGCGGGCGAGTACGAAAGCGAGGTGCTCGACGGCCTGTTCGGGCGGGTGCGCCCGCAGTGGGTCGACGTGGCCGGCCTGATCGGGGACACCGGCGCGGTGTCGTCGTCGTTCCAGGTGGCGGCCGCGCTCGGGCTGGCAGGCGATCGGCCGGGTGTCGCCGTGGTGACCTCGGTGGACGCCGACGGGACGATCGCGTGCGCGGTGTTCCGGCTCTTCGGGGTCCAGACGTGAGCCCGTCGCGGGTGAGCCCGGTCCGCGGCGAGATCGAAGTGGTCGAGCACGCGGCCCTTTCGGGTGGTGTCTGGCGCTCGGCGGCCAGGTTCGCCGTACAGGAGCTGGAGCCGGTGTTCGCGGGGCACTACCCGGGTTTCCCGATCTTCCCCGGGGTGTGCGTGGTGGAGTGCGCGCACCGCGGGGCGCTGGCGACGAAGCCGGCCGAGATAGCGGGTCTCCGGTTCGCGGCACTGGGTTCGGCCCGGTTCGTGTCGGCGGTCCTGCCAGGTGACGTGCTGGACATCGCGCTCGAATGGCGCCGGGAAGCCGCTGGCCTGCGGGTGGCGGCGAAGGTCGCCACCGGGCGGGGGAAGGCTGCCTCCGCGCGGCTGCACTACACGGAGGAAAGCTCGTGACCGCGGCTGATCTGCTCCCGCACCGGTACCCGATGTTGCTGGTGGACAAGGTGCTCGACCTGGTCGACGGCCGGGAAGTCACCGCGGTGAAAGCCATCTCCGTCAACGAACCGTGGTATGCGCGGGCCGGTGCTGGGGCAGCCGAGGCCAGGTTCGCGTACCCGCAGCTGCTCCTGGTCGAGTCCTTCGCCCAGACGGCGGGGATCCTCGGCACGACCGTCGGCCTCGGGGGCACCTCGGAAACGGGGCAGGTGACGCTGATCGGCTCGGTCAGCGACGCCCGCTTCCACCGCGACGTGTTCCCCGGCGACGTGGTGACCCATCGCGTCCGCGTCGAGAAGGTACTCGCCGACGCCGCGGTGGTGTCCGGGGAGAGCGAGGCCAACGGGGCGCCGGTGCTCACCGTGTCGCAGATGGTCCTCGCGTTCCGGCCGGAGTCCGAACTCGCCCCCGGCGGCGAGTCCCGCTGAACGCCCACGCGCTGAAGAGACGCTGGAGAACAGGAGAGCACGATGAGTGAGCACGCACGGGTGGCGCTGGTCAGCGGCGGGTCCCGCGGGATCGGCCGCGCCGTCGCGCTCCGGCTCGCGGCCGACGGGTGGGACGTCAGCTTCTGCTACCGCTCGGACGCCGAGGCGGCGACCGAGGTGGAGAAGCTGGTGTGCGAGCAGGGCGTGCGCGCGCTGCCCGCCAAGGTGGACGTGGCGAACGCGGGCGAGGTGGCCGACTGGGTCCGGCGCACCGAGGAGGAGTTCGGCGAGATCGGGGTCGTGGTCACCTCGGCCGGCATCACGCGCGACCAGCCGCTCGCGCTGATGTCGGACGACCAGTGGCAGGACGTGGTCCACACCAATCTCGACGGCGTCTTCCACGTGTGCCGCCCCGCGGTGTTCGCGATGATGAAGCGCAAGGCGGGCTGCGTGGTGAACCTGTCCTCGGTGTCGGGGGTGTACGGCAACCCGACGCAGACGAACTACTCGGCGTCGAAGGCCGGGATCATCGGGTTCACGCGCGCGCTGGCCAAGGAGGTCGGCCGGTACGGGATCAGGGCGAACGCGGTGGCGCCCGGCATCATCGACACCGAGATGACGCAGGCCATGACCGAGGCGGCGCGGGCGAAGATGCTGAAGTCGATCCCGCTGCGCAGGTTCGGCGCCGCCGGCGAGGTCGCCGATCTGGTCTCGTTCCTCGCCTCGGACCGCGCGGCCTACATCACCGGGTCGGTGCTCCAGATCGACGGCGGGATCACCGTCTGAGCGTTCCCGCCGCATTAGACAAAAGTGTTGAGTATTTGATTGGACAAGCGTGTTGCTTATTCTGGAGGCATCATGGCCAAAAGCGTGAAAGCGCGGTGGTACTTCTCGCTGCGCAGTCCCTATTCCTGGCTCTGCTATCGTGATCTGCTGGCCACCGACCCCGGCGTACTGGATGTCATCGAATGGGTTCCCGCATGGGAGCCGGGTGAACGGTTGCGCGGCCAGTTGGTCGAACGCGGCGTCGAAATGCCGTGGATGCCGATGTCGAGGGCGAAGCACTTCTACATCCTGCAGGACGTGCGGCGCCTGTCGAAGGACCGCGACCTGCCGATGACCTGGCCGATCGACAACGCCCCGAACTGGGACGTCGCCCATGTCGGCTACCTCGCGGCGGCGCGCGCGGGGGCGGCGCGCGCCTACGTCGACCGGGTCTACGCGGCCCGCTGGGAGCGCGGCGAGAACATCTCCGATCCGGCCGTGATCGGTGCGGTCGGGCAGGAGATCGGGCTCGGCGCCGAGCTGGTTTCCCGTGCGCACGAGGACGAAGAGCTGCTGGCGCAGGGGCTCGACGTGCTGGAGGAGGTGGCGCGCGACGGGCTGTTCGGGGTGCCGCTGTTCACGGTCGGGCGGGAGAAGTTCTGGGGCGTCGACCGGCTCGACCGGTTCGTGTCGACGCTGCGCGCGCGGGTGCCGATGCCGGATCCGTCGCCCACCGCGGCCGAGTACGAGCGAATGGAGTTCCCGGAGCTGGCGCACGCGGTTTCCGACGCCGGGCACGCCGGCGGGTGCGGCTGAAAGCGGAACGGGCGGAAAGGCGCGGCGGGCGGGTGCCTCGGGCATCCGCCCGCTTCATTCTGCACCAAGCGCGGTCGGTAAACACCGGGTCATCGGCGGCGGGCACGGAAAACGAATCTTTCGGGGCGAGAATCGTTCATGTTCCAGTATTGCCCGTTCTTCCTTTCTTCGTGCCCTTTTCTACGCTCAGATGAGCGTGCAGTCGGTCACCCCGCCGGGAATTGGTGAGGGATAACCCTGCATCTTTCTGTCCAGCCTGCATTCGGGCTACCTGGCGACAGCGGCGCGTGATCGAATGAGCGCCGGGCGCACTTCGAGCCTCGGCGGCGCTACCACCGGAGGAGCACCGGCTCGAGTGGGAGGGGCGGTGTGGTGACCGTGTGGAATCTGCCGTCAGCGCCGACGGGTGAAATGGTCGGGCGAACAAAGGAGCGAGCCCGGTTCGACGCGTGCGTCCGGCACGCGACGGCGGGGCACGGCCACGCGCTGCTGGTGCGGGGCCCGGCCGGGATCGGCAAGACGAGCCTCGCCGTCGACGCCCTCGAACGCTCGGTGCCGTCCTCGGCGACGGTGCTGACGGCCCGGTGCGAGCAGCAGTACGCGACGAGCCCCTACACCGCGGCACGGTCCCTGTTCGCCCCGCTCGGCCTCGAACCCGGCTCACCGCTGCTGGCGGGCAGTGCGCGGCACGCGCTGCCCGCGCTGGCGGGCGGCGAGTACATCGCCAGCGGCTCCTACGCCGTGCAGCACGGCCTGTACTGGCTGACCGTGACGCTCGCCGGGGACGGGCCCGTGGTGCTCTTCGTCGACGACGTGCAATGGTGCGACGACGTTTCGCTGCGCTGGCTGAGCTTCCTGCTGCGCCGCGCCGAGGACCTGCCGCTGCTGGTCGTGCTCACGCGCCGGACGGGGGTGACCGCGACCGCCGACGAACCGATCGTCGAGATCGAGGGGATGCGGGGGACCGAGATCATCGAGATCGGCCCGCTGTCACTGGACGCCGTGTCCGAACTGGTGGCACCCCACCTCGGCGAAACCGGCGAGCTGTTCGTGCGCACCTGCGCCGAGGAGACCGGCGGGAACCCGCTGCTGCTGCGCCTGCTGCTCGACGAGCTGCGGCACGCGCGGGACACCGACGACCCGCCGTCGGTCTCGGTTTCGGAGATCGTCGGGTCGGGGCGCGCGGTGCTGGCGAGGTCGGTTCTGGACCGGTGCACGCCGTCGGCGCGGGCCACCGCGACCGCGATCGCCCTGCTCGGCGTCGGCGAGACCGCGCTGATCGGCAACCTCGCCGGGTTGCCGCGCCGCGCGGTCACCGCGGCCGTCGGAGTCCTGCGGGCGAACGGGATCCTGCGCGCGGACAGCCTCGAATTCGTGCACGACCTCATCCGCGCCGAGGTGCTCGACGCGATCCCGCCCGCGGACGTGCCGCGGCTGCGGATCAGGGCCGCGACGTTGCTCAGCGACGCGGGCGTGCCCGCCGAAGAGGTCGCGGTGCACCTGCTGCCGCTGCCGGCGATCGAAGAGCCGTGGATGGCGGAGATCCTGCGTGAGGCCGGCCGGAGCGCGGGCAAGCGGGGAGCGCCCGGCGTCGCGGCGCGGTACTTCACCAGGGTGTTGGCGTTCGACCCGGGTGACGTCGAGGTGCTCCTCGAACTCGCCGACGCGCTGACGCTCGTGGAGCCCGCGGCGGCGGTCGGGCTGCTCGACCGCGCGCTCCGGCTCGTCGACGGCCCTCGTGCCCGCGCGCCGATCGCGGTCAAGCTCAGTGCCGCCTCGGTCACCGCAGGCGACGCGAGCCGCGCGATGAAGGTGCTCAGCGCGGTCGCGGCCGAGCTGGCGGGCGAGTCCGACGCGGAGGGCGCCGCGCTGCGCACCGCGGTGGAATCGGCGCTGCTGGCCACCGGTCTGGAGGAGAAGGGCACGGTGGCCGCCGCGATGGCGAACGCGCGGGCGCGGATCGCACCCGCCGGTGACACCGCGGGCGAACGCCAGTTGCTGGCGATGCGGGCACAGGCCGGTGCGCTCTACGGCGAATCCTCGGCCTCGGTCGCCGCCGACGCCCGCCGGGCGCTGCGCGTCGACCAGGCGGGGCTGACCGGTTCGGCGGTGCTGTCCGCGGCGCTGGCGCTGTGCCTCGCGGACGAATGCGCGACGGCGTCGACGGCGCTGGACCGGTTGATCGCCCACGCCCAGCGCACCGGGGAGGCGTGGGCGTACTGCCGCGCGCTTAGTTCGCGCGCGTTGCTGCGGCACACGCTGGGCAACCAGGTGGAGGCGGGCGCCGACGCGCACACCTCGTTCGACCTGGTCCGCCAGGAGCTGTGGGGCGGCACCGTGGTGATGCCGCAGATCGTGCTGGCCACGGTGCTGGTGCAGCGCGGCGAACCCGATCGCGCCGACGCCCTGCTCGACGCGATCACCCATGCGGGGCTGGAGCGGCTCGCGGTGTCGCACCACCTGTTCCTGATCACCCGTGCGCGCGCGAGCGCGGCGCGGGGCGACCTGGAGTCCGCGGTGCGCCACGCCCGCGCCTGCGGCGCGAGCCTTGCCGAGTCCGGGATCGGCAGCCCGGTGATGGCACCGTGGTGGCTCGAAGCCACCTGCGCGCTGGCCGAACTCGGCCGCGGCGGCGAGGGCGCCGAACTGGCCGAACTCGGCGCGGAACAGGCGGCGCGGTGGGGTACCCGGCGCGCCGTCGGGATGGGGCTGGTGGCCAGGGGGCTGTCCGGGGGCCGCGACCGCGGCGTCGAGTTCCTCACCGAGGCCGTGCGCCTGCTCGACGGCACCGCGGGCGTGGAGCACACCCGCGCGGAATACCTGCTGGGAAAGGCGTTCCTCGACCGGGACGATCCGAGGGCGGCGCGAAGACACTTCCGGCTGGCGATGGACGAAAGCCTGCGCGGCGGGGACCGGCTGATGCTGGCCGCCGCGCGGAAGGCACTGGTCACCGCGGGCGGCCGGACACGGGCCGCGGACTCGCTCCTGGACACGCTGAGCGGCAGCGAACGCCGGGTCGCCGATCTCGCCGCGGAGGGCGCGGGCAACCGCGTCATCGCGGAGTCGTTGTTCGTCACCGTCCGCACGGTGGAAACGCATCTCACCAACGTCTACCGCAAGCTCGAAGTCACCGGACGAACCGAACTCGCCGCCGTGCTCGCCGGGAGGCTGGTCAGATGACCCTGGTCGAACGAGACACCGAGCTCGCCGCGCTGACCCGGCTCGCCGACGATCTCGCCGACGGCAAGTCGAGCATCGGGCTGGTGTCCGGACTGCCGGGGACCGGGCGCACGAGCCTGCTGCGCGCGGTCGCGGCGATCGGCGAGGGCAGGCGCGTCCGGGTGCTGTCGGCGCGCGGGTCGGTCAGCGAGTCCGGCCTGCCCTTCGGTCTCGTCTCGCAGCTCGAATCGTCCCTTGTGGACACCGATCCGCCCGGGCTCGGCGGCACGGTGGAGGCCGGTGACGAGGGTGTGCGGACGCTGTGCGCGCGGTTCGTCGCGCTCGCCAGGCGCCGTCCGCTCCTGCTGCTGCTCGACGACATCCAGCTCGCCGACGCGTGGTCGAGGACCTGGCTGCTCGCGCTGCTGCGCAGGCTGTGGCAGGCGCCGCTGATGGTGGTCGTCGCCGGTGCGGGCGCGGGCGTGCCGTTCCTCGCCGACGAAACCGCGGAGCCGTGGCAGTCCTCGGGGCTGCACTGGGATTCCGTGCACGTGCTGCGCCTGCGCCCGCTGACCGTGGCCGGTGTCGCGGCGATGATCGGCACCGACGAGCGGTCACCCGCCGCGGCCGAGGTGCGGCGCGTGACCGGGGGCACCCCCGCGGTGGTCGCCGCGGTGCGGGCGGGCTGGTCCCCGGCCTCCGGCCTGACCGAGCAGCTCGACCGGGTCGCGGCCGACGCCGTGCGCGGACTGGTGCTGGGGCACCTCGGGCGGCTTTCCGACGACCTGCTGCGGCTGCTGCGCGCGTTCGCGGTCGCCTCGCCCACACTCGAATTCGACCAGCTCCGCCGGATCGCCGCGCCGCAGCCGCAGTCGGTTGCCCGCGCCTGGAGCGCGCTCGCCTCGGCCGGGTTCGTGCACTGGTCGGGCGGGCGGCGCTCGATCGACCGCCGGATCGCGAACTGCGTGCTGACCGGGATGGACCCGGCCGCGCGGGCGGAGCTGTACGGCGCGGCGGCCGAGCTCGCCCACCGGTACGCCGTCGGCGAGGACGGGGTGGCGCGGCTACTGCTGGGCAGCAGGCCGATCGGCGCCGGATGGGCCGCCGAGGCGCTGCTCGCCGCCGCGGAGAACAGCCGCGCACGGGGTGACGCCGAGTTCGCGTCCGCCTACTACGACCGCGCCGAGCGGGAACCGCTGTCGGCCTCCGCGCGGACCCGCCTGACGGTGGAACTGGCGACGATGGCGGCGCACACCGGCGAGCTGCGGCTGACCAGGGCCGCACTGCACGCCGCCGCCGGCCAGACCGCCGAGGTCCGGCTCGCGGCCGCGGATCTGATGGTGGCCGGCGGGGCGAAGGCGAACGCCGTGCGCGTGCTGACCGCGGCCTGCCGCGGCAGCGAGGCCGATCAGTCCGAAAAGGACAGCATCGCCGCGTTGTACTGGCTGGCGACCGAAACGCCGGAAGGTGCCGAATCCCTTGGCGTGCCAGGGGTTCCGGAGCAACTGGACCCCTCGGACGCCGACCGGGCCGGTGCCGCGGCATGGCTCGCCGCCAGCCGCGGGGTCGGCTGCGGGCGCGCGCGCAGGCTGGCCAGGGTGGCGCTGCGCGGGAATTCGGGACTGTTCGCGCCGAGGATCGCGGCCGCGCGCACGCTGACGCTGACCGACAACCCGATCGAAGCGAAGGCGGGTTTCGAAGCCGTCATCGCGGACGCGCGGCGGCGCGGTGCGCGAGCGACGGCCGCCGCCGCCGTGCTCGCCCGCGCGAGGGTGAACCTGCGGATCGGGGACCTGGCCGCGGCCGAGGCCGATGTGGACGGTGCCGGTGAGATCCTGCCCGCGCCCGAATGGCACTCCTCCGCGGTGGGCAGCCTGCTCGGCTTCCGGATCATCCTGCGCCTGGCCAGGGGTGACATCGACGCGGCCTCGCGGATCGCCGAGCCCGCGGTGCCGGACGCGCATTTCCGGTTCGCCCAAGGACTGCTCGAACTCGTGCACGACCGCCCCGGCGCCGCGGTGCGCCACTTCGAGGAGTGCGGCCGCGACATGCTCGGCAGGGGGTGGTCGAACCCGCTGCTGCTGCCGTGGCGTTCGATGGCCGCGGTCGGGCACCGCGCGACGGGCCGCCACCGCGCCGCGGAGCGGCTGGTGACCGCGGAGACGGCGCTCGCGTCGCGGTGGGGCACCCGGTCGGTGCTGGGGCTGGTCGACTTCCTGTCCGGGGTCTCGCGGTTCGACATGATGCGGTTCCCGATGACCATCTCGGGGCTGCGCCACGAACGGCCGGGCCCGGTCCGCGCACACGTGCTCACGGGGGAACCATGCTGATCGAACGGGACGCCGAGCTGACGGCCGTGGCCGAGGCCATCCGCGCCGCCTGCGCCGGCTCGGGATCGTTGTCGCTGGTGCGCGGCCCGCTGGGCATCGGCCGCTCCGCGCTGCTGCACGAAGCCGGCGACCTCGCCGCGGACCAGGGCATGCGGGTGCTGCGCGCCGGGGCGTCGCCGACCGAACAGGGGTTCGCCGACGGGGTGGTGCGGCAGCTGCTGGAACCGGTCCACGACGATCCGCTGGCCGACCACGGCGTGGACGCGGTACCGCAGCGGTGGCGGCGGCTGGCGGCGCAGCGGCCGCTCGCCCTGCTCGTCGACGACCTGCAGTGGGCCGACCCCGAATCGCTGCACAAACTCGCTTACCTGGTCAACCGGATCTCCGCGCTGCCGGTGGCCGTGGTGGCGACCGTGCTCGACGGCGACGTCGGCGCCGACCGGCTCGCCGTCGACGACCTGGTGCGCGCCGCGGCCACGACCGTGCGCCCGCGTCCGCTCAGCGTCGCCGGCGTGCGGACGTTCTTCAGCAGGCGGTGCGGTGAACCCGCCGACGAAACGTTCGCCAAGGAGTGCTGGTCGGACACCGGCGGCAAACCGATGTTCCTCGGCGCGCTGGCCGTCGGCATGCTCGCCGACGGGGTGCACCCGGTCGCCGACCAGCTCGCCGAGGCGAAGGCGTTGCGTCCGCCGGAGCCGTCGAACCGGCTCGCGCGCTGCCTGAGCTGCCAGCCGGTGCGGGTGACCCGGTTCGCGATGGCGATGACCGCGCTGGGCGAGGCGGCGACACCGGCGTTCGTGGCCAAGCTCGCCCAGCTCGACGGTGTCGACTTCGACGAGGCCGAGCGCGCGATGCGGCGCCTGGGCCTGGTGCCCGAGCACGGCCCGCTGCGGTACGTCGACGACGCGGTGGCCGACGCCGTGGCGGGCGCGCTGTCCGCGGACGAGCAGGACGAGCTGCACCTGCGGGCGGCGGGCGTGCTGTTCCGCGGTGGCGGGCGGCTGGAGGACATCGCGCAACGGCTGCTGGGCACCACGAGCGAGCCCGAGGCGTGGGCCACCGACGTGCTGCGCGCCGCGGCCTCGGCCGCCTCGGCACGGGACGACCCGGAAATGGCGACGCGGTACCTGCGGCACGCGCTCGTGCACGGCGGGGCGCGCCGGGGAGACCTGCTCGCCGATCTGGTCGCGGTCGAACGGGGCACCGACACCGCCGCCGCGGCACGGCACCTCCGGCAGGCGCTGCCGCTGCTCGAAACACCGGTGGAACGGGCGAAAGCGCTCTGCCTGGCACCGGCGCTCGCCGCCGCGGACGGCAGGCCGGACACCAGGCTCGTGCGCCGCGCCGTCACCGAACTGCGGGCCGGCCCGGAGGACGATCCCGCGCTCGCCGGTCATCTCGAAGCCAGGCTGCGGATCTGGACCCCGTACACGATGGAAGCCGGTGAGGACGCGGCGGCGTGGCTGCGCGGGGACATCGCGATGGACGATCCCGGCCAGCGGGAGCTCGCGACCGTGCAGCTCTACTTCGCGACGCTCGGGGAGACGCTGCCGAGGGCGGCGATCATCGATCTCGCGCACCGGGTGCTGGAACGCGAACCCGGCGGCACCGCGCAGCTCTACACCGCGCTACCCCTGCTGGTGCCGGTGCTGGTGGCGGCGGACGCGACCGACGGGCTGGAGTCCTGGCTCGGCGCCGTGACCGTTCGCGAGACGCCGGACCTGGCCGCGTCACTGGTGTGGACCTGCCAGGCGCTGCTGTGGTCGGCGACCGGGCAGCTGCACGTGGCGACGGAAAGCGCGGTGCGGGCGCTGGAAACGGCGCCGCCGGACTGGGCCGCGGTCGTGGGCACCTGCGCGCCGCTGCTGGCGATACTGGCGATGGAGCTCCGCGACCCGGAGCTGGCTTCGCGCGCCGAACGGGCGTGGGGACCCGACCGCCCGTCGTGGGCGCTGTCGCTGAACCACGCCGCGGTCGCCGCGACCTCACCGGGTTCCGCCGATCCCGCCGCGGCCGAGTACCTCGCCGACACCGGACGTCAGCTTCGCCGCGTGGGCCTCGCCAGCTCGGTGCTGTTCCCGTGGCGGCTACGGCTGGCCGTGCGGTACGAACACCTCGGCAGGAAAGAACGGGCGGCGGAGCTGATCGCCGCGGAGTACGAGCAGGCGCTGGGCTGGGGTGCGCCCTCGGCGCTGGGCAGGGTGCTGCGGATGCGCGGGCAGCGGATCGACGGTGCCCCCGGCGCACGGCTGCTCGACGAGTCCGTCCAGATCCTCGAATCCTCCGGCAACAAGCTGGAGCTGGCGAAGTCGTTGATGGCACTGGGAAAGCGGCTCGGCTCCCCGAAGGGCGACGCGACCCTGCGCGCCGGTTCGAAGCTCGCCGCGCAGTGCGGGCGGGCACCGGTCGCGGCCGGGCCGGAGCTCCACAGCGCCGCACCGGCCGAAGTCCGGCACACCGCCAAGAGCCCGCTCACCAGGGCCGAGCTCCGGATCGCCGAAATCGCCGTCACCGGCCGCCGCAACAAGGAGATCGCCGCGGACCTGGGCGTCACCACGAGAGCCGTGGAGAAGCACCTCACCAGCGCGTACCGCAAGCTCGGCATCGACGGCCGCGCCGACCTCCCGCACGCGTTGCCGCGGGGAAGCGCTCACCAGGGCTGAGCCTCACTCGGCAGGGCCGGGGACGAGGCCCTGCAGGCGCGCCGTGGCCAGCTCGACCCGCGACCGGCAGCCGGTGCGGTCGAACAACCGCGTGAGGTGGCTTTCGACGGTCTTCTCGCTGATCCGCATCGTGGCGGCGATCCTGCGGTTGGTGAGCCCGGCGCTGACCAGGTCGACGATGCGGAGTTCGACGGGGGAGAAGCCGTTCTTCGCCCGTCTCGGCCGCGGCACCGCGAGCCCCTGCTCCCGCATGTACTCCACGACCATCTCGTGGCCCGACAGCGTCCCGAGCTCCTTGGCGAGCCGGTGCGCCTCCAGCAGCCACGGCCTCGGATCCGGGCTGACCTGCGCCATCGCGAGGCAGGCCCGTGCGGCGCGGAACTGGTTCGGCCGCCTGCGGACCAGCCGGAGGCCGAGTTCGACGTCGGCGGGGTCGCCGCGGACGAGCCCGCCGAAGACGAGCAGCGATTCCAAGGTGGCCACCGTGCCCGCGACGTCGTGCAGCGCGTCCAGCTCTTCCAGCGCCCGCTCGGCGGTCCGGCGGTCGCCGTTGCGGTGCGCGTAGTCGATCAGGCGGCCGAGCAGGCGATCGGCTCCCGACACCAGGCCGAGTCCGCGGGCGCGCTGGTAGTCGCGCCATCCTTCTCGTACCGCGGCGGCGAACTCGTGCGCGCTGTGCCGGATCCCGCAGCGCACCCAGCTCGCGATGTGCCCCGACGAAATCCGTCCTGACACACCCTCCAGCCAGGCCTTCGCGCGCGCGATCTCGCCGCGCTGGCCGCACACCTCGGCGGCGAACACGCGCGCCAGCTGCTCGACCGCCGTCCTCGACCGCCGGGTGCGGTCGGCCTCCATGCGGCGCGCCAGCGACAGCAGATCGTCCCAGTGGCCGTCGGAGTAGGCGGCGAGCAAACGCCGGTACAGCGCGGGAGTCCCGGTGGGATGGGCGGTGCCGAGCACGGTGCCCGCGAAGGTCGCGTGGTCGTGCACCGCCACGGCCTCCGCGAGGGTGCCCGCCACGCCGTCCGGCACCGGCTCGCCGCCCCAGTGCGACCACGCCGCGGCCAGCGTCCTGAAATCGGTCGCGAGCAGGCCGAGCAGCAGCTTCCCGCCGAGCGCGGTATCCGGGTCGCCGCGGTCCGCCAGCGCCGTCAGCAGGTGCGCGGCGAGCACCGCGTCGGAGCGCAGCACCGCGATCTGCAGGAGCCGTCCCAGCCGAGGGCTCCCGTCCGGTGCGAGTGTGTCCAGAAGTGCCGAGGTGGCACGGATTTCGTCGACCCGGTGCTCGTGCTTGAGCGCGGCGAGCCAGCACACCGCGACCGCGCCTCGCGCGGGACGGTCCAGCGCGCCCGCCGACCGCCCGAGGCGGCGCAGATCGTCGGCGAGACCACCGAGGTCGCCGGTGACCAGTCGCTGGCGGACGGCCGCCCGCGCGTCCGGCGGTTCGCCGCCGGAGGGGGCCGCGGGCCGCAGCCTGGCGGCGAGCGCGGGCACGGTCACCACCATCGTGCCGTCACGGGTCACCCCGAGCACGCCCTTGCGGACGAACCCGTCGAGCGCCAGCCCCGCGCGCGCCAGGTCGGACCCCGCCGCCGCGGCCAGTGCGGGCAGGTCGTCCACCACCGGTGCGCTCGCCTCGGCGAGCACGCGCGCCAGCCGTTCACCGGTGCGCCCGTGCTCGCGGACCGCCCGAACCAGCTCGTGCTCGCCCGGCAGCGGAACGGGCCGGTCGGCGCGCCGCAGGCACAGGTGGTCGTCGACGGCGGCGATCCGGCCGTCCGCCGCCAGTCCGTCCAAAGTGGACACGATACTGCCGGGATTGCCCCACAGCGGCCCGAGTGCGCGGCGCAGCGCATCCGTGAGCGCGGGGTCGGGCGTCTTGCGCAGCGGGTTCCCGCGCCATTCGTAGAGCAGCTCGGTCACTTCGTCGTCGGTCATCGGGAGCAGGCCGAGCACCCCGTCCGCGATCTCGTCGAGCTGGCCGGGACCGCTCTGGGCGGCATGCGGGGCGATCACGGTGGCGACGCCCGCCGCGCGGAGGGCTTCGACGAGCGCCAGCAGGCCGGCCCCGCCTTCGGCCGTGGTGTCGGCGCGCAGGTCGTCGACGACCAGCACCACCGGCTCGTCCTGGACGAGCCTGGCGAGCACACCCGCCACGTCGTGGATCGAGTGCAACAGGCCCGCGTCGCCGTTGACCCGGTCGCGCACCCCGCTGACGGCGGCCACCACGTCGAACGCGCCGCTGTGCCGTTCCAGGTGCGCGGCGACGGTGTCCAGGATCGCCGCCATCACCTGCCGGGTGCCGGTCCCCGGCAGCCACAGCGGCAGCACGACGCGCTTGCGGTGCCGCCACCGCGCGATCAGCGCGCGCAGCAGCGCGCTCCGCCCCGCACCGCGGTCACCGCGCACCAGCCACAGCGCGCCGCGCACGCGCATCGCTTCGTCCAGCGTGGTCAGCGCCTCCGAACGGCCGACCGCCCGCACGTCCCCCGTCGCCATCGCCCCGTTTCCCGCCGCCTCTCACACCCGGTGACCGCCACCACCCAGGCCGTCATCGTAGGCGAAGACCCACGAGATCGACGGCATTCGTAAGGAACATTCACCTACGGCACAATGGCCGCCGTGGACGATGCGCCGTGGCGGATGACCGGACGGGACGATCTCGTCACGGAGCTGTCCGACGGCGCCAGGAACGCCGCCTCCCCGCTGACGGTCGTGACGGGGGACGCCGGCGCGGGGCACACGTCGCTGCTGCGCGCGGTGGAAGCGGAGCTGACCGCCGACGGCGTCACCGCGGTGCCGATCACGTGTGCGCGCGCGGACCGCGACCTGCCCTACGCGGTGCTGTTCCGCGTGCTGACCCGCTTCGGCGCGCTCGAAGACGGCCCGGCGGTCGCCCGCTGGCCGGTGCGGAGGCTGGTGGCCAAGCTTTCCGAGTCCGCGCCGAGCGAATCCTCCGCCACCGCGGCTGAGCTGGCGACGGCGGTGTTCGCGGTCGTCCGGCACCAGGCACCGGTGGTGCTGATCGACGACGCGCACTGGCTCGATCCCGCCACCGCGCGGGTGTTCGGGCAGCTCGCGAGGTTCTTCGGCACCGGCGCCTGCACTGTCGTCGCGGCGATGCACTGGTCGGGCTCGGCACCTCGACCGGCGGCCGACCTGTTCGCGGACCTCGCCGAGGACGGGCTCGTGCGGCGGGTGCTGCTGCGCCCGCTGACCGAGCACCAGTCGGCCAAGGTGCTCACGGACGTCCTGCGCGCGCGACCGGACACCGACCTCGTGCGGGAGCTGTGGGCGGAAAGCAGGGGAAACCCGTCCGGGCTCACCACCGCGGTGACCGGGTACCAGGCGTCGGGGCGCATCCGCGTGGCCGACCGGACCGCGTACCTGCTGCCGTGGCCACACCCGCTGGCACTGCCCGAGAACCACCCCCTGCTGGGACCGGTGCACGACGCGGGACCCCACGGCATCGCGGTCGCCGGCGCGACGGCCGTGCTGGCGCCACTCGGCGAACTGGCGCCACGGCTCGCCGCCACGGCGCTCGGCCTCGACCAGGAAGAGGTCCAGACCGCGCTGCGACGGCTCGTCGACGCCAGGGTGCTCGTCCGCGGCGGCCGCAACCGGCTGCGGTTCCGGCTTCCCCTGCTCCGGGCCGCACTGGAAGCCGGGCTTCCCCCGTACCGCCGGAGGAAGCTCGCCGCGCTCGCCGTCGAAGCGGTATGGGACGGCACCGGGCACATCGACGGTGAGCTCGCCGACGTCGCGCTGCCCGACTGGCTCGCCGACGCGGGCTCGCTCGTCGACCCGGACCGCTCCTCCGGCGAACTGCTGGCCAGGGGCGGCGCGATGCTGTTCACCGACGGCGTGCTCGCCGAACGATGGCTCGACGCGGCGACACACCGCGTCCGCGACCCCGTGATGAAAGCGCACAGCCTGATGGCCGTGAGCGCGGCGAAGGCCGTCCACCAGCGGCCCGGCGCCGCGACCACCACGTTGACCGTGCTGACCGAGCACGCCGCGCACCTGTCGCCCGAACAGGTCCACGAGATGGCGATCGTCTACCTGACCGGACTGTGCGCCGAGGCGGACGAGCGCGCGTTGGGCGAGATCGCGGACGGGCGCGCCGCCCCGCTGCCCGGCGGGCCCGCGGTCGCGGCCGTCAACAAGGCCTTCGCGCTGATGCTGCTGGCCCGCTGGCGCGAGGGCAGGGACCACCTCGTCGCGACGGCGGACGTCTGGCGCGGCGGATCCGCGGTCACCGCGGACTTCGGTGAAATGTTCCTCGGCGGCGCCGGGGTGATGCTCGGCGATCTCCGCCAGCTCCGCCGGATGCTCGACGACCCCGGCCTGTGGCGGGCACGCCACCTGCCCCAGCACCGGTTCGAGCAGATCCGCTACGAGGCGAACATGCTCCTGATGCTGGGGGAGCTCGGCGCGGCGACGCACCTGCTCGAATCGACCGGAACCCCGGTGAAGAGCCTGCCGGGCCCCGACCGGTTCATGGTGAAGTGGCTGCGCGGCGAATGGCGCGACGCGATGGAGGTGGCACGCCGCAGCATCGTCGACGGCGTGACCTCCGCGCGCCCCCTCGCGCCGGTGAAGATGCTGCACGGGGCGATCCGGATCCTCGGCGGCCAGGGCTGGATGAGCAGGGCCGCCGAGATGGCCGCCTCCGCCAGGGCCGCCCACCGGCACCTGTCCCACCTGATCGACCACGCCGAGGCGATGACCCTGCGCGTGCGCGGCGACCAGGTGGGGGCGACGGCCCTGCTCCGAAGCGCGCTCCGCTCGGCCGACGACAGCGGTTTCGTGCTCGGCACCGAGCAGATGTGGGCCGAACTCGCCGCCGCCGAGCACAATCTCGGCAACCGGGAGGCGGCCGTACGGGCGGTCGAACGGGGTCGCGGGCTGGCGGAGTCGCTGGGCACCGACCGCGCGCGGATCGCGTACCTGCTCGCGCGCGCCCAGGTCCTCGGCGATCTCACCGCGGGCGAAGAAGCCGTGCGGCTGGCCGAAGAACGCCCGGAAATGCCGCACGAGAACGGCAACGCCTTCATGCGCGCGGCGATGGTGGGAGTCCGCCCGAAACAGCTCCTTCCCCGAGCCTACGAACTCTTCGGCGAGGTCGACGCGCTGCTGTGGCGCGCGCGGTTGCGCGCACGCATGCGCGAGCGCGGCGTGCCGGTGCCCGGCCGCGCGATCACCACCCTGGAAAACGAGCGCCTGCTGGCGATCCTGGTGGCCGAAGGGCTCAGCAACCGGGAGGTCGCGTCGACGCTGGGAACCAGCGAGAAGAGCGTCGAAGGTCAGCTCACCCGCCTGTTCTCCCGGATCGGCTACCACTCCAGGGTCGAACTCGCCGCCGCCGCGCTGACCGGCGAGTTCCCCGGCTGAGACCAGGTCCCGCCCCACGGGGGTGGCGAACCGCCGTCACCGGCGAGAAAACCCGGTGGTCACACGTCCGCGCAGGTCAGCCAGGGTGGCGTAACTCCGGCGTAACGAGCGCGTGGTACCTCTGACGGTCATGAACGATCTCCATCCGGGCACCGGCCGGGCCTCCTCGTCGAGTCCCAGAGCCGAGCGCGCCCGCCGGATCGCCGACGTCCTGCGCCAGCAGATCAGCGGCGACGCCTTCCCGGACGGCGTGCTACCGGACGAACGCGCGCTCACCGCGCAACTCGACGCCTCCCGCAACGCCGTGCGCGAAGCGCTCGGGCTGTTGCGCGCCGAAGGGGTGATCACCCGCAGGCAGGGCGTCGGCACCACGGTGGTGCGCCCCAAGTACGGCCACGGGCTCGACCGGCTGGCAGGCCTCGCCGAAACCCTCATCGGATACGGCACCGTGACCAACGAGGTGCGCGCGGCCCACGTCGTCACCGAACCGCCGAGCGCCGTGGCCGAACGGCTCGCCCTGCCGCCGGGTGCGGGCGCGGTCCACCTCGAACGCCTCCGCCGCCTCGACGGCGAACCGCTGTCGCTGGACACCACGTACCTGCCGACCGACATCGGCGGCCCGCTGCTCGAACGCGACCTGGCGAACCGCGACGTGTTCGCCGTGCTCGAAGAGATCACCGGACACCGCCTCGGCCACGCCGAAGTGACCGTGCACGCGGTCACCGCCGACCCGGACACCGCCGCGCTCCTGCACATCCCCGCCGGCGCCGCCGTGTTCGCCATCGACCGGCTCACCAGGCTGGCCGACGGCCGCGCCGTCGACGCCGAGACCATCCACATCCGCGCCGACCGGCTGGTCCTGCGCGCCACCCTGCGCCGCGGCTACGCCTGAACCCGACTGGAGGCCCCCGATGCCGATTCCCCCGACAACACCGGCACGATCCCGATGACCGCCCTCACCGCGCCCGCGCTCGCCGGGCTGGCCCTGTTCGGGCTGCTCGCCGGAATCGGCATCACCGCCATCGGCCCCGGCGGCGTGCTCGCCACCATCGGCCTGTTCGCCCTCACCGCGCTGCCCCCGGCGCAGGTCGCCGGCACCGCGATCGTCACCCACATCGCCACCGGCGTGCTCGCCACCGCCGCCTACACCAGGTCCGGTCACCTGCGCGACCCGGAAACCCGGGCCACCGCCGGAATACTGGCCGCCACGGCCGTCGCGGGCACCCCGCTCGGCGTGCTCGCGAACAGCGCCGTCTCGACGCGGATGTTCGGGATCGTGCTCGCGGTGTTCGTCACCGGGGTCGCCGCACTCGTGTGGTACCGCGAAAAGCGTTCCGCCGCACCGGATCGGCGACCACGCCGATGGGTCGTGGCCGCGGTCGGGTTCGCGGTGGCCGTGGTCAGCGGCCTGGTCGGCGTCGGCGGCCCGATGCTCAGCGTCCCCGTCCTGATCGCGCTGGGCCTCCCCGTGCTCTCCGCGCTCGCCGCCGCGCAGGTCGAGTCCGTGGTGATCGCGGGCGTCGGCACGCTCGGCTACGTCTCGGCGGGAGCCGTCGACTGGCCGCTCGCCGCGCTCGTCGGCATCCCCGAACTCACCGGGGTGCTCATCGGCTGGGTCATCGCCCGCGCCGTGCCCGCCCGCGCGCTCAAGTACGCGCTCATCACGAGCCTGCTGATCGCGGCCCCGTACCTCGCACTCCACGGATGACCGACGCGGGTCGTCAGGAACCGCTCTCGCGGAGGAAATCGAGCACGAGCGGGCTCGCGACCGCTCGGAACTCTTCGAAATAGGCGTGCCTGGCACCGGGAATCAGCCGCAGCCGCGCCCCGGGGATCCGTTCGGCGAGCAGGGGAGCGTTCCGCGCGGGGTTGAACACGTCGTCCGTGCCGTGCACGACGAGCGTCGGCGCGGCGATGCGGGGGAGCGCGTCCCACCCGTTGTGGCGGGCGCTCGCCAGCAGGTGCCGCCCGCGCGCGAACGGCGTCATCGCCGGGTCCCCGATCGTGTGGTACGGACCAGGATGGGTGGCGAGCCACCCCGGTGTGTACATCAGTTCGAGCAGGGTGCGCCTCGCCGCGGCCGCATCCCGTTGCCCCAGCGCGCGTTTGACCTCCGCGTCCCGCTCGACACCGTGCGGCTCACCGGGCGAGGTACAGCCGAGCACCAGCCGCCGCACCCGGTCCGGATGGTCCGCGGCCAGCCACTGCGCGACCCTGCCGCCCATCGACGTCCCGTAGACGTGCGCCGCCTCGACACCCGCGTGATCGAGGATCGCGACGACGTCCGCGGCGAACCCGGGAGTGCTGTAGGACTCGGTGCGCGGCTTGCCGCTGTCCCCGGTGCCCCGGTAGTCGAAGGTGATGGTGCGGAACACCGCGTCGAAGTCTTCGCGGACACCGTCCCACCAATGACGGCTGTTGGCCTGCCCGGCGAGCAGCACCAGCACGCCGGCACCCGCACCGCGGACCTCGTAGGACAGGGAAACGCCGTCCGGCGCGGTGGCGAGGGGCACCGGATGATCTTAGCCAGCACGCCCATAGGCTGTACCCGGCACCGGCGAACGCGGCGGTGCCGCACAGATGCGGTCCGGTGTGGACGGACGGGGAACGGGGAAACCGCGCGATCATGGGCTTCGGACTGGTGGCAGCGGCGGTGACGCTGATCTTCCTGTACCGCGTGTACCGGGAACCGAGGCGGCTGAGCAACGCGGTCTGGCTGCTCGTCGCGCTCGGGTTCGCCGGGCTGTGGCTGCTGTCCCGGCTGCGGGACACCCCGATCCCGATCGACCTTGTCGTCGGCTTCTTCGCGGTGCTGGCGCTCCTGCTGACGCTCGGCCTGCCGTTCGCGCTGATCGCCAACGGCGCGGTGATGTGGCGGCGGGAAGGCCACCGCCTGGCGAACCTGCTCTCGCTGCTCGCCGGGCTCGCGCTGCTCCTGCTGTACGTCACCACGGTCTACACGATCGCGTTCGTCCGCAACCCCTGGGTGTTCGCCTCGGTCGTCTCGATGGTCCTGATCGCAGGCTACTTCGCGGTCCTGTTCACCGCGTTCGTGCTGTACTCGGCCCTCTACAGCAGGCTGGGCAGGCGAACGCGCGCCGACGCCGTGATCGTGCTCGGCTCCGGGCTGATCGGCGACCGGGTGCCACCGCTGCTGGCCGCCCGGCTGGACAAGGCGGCCGAATGCCATCGGCGCGCCACCGCCGCGGGATCCGACCTGGTACTGGTGGTCTCCGGCGGGCAGGGGGAGGACGAGGACACCTCGGAAGCCGACGCCATGAGCGCCTACCTCCGCCGCGCGGGCATCCCCGCCGAAGCGATCCTCCTGGAGGACAAGGCGACCACGACCGATCAGAACCTCCGCTACAGCACGGACCTGCTGGCGGCGCACGGACGGCACGGCCGCTTGCTCGCGGTGACCAACAACTACCACGTGTTCCGCACCGCGGTGCTGTCGCGGCGGCTGAAACTGCCGCTCGACGTGATCGGCGCGCGCACGGCGTCGTACTTCATGCCGAGTGCGTTCCTTCGAGAATTTGTCGCGCTTCTCTCCGAATACTGGCGCACGAATCTCGCGGTATGCGTCCTGCTCGGCAGCGGGGCACCGCTTCTCGCCCTCCTCGCCACGACGAACGGCTGATTCTTCGGTTCGCCCGTTTGGCCTTTCCGAACTCGAATCACGCGCCGATATCGGGGAAACCGGTGTCGGTGCCACGGAACTGTCGGCCGTGCGGGATAGACTGGCCGCCACGATTCTGGTGCGTAGTTGAGGGGAAAGGTGCGGTCGATGGCGAAGCAGGTCACGATTCTGCTGAGGGACGACATGGACGGTTCGGAAGCGGTGCGGACCACCACGTTCGCGCTGGACGGCAGGAGCTACGAGATCGATCTGTCCGAGCACAACGACGCCGAACTGCGCGGAGCGCTCGAACGGTTCGTGAACGCGGCACGCAGAACGGGCCCGAAGGTCGTCACGGCCTCGAACCCCGCCCAGCGCGCGCGTACTCGCGCGATTCGCCAGTGGGCCGCGGACAACGGCTACGACATCGCCGAACGCGGCAGGCTTTCCAGTGAGATCGTTTCCCGCTACGAAGCGGCGCACGTCTGAAAACCGCCGGTCAGCGTACCCGGCACGAAACGATCACCACACTGACGAGGCAATTTTCGCGTTGATGCGGATACCGGGCACCCGGAAACGGACACCGCCGCGGCGCGGGTGCGCGGCGGCCACCGGCCTGCCGTTCGCGCCCGCGCCGCCAAACCGGTATCAGCTCAGCTCGCCGCCGTAGTCGGGCAACTGGAACTTCCGATCGAAGTAGCCACCGTGGAAATCGGTGCTGCGGTTGCCGATGTTCGCGGTGATCTTCAGTCCGTCGCCGGTGAACTCCTTCCGGCAGCGCAGTTTGCCGTCTTCCTTCGCCTCACCGTGTTCGCGCAGGCAGATCCGGTCCGGCCGGTAGCCGGCGTCGGAAAGCTGCCGCATCGACGAGTCTTCTCCGCCGACCGCGCGCGCCGACACGATGAGCACCTCCATCCCGAGTTGCTGGGCGTGCTGCGCCGCGTCGAGCACCGGCTTGTTCGCCCTGCCCTTGTGGTAGTGCGTCTCCAGCGCAGTGTTGTCGATGTCCAGCACGATCGCTGTGTGCTCCGCGCGTGCCCCGTCGAGGTACTCGTTCACGCCGGTCAAGGCCTTCTGCACGTCGGCCTGCCACTGCTGGTAGCTGGGCAGGCCACTCGCCGACGCGGTCGCGGGGGCCAGTGCGAGCACGGCCGCACCGAGGATTCCGATGGCGGCTGCGGTACTACGGGCGCGCATGTCTGTTCTCCGTTCGTGAGAGGAGATTTCCGGGAACCTGCCGGTGTAGTGGCTTGCCGGTAATCGGACACACGATTTTTAGCATTCGCAGCGGTTGCCCGGCCACACGCCGAAGGTCGTTAACCGAATACTCGGCCCGCCTTCAGGAGGATGTCGGATCCCGGACGGCGTCCAGTGGGTTTTCGCCGTCCCACGCCCAGCGCAGACCGTGCGCGCCGAGCCCGAGGTTCGCCCGTGCCACGCTCGCGCTGTGGTCTTCGTCGAGTGAAACGTCGGAGAGCCCGCTCAGCAGCCCGTCGCACGAGCGCCTCCGCCACGTCTGGCACCGGACCGGCGCCTCGCGGGGGGAGAACACCACCCGGCCGCGGTACACGGCCACCGGCTCCGCGACGCGGCGATGGTGGTGGTCGGCGAACACCGGCTCGGGGTACTCGATCCGGTAGCGGATCGCCGCTCGCTGCCCTCGCGCGAGCGGCCGGTCGAGGATCAGTTCCGTCACCGAGAAGCCCTCGGCGCCCAGTTCGAGGGACGCGCCCGGCCGACAGCGGCTCGTCGCCGTCACCTGGAGCGGCCGTGCGCCCCGCCTGCTCCGGTTCGCGATGGTGACCGACACTGTCCCGTCGTGGCGGGCTTCGATGAACTCCTCGACGACGACCCGGCGGGCGCACCGGTCCGACGCCACGTACAAGGTCTCCCGCAGACCGAGCCTGGTGACGGCCCGCAACCCCCGGTCTCCGAACCCTTCGAGCAGCGACGGCAGGAAGACGGGGTAGTCCCACGCCCGGCACAGGCGGTCGACCGGCCGGTCCGATCGCACGCCCCTGCCTCGTGGCCGCGGGGGACCGAGCAGCCCGCGCAGCGCACCGGACGGCAGTCCGAGCACCTCCTCGAGCACGTCGACGCCCCGAAGCGAGTCCTCCCGCTCGGGCAGGCTTCGCCCGCTCTGCCAGTAGCTCAACGTCACCACGCTGACCTTCACCCCGCTGGCGAAGAGCCGGTTCTGCAGCTGGCGGAGGCTGAGCCCGCTGGCGCGCACCGCCAGTTCCAACGCCATGCTGAACGGACCGTCGCGCAGGGCGGCCGCGATTTCCGGAGTGGGGGGCATGGGGTTCACCTCAGGGCGGGACCATACCCGCTGGTCCCGCGCTCGGGACCGGCTTCGCGACACATGTGTCCGATAAGTCCGGTAGGCGGCAAATGTCGCCACGCCGAGCAAAACGGGTCCCAGAAGCGGGCGTGTCGGTTCTTCGTATCCCCCATGTGGTGTGTGATGCTGGTTTTAACGTCTGTGACTCTTGTGGCCTATGGGGCGGATACTTAGTGTGCTCACATGACCAAACTCCGTCGCGGGGGCGTGACCAGGGGAGTGGCGAGGCTTCTTCTCCTCGCCGTCGGCGTGCTGGGGATCCAGATCGCCGTCAGCACACCGGCGTCGGCCGACCCCAGTGCCGGCCTGTGGGCGAAGCTGCGGATGTGCGAATCGAGCGGCCGGTACAACATCAACACCGGCAACGGCTACTTCGGCGCCTACCAGTTCAACCTGGCCACCTGGCGCAGCGTGGGCGGCGGCGGGCGCCCCGACCAGGCCAGCCCGGCCGAACAGGACTTCCGCGCGCTCTACCTGTACCGCATGCGCGGCTGGCAGCCGTGGGAGTGCGCGGGCAAGCTCGGCTTCTCGAACGACCGTGACGCGCGCACCAAGCGGATGCCGACCTACACCGAATCGGCGTACATCGGCGGCAGGCCGCTACCGCCCGTGCCGCCGGCGCCGAAGCCCCCGGCACCGCCCGGCGGCCCGAAGCCCGCGTGGCCGGGCGTGGTGTACGCCTACGGCGACTGCGCACCGGCGCTGAAAGCCTTCCAGTTGCGGATGAACGCGTTCGGGTACGGCTTCAGCGGCACCGGGTGCTACTACGAAAAGACCAAGACCGCCGTGCTGGACCTGCAACGCGTGAACGGGATCAACGACTCGGGACGGCTCGGGCCGAAGACCTGGAAGGCCGCGTGGGACGGGAAGCCACCGCGGTAGCGGAGTGCGTCAGCCGGCCGGATGCCACGCGCCACGCTCGGTGAGCACGTCGCGGAGAACGTCCGGCCGGTCGGTGACGATGCCGTGCACGCCGAGATCCAGCAGCTGCCGCATCACCGGCGCCTCGTCGATCGTCCAGGTGTGCACCTCGATGCCCGCGCGGGCGGCCGCACGCAGGAAGGCCCTGTCCACAATGGTCAGCCAACCCTGCCGGACGGGCACCTGCGCCATCGCGCCCACGGTGAGGAAACCCAGTGGCAGCAGGGGAGCGAGGCCCCTCGCCCACAGGGCGGCGGCCGATCGCGGTCCCATCGACGTCAGCAGGCGCGGCCCGGCGAGCTTGCGGAGCCTCGCCAGGCGGCCGTCGGAGAAGGCCGCCGCGGCCACCCGGTCGTAGGCGTTGGTCCGCGCGAGCGTGCGCAGGAACGGTTCCACCGCCGCGTTCGACTTAACGTCGACGTTGAAGCACGCGTTCGGCAACTCCTCGAGGAGGTCTTCGAGCCTCGAGAGCGGTGCCTTCCCGGCGATCTTGACCTTGCTGAGCGCGGCCCAGTTCTGCGACGCGATCGTGCCCTTGCCGTCGGTCGTGCGGTCGAGCGTGGCGTCGTGGTGCACGACGACGACACCGTCCGCGCTGGCGTGCACGTCGGTCTCCAGGTACCGGAAGCCTTCTTCGACGGCTCGCCGGAACGCGGGCAGCGAGTTCTCCAGGTCCGCCAACTCGTCGAGGTGCCATCCGCGGTGCACGAAGGCGCGCGGGTGGGGGTCGGCCAGGTACGGATGAGGCTGGGTCACCTGACCAGTGTGCCTTGTCGGCGTGGCCGCGGTGTGAGCTGAGGGTAGCCGGTTAGGGTCGTGTCCGTGCGAGGACTGGCAGAACGCGTCGATTCGTCACATGACGAAACGGCGCACAACCGGAAACGATCGGGACGGCACTGCGGCTGGTGCGGCCTGCACCTGCCGGAGGGCGGGAACATCGGCAGGCGCAGGCGGTACTGCGGGCAGTCGTGCCGCCAGCGCGCCTACGAGCGCCGGACCGCCGTCCAGCGGACCGGCCTGCCCGAAGACGCCGTGGTGTTGTCCGCCACCGAGATCGCCGAACTCCAGGACCGGCTGTTCCAGCTCCGCTGCGCCGCGGAGGACGTGGTGACCGCGGCCGACGATGGTGCCGAGCCCGGCGAGCTCCGGCGGATGGCCGCCGAGCTGGCGGAGGCGGCCAAGGACCTCGAACAGCTCCGCTGACCCGACGTCCAGCCAGACACGGTAGAAACGTCACGGTGACGAAAGAACGCCGGGTCGTGGGCGATCAAGGGGAGAGTTCGATCGTTCCCGGCGGCACCCAGAGCGCGTCACCGGATCAGGATCGAATCAGGGTGGCCGGAGACAAGCGTGCCGCGTCCGGTGCGGCCATGCCAGCCGGGAGTCGACGAGCGAGTTCGTTGCCGCGGTTCGCCTGTGCGGCAACGTAATCCCGGGCGTCAGCTGACCCCGTGACCGCGCGATATTGAATGCCGATAATGTATATTATGTTAAGTAAGACGTTCTGGGCCGCGCTCCGCTCTCGACCACCTGGCTGTGTGCTCCTGGACGAAGTCGGCGAAGGCGCGGGGCGGACGGCCGGTCAGGTCGAGCACCGCGGTGCTGATCTGATCCGCCCCGCCGGTCCTGATGTCCGCTTCGACGGCGGCGAGAGAATCGGCGAACTCGGCGGGTATTCCCGCTGCCCGGTAGTTGGCCGCCTGTTCGCCGATCCCGATGCGCGCCACCCGCACCGGCCGTCCGGTGCGGCTGGTGATGATCGCCGCGGCGTCCTGGTAGCTCAACGCCTTCGGTCCGGTGAGCAGGTGGTCGCGCCGGTCGCCGGGATCGGCACGAGGGTCTGTCAGCAGAGCGGAGGCGGCGGCCGCGATGTCCCGCGCGTCGATCCAGCCCACCCGGCCGTCGCCTGCCGCGGTGCGGATCTCGCCGTGCCACCGGATCCGCTCCCCCAGCGGGTGCGGCGGCAGGAAGTTCTGCATGAACCCGGACGCGCGCAGCACGACCCATCCGGGCTGGGCCCGCACCCGCGCCGCCAGCTCCAGAGCACTGGGAGCGTCCGGAAACACGATCGCGGACCCGAGGAGCACCACCCGGCGCACACCGAGACGCTGCGCTTCGGCCAGGAACGGCGCGACCAGCGGCAGCGGATCGACGCTTTCCACCGGAGGTACCAGGAACACCCGGTCCATCCCGCGCAGCGCGGCCGGATGGGTGGCCGGGTCGGCCCAGTCGAACCGGACCGCGTCCGGGTCATCGGCTGACCGGGTGCGGCTGGCCACGCGAACCGGAACCCCGTTGCCGCGCAACAGTTCCACCAGCGCTCCCCCGGTCTTCCCGGTACCGCCGGTCACCAGTACGCCGGTCATCCGGCGACCTCGGAGTGCAGCGAGCCGAGCAGTTCGGGCAGCGTCCCGGCCGCCGACGCGGTGGCCAGTGGGTTCCAGTAGTCCCGGTAGCAGGTGATCAGGCCGTCCTGGACGGTGAGCACCACGATGTAGTCCAGCCGGTAGGGCTCTCCGGTGCTGATCGTGGTGCCGGTCCCGGTGAACTCGACGACAACGGTGGCCGGCCGCTCGGTGTGGTACACGGCGATCGAGGGGATCTCTCGCAGATCCGTCACCTCCGGCAGGCGGCTCAGGTAGGCGCGGATCTCCTCCCGCCCGGTCAGCCGTCGCGGCGAGGTTCCCACTGCGAACGGGAACTCGGCGACCCCGTCCGCTGCCCACAGGTCCGCGGCGGCGTCCGTGTTCTTGGCGAGCATCAGGTCCAGCATCCGGCGGAACGTTTCTTCGGGAGTGCTCGTCATGGTGTCCTCCACTGTTCGACGAGGTGTGACCAGTTCAGAGTGGCCACCGGGCTACCGCCGCGGAACGGACGGCTGAGCCCCGGACCGCCAGTCCGTGGATAAGCCGGGCGCCCCCGTGCCACCCTTGGCTGGTGAGCAGAGGTGAACTGGCCGACTTCTTGCGCCGCAGGCGGGAAGGGCTCCGTCCGGACCGGGTGCCCGCCACGGCCACGCACCCGCCGGGCCGGCGCGCGCGGCGAACTCCTGGCCTGCGCCGCGAAGAGGTGGCCGAGCTGGCCGGGGTGTCGGTCAGCTACTACGAGCGGTTGGAGCAGGCCCGCGCGCCGCGTCCGTCCCCGGAGGTGTTGACCGCGCTGGGGACGGCGTTGCGGCTCACCGTGGCGGAGCGTGAGCACCTGGCGCGGCTGGCCGGGCAGATCCCGCCAGGTGCTCACGCGGATCGGCGGCCGGTGCCCGAGGAGGCCCGCGGTCTGCTGGACCGGATCGCGCCGATACCCGCCTGCCTGGTCGACGAGCGGCAGGACATCGTGGCCTGGAACGACGAGGCGGCGGCGTTGATCATCGATTTCGGGTTGCTGCCCGCCGAGGAGCGCAACACCGTGCGGCTGGCCATCCGGCTCGGCGGCACGTACTGCCGGCCACCCGCGGGTGCGGAGGGCGAGTTCGCTCGGCAGTACGCCGCCCAGCTGCGCGCCGCCACCGTCCGCTACCCGGCCGATCGCGTCCTCGGCGAGCTGGTCAACGAACTCGCCGCGCACAGCCCCGAGTTCGCGGCGGGCTGGCGTGCTCACGACGTGCGGCCGGTACCGACGCTGCGCAAGCTGCTGCGCCACCCCGAGCTGGGCGAGCTTGAGGTCGTCTGCCAGACGCTGCTGGTGCCCGGCACCGACCTGCAACTGGTGATGTACACCGCCGAACCGGGCAGCCCGAGTGCCGCCGCGCTCGCCAGGCTCGGAAAAGGGGTTCTCGACGCTGGACCGGATTGTCGCCGGGAGCCGGACGGGGACGAGCGCGATGTTGTTCAGGTCAGCCGAATGCGGTAACCAGGAGCGGGATTCGGCGCAGGTCGCTCAAAGTGCACGTGAGTCCTGCCAAGGCGCACACGGCGCGCATGAGAATGGCGTCGTCGTGCTTACCAGGTTCGGCATCGGGCCCGAAGACGCCAGCCGCGTCAAATGCCGCGCGCAGGTCGGCGGGCATGCCGGGAAGGTCCGCTTCGAGGTTGTCGTGGATGTCGATCCAAGCGAGTTGTTCGGAGTTGACGACGTAGTTGAGACTGGCATCCGCGTAAATGGAGAACATGCTGGTGGCCGCTGAGCGGCCGTTGGCGGAGAGCGACGGCGTGTTCTCGTGGTCGGTGGCCATGGAGTCGTCGTAGACGAACGTCCACTCACCGATGCGTCCCGCCAGCAGCGCGGCGCCCGATTCGGTACCGAGAGCGGCAGCAGGCAGGGATGTCCACCTGTCTGGTTTTCTGTCAGGTAACTCGCAGGGTTGGAACAACCGTGGTTTGGCGCCCAGCGTTTCCAGCGCTTCTGCGGGTTCGAGGCCATTCACGACGTGCAGGGTGTGGTTCGGGTCTTCGTCGCTGGCGACCTCGCTGATCCAGATCGGATCTCCCCTGGAGTCAAGCGCGTTCGGGGGAAAACCGGGCGTCGGCATAGTGGCTAACCTCGGCATGGAAGGTGGTGGCTCACGCGCCGCGACCCGCAGCGATGTCCCGTTGGCAGCTGACGATGCCCACCATAGCCATCTCTCCACGCCTGCTTCGGCACATCCAGCGAAAACTGCCCTAACAGGCCAGTCGGGTTGGCTGGAATGACGTGACGTCGCACCGCGCATCGTGCACGACGCCACCCGCGTCGCGCGGGACCAAGGCTTCGTGGCCGCCAGTGGGGTGCCCGTGCCCTCGGTGATCGCGTGGTGCTTCGACCCGGTCCCCTTTTAGCGCCCGCACATGCGATCCATCGACGGCCTCGCGGCCGCCACGGACCGGGAGCCCGACGACCCCGACGTGCTGCTGTTCAGCGCCATCTTGATGGGTGTCCGCCACGACGTCCGGGCACACATGGCCGCCGGGAGGACCATCTCTCGATCTACACTGTGATGATAAAAATCGACATGGTGTAGAGTTTGTGGCAAGGAGCTGATCTGGCTCTGGTCGAATCCGCTTTGGAGGGGTAATGCAGAAGCAGAACTGGCTCATCACCGGCGTCAGCACCGGTCTTGGGCGCGCCTTCGCCCAGGCCGCGCTGGCCGCAGGGCACACCGTCGTCGGCACGGTCCGCACCGAGGCGGACCTGAGGTCCTACGAAGGGCTCGCGCCCGGGTTCGCGCACGGCCGCATTCTGGACGTGACCGACGACGACGCCGTCTCGAACGTGGTGGCGGAGGTGGAGCAGAGCGTCGGCCCGCTGGATGTCGTCATCGCCAACGCCGGTTACGGCCTGGAGGGCACCTTCGAGGAAACCCCGCTGGCGGAGGTGCGGCGCCAGTTCGAGGTCAACGTGTTCGGGACGGTGGCCACCCTGCAGGCGGCACTCCCCCGGATGCGCCGGCGCCGCCGCGGGCACCTGATGGCCGTCACCTCGATGGGCGGGCTCATGGCCGTACCCGGCATGTCCGCCTACTGCGGCAGCAAGTTCGCGCTGGAAGGCATCCTGGAGGCACTGGGCAAGGAGGTCGCGCGGTTCGGGATCCACGTGACGGCGATCGAGCCCGGTTCCTTCCGCACCGACTGGGCCGGGCGGTCCATGACGCGCGCCGCGCAGTCCATCGACGACTACGACGAGCTGTTCACCCCTATCCGCGAGGCGCGCCAGAAGGCGAGCGGTAACCAGCTGGGCAATCCGGCCAAGGCCGGGGAAGCCGTCGTGCACGTCGCCTCGGTCGACCAGCCGCCTGCCCACCTCGTCCTCGGCTCGGACGCGCTGCGGCTGGTCAACGCCGGGCGCGCGGCCGTGGACGAGGACATCCGCGCGTGGGAGGCGCTGTCCCGCACGACCGACTTCGCCGAGGGCGCTCAGCTCTGATGCCCGGCAGCCACCCGGCGCGGAGCCGCCGCACCACCGAGCGCAAGGGCGATGTCCGTGAGCGGTCCATTCTGGACACCTGCGAAGCCCTGCTGGCGCACAAGGGCTACGACGCCATGACCGTCGGCGATATCGCCACGGGCGCCGGCATCACGCGCGGCGCGCTGTACTTCTACTTCGGTTCCAAACAGGAAGTGGTCACCGCGCTCGTGGCCCGTACCGTCGAGCACCTGTGGGAGCGGTCGCGGGCCGCCGCGGAGACCGACGAGCCGCGCCCGGCCATCGCAGCGGCCATGCGGCGCACGGTCGAGCTGTGGAACGAGCACGGCCTGGTCATGCGCACGGCGATCGACCTGTCGTTGACGGTGCCCGAGATCGGCGAGCTGTGGAGCCACACGGCCGACCTGTTCAGCACGGCCATCACCGCTGTCCTGGAACGGGCCGGTGTTCAGGCTGGCACCGAACCGGAGCAGGCGTCGGCGATGGCGCGCGCCCTGTGCTGGATGATCGAGCGGACCTTCTACCACGCGTCGCAGGAATCCCGCGAGAAGTTGCGACAGGCATCTTCGACCTGCGAGCACATCTGGTTGATCAGCGCGGGCCTGACAACCTGAGCTCCCCCGGTGTCCGTCCACAACGGACCGAAAAGCGGACCGAAAAAGCGGACCGAAAAAACAAGGGCAAGGAGGTCATGCACTCCTTGCCACTTCCAACATATAACGCATCCCGGGGCTTGCGGCAAGCCCCGGACGGTGCTGCACAATCACCCGCCGAAGCCAGAACCTGCGCGGCTTCGGGGTTCTTTCGTCAGGCAGCTCTTGGGCAACGGGGGTCTCTTGATTGACGTGATCATCGCCGGCGGCGGCCCGACCGGTGTGATGTTGGCGAGCGAGTTGCGGCTGCACGGCGTGCACGTGCTCGTGGTGGAGAAGCTGGCGGAGCCGACGCCGGTGGTCCGGTCGCTCGGCCTGCACGCGCGCAGCATCGAGGTGCTCGACCAGCGCGGTCTGCTGGAGCGGTTCCTCGCGGTCGGCAAGCGAAGCCCGGTCGGTGGTTTCGCGGCCATCAGCAAGCCGGCGCCCGCCAGGCTGGACACCGCGCATCCGTACGTCCTCGGTATCCCGCAGACCACGACCGACCGCCTGCTGACCGAGCGTGCCGTCGAGCTCGGTGCCGAGTTCCGGCGGGACTGCGAACTGGTCGGGTTGAGCCAGGACGACGACGGGGTGACCGTCGAGCTGGGCGACGGGAGCCAGGTGCGGTCGCGTTATCTCGTCGGCTGCGACGGTGGCCGCAGCACGGTGCGCAAGCTGCTCGGCGTCGGTTTTCCCGGCGAGCCCGCCGGCGTCGAGTGGCTGCTGGCCGAGATGGAGATCGGCGTGCCGCCGGACGAGGTGGCCGCCGTGGTGGCGGAGGTCCGCAAGACCCAGAAGGGGTTCGGTGTCGGGCCATCCGGCGAAGGGCGGTACCGCGGTGCCGTGCCCGCCGAGGGGGTGGCCGAGGACCGTTCGGTCCCGCCGACCTTCGAGGAGTTCAAGCAGCGGCTGCGGGTGGTCGCGGGCACCGACTTCGGCGTGCACTCGCCGCGCTGGCTGTCCCGTTTCGGCGATGCCACCCGGCTGGCGGAGCGCTACCGGGCCGGCCGGGTGCTGCTGGCGGGCGATGCGGCGCACGTCCACCCGCCGCTCGGTGGGCAGGGCCTCAACCTCGGTGTCCAGGACGCGTTCAACCTGGGCTGGAAGCTGGCCGCGGAGGTCGCGGGCTGGGCACCGGAGGGGTTGCTGGACAGCTATCACGTCGAACGGCATCCGGTGGCCGCCGCCGTGCTGGACAACACCCGCGCGCAGGCCGTGCTGATCTCCACCGAGCCGGGTGCCCAGGCAGTGCGCCGGTTGTTCTCGGAACTGATGGACTTCGAGGAGGTGCACCGGTACCTGGTCGAGAAGGTCACCGCGACCGGGATCCGCTACGACTTCGGCGCGGGGCACGAGCTGCTCGGCAGGCGGCTGCGGGACATGCCGCTGAAGCGGGGCCGCCTGTACGAGCTGATGCACGGCGGCCGCGGGCTGCTGCTCGACCAGACCGGCGGGCTTTCGGTCGCGGGCTGGGCGGATCGGGTCGAGCACGTCGCCGACGTCGGCGACGTCGGCGACGTCGGCGAGGAACTGGACGTGCCCGCGGTGCTGCTGCGGCCGGACGGCCACGTGGCGTGGGCCGGTGAGGACCAGGACGGCCTGCTCGGCGCGTTGCCCAGGTGGTTCGGCGCCGCCGTCGGCTGAGCGCGTCCTCGACCGGGCCGGTCTTCCGGGTGGGTGCTCCGTTCAGCGACGTCAACGCGGGCCTCGGACCGGCGCGTTCCACTCCGGCCGGAAGCGGGACACAGGTCCGCGCGCCCTCTCGGAACACCGGTGCCCGTTACCGGTCCCCGCGCAGGTAGCGGGTCACCATGGCGACGAGTTCGTGCTCGAACGTCTCGATGGCGTTGGCCCGCGGGGCGGCCATGAACTTGTGCGTGTTCATCTCCACGGTGAACAGGATGAGCTCTGCGGCGAGGTCGGGATCGCCCACGCGGATGTCGGGGTGCCGGACGATGATGTCGCGGACCTGGGCCGTGCGCAGTTTGCCGTGCCGGTCGATCGTGTCGAGCAGTTCCTGGGACAGCGGCGCCTCCTCGATCATCACCCGCAGCAGCTGGGGGTCGTCGCTGTGGTTGTCGATCGCGTCGCGGATGATCGCCCGGACCGTCGCCTCCAGCGATCCCGGTGAGAAGTCGAGTTCGTCGACGCCGGTCCAGGTACCGCGGTCGACGTGCCGGATCAGCAGCTCGGCGAGGATGGCGTCCTTGTTCGGGTAGTACTGGTACAGCGAGCCGATGGAGATGCGGGCGCGCTCGGCGATGCGGTTGGTGGTGCCCGCGGCGTAGCCGTGCTCGGCGAAAACGTGAGCAGCCGCGGTGAGGATGCGTTCGCGCGTGAGCTCGGCGCGCACCTGGCGGGGCTTGCGACGTGGCTCCAAGCGGCGGTCTGCCGACGACAATCTGGTCCTCCTCGATGACGGCGAAAGCGAGTAGCCAATAACTGAGCTAATGCTCATAATAGTGTCATGAGCTGGGAAAACAATACTTCGCGCCATGTCTCGTGAAGCAGAACCGGTCCGCACCGGGCCGAGGAGGACCCCGATGCAGCTGAGCACCCTCCACCGCATGACGACGGTCGACGAGGTCGAGGCGACCCTGGGACGGGCGCCGTCGATGATCATGCTGAAGCAGATCAGCGCCCTCGACGAGGGCTGCCGGATCATCCTCGAGCACTGCCCGCTCGCGGGCGTGGGCTACCGCGACGCCGACGGTCTCAGCCGCACGACGTTCATCGGCGGCACACCGGGGTTCGTGCGCCTCCACTCGCCGACCCGGATCTCGTTCGCCCTGCCCGATGGCGAGGCGCACGGGCCGGTGTCGTTCGTCTTCCTCCTGCCGGGCGTCGGGGAAACGTTGCGCGTCAACGGTTCCGTGGCCAAGCGGAAGGGCGCCGAGACGTTCGTCGACATCGACGAGGCATATGTGCACTGCGCGCAGGCGGTCATCCGCTCGCGCCTGTGGCAGCCGCCTGCTCCCGCCGAGCCCGCACCCGGCATCGAGGGCGATGGCCCGCTGTGCGGGCCCGGTGTCGCCGAGTTCCTCGCCGCTGCCCCGTTTCTCGCACTGTCCACTTGGGACGAATCGGGTGGCGGTGACACCAGTCCGCGCGGTGACTGGCGGGCCGTCGCGCGAATCCTCGACGGCCGGACGCTCGTCATCCCGGACCGCAAGGGCAACAAGCGCGCGGACAGCCTTTACAACCTGCTGCAGGACGACCGGCTTTCGCTCGCCGCGCTGGTGCCGGGGCGGACCGGTGTGCTGCACGTGAGCGGCCGCGGCTCGATCACCGATGATCCGGCGTTGCTGGAGACGATGGCGCTGCGCGGGTCGCCTCCGCACGCCGCGCTGCTCATCGACGTCGAACACGCCGAGGTGACCGCCAGCGAGGCCGTGGCGCGCTCGCGCGTGTGGTCCGCGGCCACGCATCTCGAGCGTGGCACGGCGCCCGACCTGATGGTGCTGGCCGGTGACCACCTGGCCGCGAACATGGCCGAAGCCCGCAACGGCGTGCTCGCGCGCGTGCTCAAGGTCGTCGGGAGGATCCCGGGGGTCGGCCGGGTGGTGCGGCTGGTGATGAATCGCGCCTACCGGTTCGGGTTGCAGAAGGAGGGCTACGACGATGTCGAGGTCGGGCGACCGAAGCGTCCCGTCGTAGCGCCCGCGGCGGAGAACCCGTTGCGGGAGGTGCGGATCGCCGAGGTGCGCCGGGAGACCCCCAGCGCGGTCACGCTCGTGCTGGAAGACGACGGCCACCCGCGTTCCTTCGACTTCCGGGCCGGGCAGTTCTTCACCTTGGTCACCGACATCGACGGCAGGCCGGTGCGGCGCGCCTACTCCGCGTCGTCTGCGCCGGGGGCGCCACGGCTGGAGGTCACGGTCAAGCAGGTCGACGGTGGCCGGTTCTCGACCCATGTCCACCGGAACCTGCGTGCCGGGGACCGGCTGTCGGTGCGCGGTCCGTCCGGGGCGTTCCACGCCGATCCGGCGGCGGCGCACGAGGTCGTCCTGGTCGCCGCGGGCAGCGGGGTCACGCCGATGATGAGCATGATCCGCACCCTGCTCGCGACGCGGGCAGCCGGGCGGATCGCGTTGCTCTGCAGCGACCGGTGCGCGGAGGAGATCATCTTCGCCGACGAGCTCCGCAGGCTGGAAAAGGAGAACCCGGGCCGATTCGCGGTCACCCACGTCCTGACGCGGGAGCACGGGCGGCTCGACGCTGAGGGTGTGCACGGCTGGCTCGCCGGCCTGAAGCCGTCTGAAGATGCCCAGTACTACCTGTGCGGGCCCCAGGCGCTGATGGACACGGTCCAGGGCGTCCTGGCCGAGCGCGGTGTGGCGGACGACCGCGTGCACCACGAGCGCTACACCAGCGGGGGCGACACGACCCCCGCCACCACCGCGCCACGGGAGATGGTCGTCGAGGACGGGGCGCACGAGGTGGGCTCCGTGGTGGTCGAGCCCGGCCAGACCCTGCTCGACGCCGGGCTCGCGGCCGGGCTGCCGATGCCGTACTCGTGCACGGTCGGCAACTGCGGCGACTGCATGGTGCGGCTCCGCGGCGGGGAGGTCGCGATGACCGGGCCGAACTGCCTGACGCCGCAACAGGAAACCGACGGTTACGTCCTGACGTGCGTGGGCTGTCCGATGTCCAAGGTCACTCTGGACATCGGACAGCCGTGAGGGCCGCTTCCAGCCGTGGTGCGGCGACTTTCACGCGCACCCCTCCCCCGGGTCAGGCCTGGTCCAGGGCCCGTTCGATCGCGCGGCGGGCCCGGTCCGCGGCCGTCCGGTCGCGCTGGAGCTGCATGGCGGCGTTCAGTGCCAGCCCGGCGGCGACGATCTCGAACAGCGCCTGGTCGATGTCGAACCCGGCGGGCAGCTCGCCGTTCTCCACCGCCGCCGCGAGATCCGCCCGCAGCCGTTCCCGCCAGCGCGACCACACCTCGGCCACCGCGTCGCGGACCCGGCCGGGGCGGCCGTCGTACTCGGTGAGCGCCGCGGTCATCAGGCAGCCGCCGGGAAGCAGCGGCGCTTCCAGGTAGCCCACGGACCCGGCGCACACCGCGCGCAGCCGCCGCAGCCCCGGCGGCTCGGCCAGCGCCGGCTCGACCACACGGTGCCAGAAGTCCACGAACGCCTTGTCCAGCGTGGAGATCTGCAACGTCTCCTTGGTGCCGAAGTGCTTGTGCACCCCGGACTTGCTCATCCCCAGCTCCTCGGCGAGCCGTCCGATGGTGATGCCGTCCAGCCCTTCCTCGGAGGCGATCTCGGCGGCACGGGTGAGGATCCGCCCCCTGGTTACCTGCGCCTCGGCCGCTGAGCGTCGTGGTGACATGCGACGAGGATAGCGTACGGCCGTTCGCTATTGATTTAACGAACGGCCGTACGCTAAATTTCGCCGCAACCACACGGGACGAAGGGGTGCGAGATGCGGGTGCGACGGCTGGGCTGGGCCGGACTGGAGATCGAGGCGGGCGGCGAGCGGCTGGTGATCGACTACGTGCGGGACCTCTCACCGCTGTTCGCGGGGTGGAAGGCCGGTGCGGGGCTGGTGGTGCCGAGCGGGACGGTCACCGCCGCGCTTATCACCCACCTGCACCGGGATCACACCGACGCGGCCGCGCTCGCGGACGTGCTGACGCCGGGAGCGCCGGTGCTGCGGCCGGCGCCCGGCCACGGCGACAACGTGGACAACGTGACGACACTGCTTGCCGAGCGCGAGCTGACCGGGCACCGGCTGGCCGCCGAGGTCGTGGCTGCCTGGTCCACCCGCGACCTCGGGCCGTTCCGCGTCACCGCGATCCCCGCCGTCGACGGGCTGGGCGACCCGCAGCTGAACTGGGTGGTGCAGGCAGACGGGCAGCGGGTCTTCCACGGCGGCGACACGATGTTCCACGGCTACTGGTGGCTCATCGCACGCCGGTTCAGCCCGCTCGACGCGGTGTTCGTGCCCGCGAACGGCGCGGTTGTCGACGCGCCGCACCTGCGGCCGCCGAGCCCGCTGCCCGCCGCGATGGACCCGAGGCAGGCCGCCACGGCCGCGGAGATCCTCGACGCCCGGTACGCGGTGCCGATGCACTACGAGGCCGGGCAGCCGGACAAGATCGCGGGCTACGTCGAGGTTCCGGACCCGGAGAACGAGTTCCGCGTGCACACTGGGCGGCGCGCGCACGTCCTGGCCGTCGGGGAATGGCTGGACCTGGCCGCATGACGTAACCGGGCCGCGGCCCCGGCCACCGAACCACAGGAGATGATCTTCCGATGCGGTACCTGGTTTCTGTCATCGACGACAAGAGCAATCCCGGCAGCACGGACCGGCAGCCTGCCATCAGCGCGTTCAACGAACGACTGATCGCCGAGGGCCACTGGGTTTTCGCGGGCGGGCTCGCGGACACCGACGCGGCCACGGTCGTCGACAACCGGGGCGAGCAGGCGGTGTTCAGCGACGGGCCGTTCGTGGAGTCGAAGGAGTACCTCGCCGGCGTCTGGGTGTGGGAGGCCCCCGATCTCGATGCGGCGCTCAAGCTCGCCACCGAGGCGTCGAAGGTCTGCGACCGGAAGATCGAGGTGCGGCCGTTCCAGTGAGCAGGCTCGGTTTCAGGCCGGGGGCACGAGCGCGAAGTAGCGGTCCAGCACGGCCTGGTCGCCGGAGACGGAGAGCCGGTCGGCGGGGATCCGGTGCCACAGGAACAGCATCAGATCGGATGCGGTCCCGGCGAGTTCGACGTCGCCTTCGCCATCGGTGAACGCGACGTCGTCGGCGCCGAAACGCACCGTCCAAGCTGCCGCGCGGTCCGTCGCGCGGAAGCGGTACCGCTCGCCCCGGCCCGGCTCCGCTGGTGCTTCCTCGCGCCGTCTCGGAACCATGACCTCGAAGTTGTGGCTGATCGCGTCGGCGGCGAGCCCGGCGTCGATCGGCCGGGCGGTGGTGACGGCGTTCTCGACGTCCCAGCGGTGGACGGCCGCTTCGACCGCCTGGATGCGGAGCCAGAACCCGACCGTGTGCTCGTCGGCCCACGACCAGACCCGCTCGTCCTCGCGGGCGCCGCGGAACGCCGACTCCAGCGCGGCGGCTCCTTCGGTGAACCAGCCGAGCAGCGTGGCCGGTACGGGGCCTTCGCTGGGCGTGCCGTCGAGGGACGGCCATCCGGTCAGGTCAGGGGGCAGCCCGACGAACGAGGCATCGGCTTCGTCCGGCGGCTCGGCAAGGCGATCGGCGACGATGTGGGTCACGTACCGGTGCACCCAGCCGAGATGGGCGACGAGATCGGAGACCGTCCAGCCGGGGCAGGACGGCACGGTCGGGGCATCGCTGCCGTCGGCGGCGGCGCGGGCCGCCGATTCGAACGCGTGCACGTCGCGCCGCAGGTGCGCCAGCCGGTCCATGGAATTCACCCTGCCATGCCCGGTGCGGCACCGGGAGTGGTTTCCACCGGTCAGGGCGTTCGGTGTCTGCAGTGGACGGTTCGATCACTCCTCCCGCGGTGGCGGGGTGCCGGGGAGCGCGAGCAGCTCTCCGAGCAGATCGGCCCGGAAGTCGTCGGCGGTGGCTTCGAGCGCGATCCGGTGCACGCGGGCGAGCCGGGCGAGCGCGTCGTCCCGCTCCACCAGCACGGTCGTGGTCTGCCGCCGGTGCTCGGTGAGTTCGGTGGCCAGCTCCCGCGCCTGCTTCTGGGCGTCAGCCAGCGCCGCCGACGCGGTGGCGGCATCGGTTCTGCTCTGCTGAACGGTGTCGCGTAGCTGCTGTTCGAGCTGCCGGGCGTGGCCCCGTTCGGCGTCGAGGTCCGCGACGCTGCGTTCGAGCCGGGCGACGAGCTGCTGCTGGGCCTCGGCGGCTCGTGCGCGCTCCCGGTCGAGGGCGTTCCGGACGGTGTCTCGTTCGGCCGTGGTGACCGCGAGCTGCTCGGTGCGCTCGGCGAGCTGCGCGGCGAGCCGCTCCCCCTTGGCACGTTCCGCGCGCGCCTCCTCGGCGGCGGCGCGCGCGTGTTCGGCGGTCGCGGTGGCGGACGCCTCGGCGCGAGCCTGGTTCAGCTCGGCCTTCCTGGCGCCGGCCCTCGCCGCCTGTTCGGCCTCTTCGGCAGCCTCGCGCACGCGCTGGTGTTCCTCCGCCTCTTCCCGTGCCGCGCGCGCGTCTTCGTCCGCTTGCCGGGCCCGGTCGTCGGCGGCCTGACGGAGCCCGTCGGCTTCGGTCGCGTGTTCCTCGGCCGCGGTCGCGCGGTTCAGGGCCGCGACGACTTCCTCCCCGGCCGCGGCCGACACGGTTTCCAGCGACCGCTGGAGCTCCCCCAGCGGCGCGGCCAGGCCGGCGGCAAGGTCGGCGAACGCGGCGGTGGCGTCCAGCAGGGCCGCCTGCGGCGCCGAATCACCGAGCGCCTCCCGCAGGGCCTGGTCGGCGGCCGCGAGCTGCTTGCAGGTCTTGCCGCCCTGCCAGGTCCGGTCGGGGCAGAACTCCACCGGCCGCCCTCCCCTCGGCCCCGGCGGCGGCAGCGGCTGACGGCAACGACGGAACGCGCACAGCGCACGGTCCGTCGACGGCTCGGCGAGCGATGGCTCCAGCATGACCAAGACCCTAGCTTATGAGTTTTGTAAGCTAATACTGAGGTTTTGATTACGAATACTGGATATCAGGTCAGCTACAGAACAGGTCTTTTGTTGCTAACCTGAACTCAGACCGGATCGACTTCAGAGAGTGACTTAGCTGGTGACTGAGAGTGCAAACCTTGGGACGGCCGGAGCCGCCGGACCCCCGGCGAAAACTGGGCAAGCCCTCACTGCCGACGTGGACCTCTGGCCCGGCGTCGGGAACCCCGCCGCGCTGCTCGGGCACATCGCCGACTGGCTGGCCGGCTACGGCAACCACGCCACGCGCCGCACCTACGCCGAAGGGCTCGGGCTCCCGACGCGTCCCGCGGAGATCGATACCTGGGCGCACGCCGCCCGGGACGACGAGTGGGCGACGGTGCTCGCGCACTACTGCCAAGTGCTGCGCATCGGCCTCGCCGAGGGCCCGCAGGCGAGGCGTCCCGGTCCCCCGCCGGCGGCGCCGGGACGGCTGCGCCGCTGGCACTGGTTCCGATGGTGTGCCGCCGCCGGAATCGACCCCGTCGCCGCGACCTCGCGGCACGTGAAGTCCTGGCTCGACGCGCTGGCCGTGGCCGACGCGGCGCCGTCCACCCGCGACCGCATGCTCGCCACCGTCAAGGCGCTCTACGCCTACCTCGCGGAGTTCGGCGTGGTGACCGGCAATCCCGCCGCGCTCAACCGGCGGCGCCTCGGCCTCACGGCCGCGGCGGCCGGTACGTCGAGCACCGTCACGCTCACCAGCGCGCAGGTTCGCGCGCTCCACGCCACCGCCGCACTCCCGCGCCGGGGCGCCAGCGCGCTCGACACCCACCGCGCGGTCGCCGTGGTCGCCCTGTTCACCCTCGGGCTGCGCGTCAGCGAACTGTGCGGGCTCGACCGCGCCGACCTGCACGTCACCAGGGGCAGGCGGGCGCTGCGCGTGCACGGCAAGGGCGGTAAGGACCGGATCGTCTACCTCAGCGGCCCCGCCGACACGGCACTCACCCGCTACCTCGTGCTCCGCGACGACACCGGGAAGGCCGCGAACGCCGCCGTCACCAGGCGGCAGCAGGGAACCGGCGCCGGCACCACCCCGCTCCTGCTGACCAGGACCGGCCGCCGCTTCCAGCGGCAGGCCATTTGGCAGCTACTGCGCCGTGTCGCGGCCGCCGGCGGCGAAGAGCTGAGCGTGATCGCCGGCGCCCTGCACCCCCACGCCTTGCGCCACTTCTACGTCACCACCGCGGTCGAGGCGGGCGCCCAGCTCACCCACGTCCAGGCGGACGTCGGCCACAGCAGCATCGACACCACCCAGCAGACCTACGACCACGCGGCCCGCGATCCGGCGCGCAGCGCGGTCGACCTGGTCGCCGACACCTGGCACGGGCCGGAACCGGCGCCGTGACGGGCTGGTCCGCTACGGTCGGGCCTGCCGCGCACCGGAGGGACGCTCATGCACATCGGACCCGTCATCGCCGTGACCGATCTCGACCGGGCACGGGAGTTCTACGAGGGAAAACTGGGCCTGACCGGCGAGGAGACCCCGGGTGGCTGGCTCCTCACCGGCGGCGAGGGCACGGTGATCTACCTGCTCGCGGGCGTTCCCGACGCGGGATCGGTGAGCTGGCCGGTGGCGAGCATCCGGGTCGGCGACGCCGCGGAGACGGTGCGGGCGCTGCGGTCCAGGGGAGTTCCGTTCCTCGGCAAGGACGACCTGCCCTTCGCGCTCGACGAGGACGGCGTTTCAGCGGACACCTCCGGCGTCCGGGTGGCCTGGATGCGCGACCCCGACGGATCCGTGCTCACGATCTTCAGCCGGGCTTCCCCCGCTTAGCCGCGCAGCTCAGAAGGGGGAACGCTGCGCACATCGGCGTCGGCGCGCGTCCGTCCGCACGTGACGGAGTCACCTGCGCCACCGAGCCCCAGGGGCTGCGGGAGAACTGCGTCGAGAGCCGTGTGGCGAGCCACGGATGTTCCTCGATCACGTCGAACAGGCCGAGTGCCACGGCGCGGATTTCGCCCTGCGCCGAGCAGCTCGCCCTTGTTCGCCGCGTGCCAGTAGATCGCGCCCGGCCCGGTGGCGAGGCGCTCGGTCAGCGCCCGGAAGGTCAGCCCGCCTTCGCCGCCCGCGTCGAGCAGTTCCACGGCCGTCCTAATCGGGACAGGCGCGGGCCGCGAGCTGATCAGGACGCCGTCCCAACCTGGCGGCAGGCCAGGGCCGGGCCCGCCGCCAGGTTGGGACGCAACGCGAGCTCACCCCTCGGCGTACTGCGCGATCCCGTCACCGAACGACCAGTCGATCGGCTCGTTCTCCGTGACGGTGACGAAGACGTTCCGCGGCTCGGTCCCCGCGTACTCGTGGGCGAGCTCCGCGATCCGCCGGTACAGCGCCTGCTTCATCGCGGCCGTGCGCCCGGACCGCATCGTGATCGCGACGAACACCAGTTCGTCGTCGCGGCGCACGCCGAGGTAGCCGTCGTCGTAGCGCAGCGTGCTCCGGGTGCCGTCGTGCCCGGTCAGAACCTGGAACCGGTCGTCGGGCGGGATGCCGATCGCCTCGACCAGCGCGTCGTGCACGGCCCGGCCGAGCGCGTCGAGCCGGTCGGGGCCCGCTCCGAGTGCGTCGATGCGAACGAATGGCATGGAGTGCTCCTTCGGAATGGTTGCGATTACCGTACATACTAGTAGGTACAACCACTCCGGAGGCAACTACGCCGCGGCGCGCTCGGTCAGCGGACGGCGCCGCCTGGTGACGTCGGTCAACGACTCCGGGCTCCACGCGGCGTCCACGTGGTACTGGTCCTTGCCCGGCGGCACGATCTCGTCGATCCGGTCCATCGTCTCGTCGTCCAGCACCAGTGCTGCACCTTTCAGGGAAGATTCGAGCTGGGTCATCGTGCGCGGCCCGAGGATCACCGACGTGACGGCGGGATGCGCCACGACGAACGCGATGGCGAGATCCGGCAGCGAGCACCCGATCTCGTCCGCCAGCTCGGCGAGCTTCGCCGCGGCGGCCAGCTTCGGCCCGTTCTCCGGGAGCGCGGGATCGAAGCGGCCGGGGTTCAGCGCGGGGCGCCCGGTGGTCAGGTCGACCCGCTCCCCCTTGCGGTACCGGCCGGAAAGCACTCCCCAAGCGAGTGGGCTCCAGGTCAGCACGCCCATCCCGAGCCGCTGGCAGGCAGGCAGGACCGATCGTTCGACGCCCCGCCCGAGCATCGAATACGGCGGCTGCTCGGTGCGGAACCTCGGCAGGCCGCGGCGTTCGGCGACGTAATGGGCTTCGAGGATGTCCTCGACCGGGAAGGACGAACAGCCGAACGCCCTGATCTTGCCCTGCCGCACGAGATCGCCGAGCGCGGACAGGGTCTCCTCGATATCGGTCGCGTGGTCCGGCCGGTGGACCTGGTACAGGTCGATCCAGTCCGTCCCGAGGCGGCGCAGGCTCTCCTCGACGGCGCTCACGATCCAGCGACGCGAATTGCCGCCTCGGTTCGGCCCCTCGCCGCCCATCGGGAAGTGCACCTTCGTGGCGAGCACGACGTCGTCGCGGCGCCCGCGCAGGGCCTTGCCGACGATCTCCTCGGACTCCCCGTCGGAGTACATGTCGGCGGTGTCGACGAAGTTGATCCCGCCGTCGAGCGCGGTGTGCAGGATTCGGGCGCAGTCGTCGTGGTCAGGGTTGCCGACGTGGCCGAACATCATGGTGCCGAGGCAGTGGGCGCTCACCTTGATGCCGGTGCCGCCCAGCGCGCGGTAGTTCATGGTCATGGCGCAGACGGTAGGAACTAGACCCGGCTCTAGATCAAGCGGAAACCGCCGCCAATGTCCGATTGCCCGCCTACGCTGATGCCCATGGCTGAGGTCGCAACGAGTCTGAGCATCGGCGAGGTCGCGGAACGCACGGGGCTGAGCGTGCACGCGCTGCGGTTCTACGAGCGCGAGGGCCTCTTCGTGAACCCGGTGCGCCGCAAGGCGGGCGGCAACCGGATGTACGCCGTCGACGACGTCGAATGGTTGCGGCTGTGCGTGGTGCTGCGCGCATCCGGGATGCCGTTGCCCTCGATCCGCCGGTACGCCGAACTGGTCCGCGACGGCGGCGGCAACGAGAAGGAACGACTGGAACTGCTGCTCGAGCACCAGGAGCGCGTGCACGCGCAGATCGGCGAGCTCAACCGGAGCCTCGACCTGATCACGCACAAGGTCGCCGTGTACGAGGACGTGCTGGACACCGGTGTCCAGCACGTGTGCGAGATTTCGGGCGGCTGAGCGCGGCCCGGAATCTCGCGCGCCTCACGGTGCGACGGCGTGGTCCTGGCGAACCGCGGCCGCCGCGTCCGAGACGAGACGGGCCATCGCCACCGGGTGGGTCAGCGGCAGGTAGTGACCGGCGCCGGGGACGACGATGAGCCTGCCGTGCGCCGCGGCGGCGAGGAACCGGTTCTCGTGCCACCGGAAGTGGTCGTGCCCGCCGTTGACGAACCACGTGGGGCCGGGGAAGCGCGCGACGTCGGCGAGGACGTCGGTTCCGATCACCGCGTCCACGAGATCGGGGATCACCTCCGTGGCGATGCCACCCGCCAGCACGCCGTCCAGGGATTCCGGCGGCAGCACCCTGCCGAAGATCCAGCGGGAGAGGTGATCGCCCCCGTCCGGACGGGCGGACAGGAAGCGGTGCATCACCCGGAACGGCACCGCGAGTCCGCGGTCCGGCACCGCCGTCGCCCCGGCGACGACGAGCCCGGCCACCCGCTCCGGGCACCGGGCCGCCGCGGCCATCGAGACGTAGCCGCCGAGGGAGTGCCCGACCACCAGCGCCCTGCCACCGAGGTCGGCCACCGCATCGGCCACCGCGGCCGTCGCCCCGTCCATCGTGAAGACCTCGCCGCGGCGGGCGCCGTGCCCGGGCAGGTCGATGGCGCGAAACGCCCCGCCCAGCCGCGCGGTGACCGGCGACCACGCCGACCCGCTCAGGCGCATCCCGTGTACGAACACGATCGGAAGTCCGGGCATCGCTTCCTCCTCTGCACAACGCAACGCACCGTTGCGTTGTCCACTTAACCAAGCCGTCGACAGCAACGCAACGGTGCGTTGCGTTACAGTCCGAGGATGACGACACCACGGCGCGGGCCGCGCAAGGCGCAGGAGATCTTCGCGACCACACTCGCGCTGCTCGCCGAACACGGCTACGACGGGCTGGCGATCGAGGTGGTGGCTGACCGGTCCGGGGTCAACAAGACCACGCTCTACCGCTGGTGGCCGTCGAAGGACGCACTGCTCGCCGCGGCGCTGCGCGACTCGAACGCGCTCGAGTTCACCGTGCCGGACACCGGCACGCTGCGCGGCGACCTGCGCGCGCTCATCGGGCTGATCAGGGATCTGCTCACCCGTCCGCCGAGCGCCCAGCTCGTCACGGCCGCGCTCGCCGCCGCTCCCCGGCGGCCCGAACTCGGCGGGGTCGTGCAAGCGTTCCTCGCCGACCGGATGGCCAGGGAGCGGCCCGTGTTCGAACGCGCCGTGGCCAGGGGCGAGCTGCGCGCGGACGCCGACCAGGTCGCGATCATGGACCTGCTTGGTGGCGCGATCTGGTTTCGCGTCCTGCTCCGGTCCGGCGAGGCGGGTGACCGCTACCTCGACGAGCTGGTGGACCTCGTGCTGCGGGGCGGCGCGCCGTGACCTACCGCTGGGGCGCGAGCCCCTGCTCGCAGGCCGCCGCACGCGCCTTGAGGAGGGCCTGTTCGCGGACGTTGCCGGTCAGCTCCGCCGCGCGCTCGAACTCGGCGCGTGCTTCGTCGAGCCTGCCGACCTTCGCCAGCAGATCGCCCCGGACGCTGGGCAGCAGGTGGTACCGCTTCAGCGAAGGCTCGTCGACCAGCGCGTCGACGAGCCGCAACCCGGTCGCGGGCCCGAACGCCATGGACAGCGCCACCCCGCGGTTCAGCTCGACGATCGGTGACGGTGTGAGCTGGGCGAGCGCGGTGTAGAGGGCGGAGATCCGGACCCAGTCGGTCTCCTCCGCGGTCCTCGCCCTCCCGTGGCAGGCGGCGATGGCGGCTTGCAGGCAGTAGGAGCCACGCCGGTCGTCGATCGACTCGGCGCGCTCCAGCGCGGCCAGCCCGCGGCGCAGCAGCACCTGGTCCCAGCGCCCGCGATCCTGTTCCAGCAGCAGCACCGGGTCCCCGTTGCGGTCGACGCGGGCACGCGAGCGCGACGCCTGGATCTCCATCAGCGCCACCAGGCCGTGCACCTCGGTCTCGGCGGGCGCGAGCTCCGCCAGTATCCGGCCGAGCCGAAGGGCGTCCTCGCACAGCGCGGGGCGCATCCAGTCGTCCCCCGCGGTCGCGGCGTACCCCTCGTTGAAGATCAGGTAGACGACTTCGAGCACCGAAGCCAGTCGTTCCGCCAGCTCGTCGCTGGCAGGCATCTCGAACGGCACCTTCGCGTCGGACAGCGTGCGCTTGGCACGGACGATCCGCTGGGCCACGGTCGCCTCGGAAACCAGGAACGCCCGCGCGATCTCCTTCGTGGTCAGGCCGCCGAGCAGCCGCAGCGTCAGCGCGACGCGCGCTTCGGTGGCCAATATCGGGTGGCAGGAAATGAACACGAGCCGCAGCAGGTCGTCGCTGACCGGGGCGTCGAGCGCGTCGAGATCAGGTCCCGCGGCATCGGGCCTGCTCTCCAGATCGCGCGCGATCTCGGCCTGTTTGCGTTCGAGCCGTTCGTTGCGGCGGATCAGGTCGATCGCGCGCCGCTTCGCGGTGGTCATCAGCCAGGCGCCGGGGTTGCGGGGCACACCCGATTCCGGCCACTGCTCCAGTGCCGCGACCATGGCGTCCTGCGCGAGCTCCTCGGCAACGCCGATGTCGCGGACGAGCCTGGCCAGTCCGGCGATGACCTTCGGGGATTCGATCCGCCACACGGCCTCGACCGCGCGGTGGATGTCGGTGTCCGTCACGGGAGAAATAGAGCATCCCGGCAGTGCTCACCGCAAGCGGTTCACCGGGTGCCCCGCACGAACCTTTCCCCGGCCGCCCTGACGTAGTCCGCGAACTCGGGCGGACCGTCCACTTCGAACTCGGCGCCGATCGCGGCGAGCAGCAGGATCGGCCAGTCGAACGTCTCGACCTTCATCGCCAGGCGGCACGAGCCGCCGCCGAGATCGGTGAACTCGCCCCACCGCCGCACTTCGGCAGGCACGTCGTCAGCGGCCACGCGCAACGTCACGGTCACCTCGTGGGGCTGGGACGCCGACGAGATCCGATCGCGCACGAACGCGCCCGCGTCGCCGCCGGGCAGCTCGCGCTGGCGGAACCGGTGACCGGTGCTCCGGGGGTCCCCGAGCCGGTCCACCCGGAACGTGCGCCAGTCGTGGCGTTCGGCGTCCCAGGCGACGAGGTACCACCGCCCGCTCAGCGACACCAGCCGGTGCGGCTCCACCAGCCGCTCGGTCCGCTCCCCCGCACGCGCGGTGTAGGTGAAGCGGAGGCGCTCGTCGTCGCGGCAGGCCTGCGCGAGCACGGTCAGCGCGCCGGAATCGACGGCGGGGCCGGCGTTCCACGCCGTGCGGACGGTGAACGAGCGCAAGGCGTCCACCCGGCGCCGCAGGCGCGGCGGCATCACCTGGATGACCTTCGTCAGCGCGCGCACCGAGGTTTCTTCGACGCCGTCGACCGCGCCGGAGGCCGCCGTGCGCAGCCCGACGGCGATCGCGACCGCTTCTTCGTCGTCGAGCAGCAGCGGTGGCATCGCGGCGCCCGACTGGAGCTGGTACCCGCCTGCCACTCCCCGGTTCGCGTCGACCGGGTACCCGAGATCGCGCAGCCGTTCGACGTCGCGCCGCAGCGTCCGCTCGCTCACTTCGAGCTTGCCCGCCAGTTCACTGCCCGGCCAGTACCGGTGGGTCTGCAACAGGTTCAGCAGCCGCAGCATCCGTGCGCTCGTGTTCGCCATGACTCCAGATTCCCGTGGATTCAGGTCGGAAAGTGGCCGGATCGGATCCTAACTTCTCCGTCATGACGAAGACGATGATCCGGACGAGCGGCCTCGGCAGGCGGTTCACCACCAGGAAGGCCACCGTCGACGCGGTGCGCGAGCTCGACCTCGAAGTCCGCGAAGGCGAGCTCGTGGCGCTGCTGGGGCCCAACGGCGCCGGCAAGTCCACCACGCTGCGGATGCTGACCACGCTGCTCGCGCCGACCAGCGGCACCGCGACGGTGGCTGGCCACGACGTGACGACCGCGCAACGCGAGGTACGCCACCGCATCGGTTACCTCGGGCAGGGCACCGGCGCGGGGCACAGCCAGCGCGGCCGCGACGAACTCCTCAGCCAGGGCAGGGCGTACGGCATGGGCTCACGCGCGGCGAAGGCGCGCGCGGACGAGCTGATCGGCTCGCTCGAACTCGACGGCCTCGCGGATCGCTTGGTGTCCTCGCTCTCCGGCGGCCAGCGGCGCCGCCTCGACATCGCGATGGGCCTCATCCACGCGCCGGCGCTGCTGTTCCTCGACGAGCCGTCCACCGGGCTCGACCCGCAGAGCAGGGCCAACCTCCAGCAGCACATCCGCGCGCTGCGCGCCGCGCACGACACCACCGTCGTGCTGACCACCCATTACCTCGACGAGGCCGATCAGCTCGCCGAACGGGTGGTGGTGATCGACGGCGGCCGCGTGATCGCCGACGACACCCCGGCGAAGCTGAAGAGCGAGCACGCCGGTGACCGGATCACCCTCACCTTCGACGGCGAGCGCGAGGCCACCCTCGCCGTCCGGACCGGGCTCGGCATCGCCTCGGGCGCGCGCGTCGACCGCCGCGGGCCGGTGGTGACGGTCGAAACCGCCGGTGGCGCCGCGCTCGCACCGAAACTGCTGCGCGGCCTCGACGACGCGGGGCTCACCGTCGCCGCCGTGGAAGTCGCGCGCCCGACGCTCGACGACGTGTTCCTGGCCCTCACCGGCCGCAGCCTTCGAGACGAAACGACCACGCCCGAGAAGGGAACCGACCAGTGAGCACCACCTTCGCCACCGACACCATGACCGTGTTCACCCGCGAACTGCGGCCCGTGCTGCGCAACCCGTTCTCCGTGATCTTCACGATGGTCCAGCCGCTGTTCTTCCTCGCCCTGTTCGCGCCGCTGCTGCCCGGCACGATGGGAGGGCAGCCCGCGCTGCAGTGGTTCGTGCCCGGTGTCGTGGTGATGTCGTGCCTGTTCGGCACCACCACGACCGGCTCGAACCTGCTCTACGAGATGCAAACCGGCTCGCACGAGCGGATGCTCGTCTCCCCGCTCCGGCGGCCGGCGCTCATCGTGGGCAGGGCGCTCAAGGAGATCGTGCCGATGTTCGCCCAGACGGCGCTGCTCGTCGTCGCGACGATCCCGTTCGGATTCCACCTCCACCTCGCAGGCGCGGTACTCGGGCTGGCGCTGCTCGGGGTGTTCTGCGTCGGACTCGGCGCGCTGTCCTACACGCTGGCGCTGGCGTCGAAGAACCAGGAGTGGATGTTCTGGGCGGTGCAGCAGACGCTGACGTTCCCGCTGCTGTTGCTGGCGGGCATGCTGCTGCCGCTCGACGGCGGGCCGGGCTGGCTGCGCGCGCTGGCGAAGGCCAACCCGCTGACCTACGTCGTGGACGCGGAGCGCGCGCTGTTCGGTGGCCAGATCTGGAACGCGGCCACCGGGTGGGGCCTGCTGGCCGCCGCGCTGGTGGCGCTCGCCGGGCTCGCCGTCGGCACCCGCGCGATGCGCCGCGCCTGATCACCGCTCGGCGGCGGCCGCGCGCCCTGCCGTGATCAGGGTCGCCGGGACGCCGGGGAGCACGCGGCGCAGCCAGATCGGCCGCGCGCCGTCGTGGTGGCGCCGCAACCCGGCGAGCCCGGCGAGCCAGCCCGTCCACCCGGCGTAGGGCGGGTTTCGCTCGTCGAAACCGGTGTGCTGCAAAGAAAGCCGGGTGCCGTAGTCGGCCGGGGTCAGTTCCCAGCCGGTCTCGAATCCGTTCTCCGCGACGGTCAGCCTCCGCCCCGGCGCCAGCGCGACGATCGTGGCGCCGGGGCCGATCAGCTCGAACGTCCCGACGACCCACGGGCCGCCGATCCGGGCGTCGGTTTCGAGCACGGTGCCGAACCAGGTGCCGAACCGGGCAGGCTCCACCAGCGAGGCGAACACGGCACCCGGTGTGGCCGCGAGCGGGATCTCCACGTGCAGTTCGGGCGAGACGAAGTCCGTCTTCGGGGTGAGCGGACGACCTTCGAGGTGGTCAGCGAGGTTCGCCAGCGCGAGCGACCAGAACGTGCCCAGCACGCTCAGCGGGGTGTCCTCCCCTGCCATCTCGGCCCAGTCGGGCACCTCCGTCTGGCACAGCGACAGCACCGTGCCGCCGCCGGAAGCGGCGCTGAGTCCGATGTGGACGGAGGTGTCGACGTGCCACAGCCGCCAGTCGAACCGCACGCACCGGTCGTCGAGCCGGCGCAGGTGTTGCCGGGGCCCGGCGCCGTCCGGTGTGTGGCGGCCCCAGAACGTCATGGCGGGCCCGGCGTGTTCGGCCAGCCACACCCGGAGGGAGCCGACGTCGGTGAGCGCGTGCCGCACCGTCGCGACAGGAGCGGCGATGCGCGCACGGAGCGCGAGCAGTCCACCGCTCACACCAGGCGTCGCAGGGAACGCCGGAGCCGGGTCGCCAGCGAGGTGGGCGCGGGAGCGGTACCGCTGCCCTGCGCGCGAGGCGGCGCGGTCACGGCGGTCACGCCGCCGTCGATGAGGATCAGCCAGCTGCCGCACAGGCACTGGCGGTAGCTGACCCTGCCGTCGGAGACGTGGTGCGTCGACCCGGTGTCGACACGGTCGCGCGCGGGCCAGCCGCAGTGGGGGCACGTGGTGTTCGTGGTCATGCCCCGATCGTGCTGTAATAGTTCAGTGCACTTCAACCCTTACGGTGGTGCGGCGGCCCAGATCGCCGCCGCGCTCGTCAACGCCGGTCCCGCCACGGCCGCCGAGCTGGCCACCGTCCTGCGCGAGCACGGGGCGACCATGGGTGCGATCGTGCCCGCCGACGCGGGCGCAGTGGTCGCGTGGGCGGGCAGGCTCCGCGCGGTCTTCGAGGCGTCGTCATCGGAACTCGCGGTGGACCTCGTCAACGAACTGCTCGCCGACTCGGCCTGCCGGCCGTTCGTCTCCCGACACGACGGGCTCCGGCCCCATCTGCACTACGCCCGCGAGGACGAGGGCGTGCTGGCCCGCATCCGCGCCTACACCGCGGGCGGGCTCGCGCACCTGGTGTGCGAAGACCCCGGCCGGTTCGGCCGCTGCGCTCGGGAGGGCTGCGAGACCGTCTTCGTGGACACCTCGCGCAACGGAAGGCGCCGTTTCTGCTCCACCCGGTGCGCGACCAGGGTGCACGTCGCCGAACATCGCGAACGGGTCGCCGTGGCGTCCGCCGGTGACCGGGAGGCCGCGGCCGGATAGCGGCGAACTCCCGCGTCAAGGCTGTGCGGCAAGCCTTTCCCGTTCGGCGAGGAACTCGTCCAGCAACCCGAAGAGCACCTTCAGAAGATGTTCTTCCTGCTGGGGCGTGAGATCCCACCCGCCATGCCACTCCGGCGTCGCGATCTGCCTGATCTGGCTTTCCCAGACGAGGTTGGCGTCGACCTCGTGGTTCGCCATCAGCCACGTACGCCACCCGGTCAAACCGGGGCCGCCATGCCTGCGGGCGGCTTGGTCGTATCCCGTCATGAAGTCGGTCGCGCCGCGGAACGATGTCCTCCCGATGAACATGCCCAGGCGCTTCGCGAACTCGGCGAAGTACTCGCGCTCACTCATTTCGATCGGATTCACCATGCTCGAATCCTGCCGTCACGGTCACCGGCGACGAAACCGGCTCCGCGTTCAGGACTGGGCCGGTGTGGGCTCGTCCTCGTCGAGCGAGCGCTCGCTTGTCGTTGGCGGCTTGAGGAAGCTGGTGCCCCAGGCGACAACGGCGGCAACGCAGGCGAGGGCGAAGCCGGTGAGCACTGTGGCGGCGACGGAGAAGCTGCCGACAGCCACGCCCCCGACCGCCGAGCCGAGCGCGATACCGAGGTTGGCCGACGACGCCGGCAGTGACTGCGCGAGCTGGGCACCGGGCCCGGCGAGGTCCACCACGCGGTACTGCACCACCGGCGCCGTCCCCATGCCGAACATGCCCAGCGCGAGCAGCGCCAGGACGACCACCGCGGCGACCGCGCCCGCCAGGTACAGCACGAGCAGGGAGACCGCGAGCCCGCCGGTGCCGAGGATCAACGCACGCGGGGCGTTGGCGTCGGCGAACCGGCCGCCGCCGAACGAGCCAACCGCGGTCGCCACACCGTAGGCGAGCAGGAACACGCTGATCAGCGCGCCCGGGATACCGGTGACCTGTTCCAGGAACGGCGCGAGGTAGGTCAGCGCGGCGAAGAGCGACGCGAACACCAGAGCGATCACGACAAGCACGGCGAGCACGCGCGGAGCGAACGCGTACCTGGCCTGACTGCCGAGACCGCCGCCGCTCGCGGGCACACGCGGAACCAGGACCAGGATGGCGATGAGCGCCAGGGCGGACAGCACCACGATCGCGACGAACGATCCCCGCCAGCCCAGTGCCTGACCGGCCAGCGTGCCCAGTGGAACGCCCAGCGCGGCCGACACGGTGGCGCCGGAGATGACCACCGAGATCGCCCTGCCCATCCGTTCCGGCGGGACGATCGAGGTGCCGACTTCGAACGCGGCGGCGATGAACAACCCGCCCACCGCGCCCCCGAGCGCACGCGCCGCGATCACCAGGCCGTAGTCGGTACTCACCACCAGAACCAGGTTCGCCACGATGAACACAGCGATCGTGCCGACCAGGATCGCCCGCTTGCCGAGCCTGATCGTCAGCGCGGTCAGAAGCGGCCCGCCCAGCGCGACACCCAACGCTTGCGCGGTCACCAGCATCCCGGCCGCTTGGATGGAGACGTCCAGGTCGGCGGCGACCAGGTTCAGCACCCCCGGGACGAGCAGCTCGGTGACGCCCATGACGAAGGCGCTGAGGAACAGGGCCGCCAGGACCAGTTTCGCCCGGTTCGGGCTCAGCGCGGTCACGGAGCGGCGGTGATGCGCTGGTCGGCGAACGAGAACTCGGCACCGACACCGGTCGAATCGCCGGTGATGGTTTCGCTGATCCAGGCGCGGAGGTCGGCGACGGCCATGAACACGTCGTCCGGTGTGCGGTCGGCGGTGATCTCGGTGGTGAAGTCGGACTGCGTCGTCATCTCGGTTCCGGCATCCTTTCGCAACTGGTTGGTTGCGACCATATGGCAACCACTCAGTTGCGTCAACCTCGGAACCCGGTCACCACGGGGTCCCTGTAGTACTCGGGAAATTTCGGGCGGATATGGCTTCTGCCGCCAATTGCAGCAGATGCGAATTCGCGACAGTCTGCGGACCGGCTCCACAGTGGACGCCGAAGTAGCCGCCTGACCAGCAGGGAGATCCCTGGATTACGGCGACCTTACCGCCGTGTCTTCCGGGCGATGAGGCCAGCGGCTGTCACTCGTCCGGTTGGTTGTCCTGCGGTTTTCCGGCCGACTCGCATCGGATGCGGTTTTATCGCGTTCAACGCGAGTGACGGAGGGTGGTGGCCGGTGAGGCCGATCGGGGTGGCGCCGGGGGCGGCGAGCCTGCACCTGGTGGACGGGGTGTCGCTGCTGCGACCCGAAGATCAGGTCTTCGACGCAATGCTGCTGGGGTTCGCGAACCAGCAGCTGGCGCGGAACTTGGCCCGGTCGACGGTCGAGGGCCGGGAGAACACGGTGCGCGCGTTCGCCCACTACGTGAACGCGTTCCCGTGGCGCTGGTCGGCGGCAATGGTCGACGAGTGGCTCGGCGATCTGCGGTCGTTGCGGGACTTGAAGCACTCCACGATTCGCTCGTACTCCGAGGCCGTCCGGGCGTTCTGCCACTTCGCCACCGATCCTGCCTACGAGTGGTCGCAGACTTGCGAGCAGCGCTTCGGCACGCACCCGATCCAGGTGGTGCACGAGTGGAACACCGCCGCGCATGTCCAGGCCAACGAGGCGGATCCGAAGAAGCGGGCCTTCACCAAGAACGAGCTGAACGACTTCTTCGCCCATTGCGACGACCAGGTGGCTCGCATCCGCGCGTTCGGCCGGAAGGGCTGGCTGCCCGCGTTCCGCGACGCGACGATCTTTAAGACGGCGTACGCCTTTGGCTTGAGGCGTAACGAAACCAGGATGCTGGACGCCTTCGATTTCGCCCGGAGTGCCGATGGGCCGGAGTTCGGCGAGTACGGATTGTGCCGTGTCCGGTTCGGCAAGGCGAAGAAAGGCTCGCCGCCCAAACAGCGCAGCGTGATGACGGTCTGGAAGTGGACGCCGGACATCCTCGAGGAGTGGTTCACCGAGATCCGGCCGCTGTTCGGCGTCGATGGCAACCCGGCCGCCTGGCCGTCCGAGCGCGGGATGCGCGTCGGCTGCCAGCGGCTCAACTCCCGGTTCGTGGCCTACCGCAAGGAACTCGGCCTGGACGACGGGGTCGATTTCCATTCGCTGCGCCGCTCCTACGTCACGCATCTGATCGAGGCCGGGTGGGATCCGCGGTTCGTGCAGGAACAGGTCGGTCACGAGCACGCTTCCACGACGTCGATCTACACCTGCGTGTCCTCGGACTTTCGACGCCGCACCCTGCGGCGTCACCTCGACGCGACGGTCGCCGAGGCACTGGGTGGACAGGAAACCCAGGCATGAAGCGGAAAATCGGCTATTCCTGGCGGCTGCGGGAAGTGATGGCCACCCGCAAGATCTACACCGCCACCGAACTCGTCCCGCTATTGAAGGACCGAGGCATCGACCTGTCCGCCTCCCAGGTCCACCGGCTGGTCTCCGGCATTCCCGAGCGGCTCTCGTTGCAGGTTCTGTCGGCGTTCTGCGACATCCTCGGCTGCACCCCGGCTGACCTGGTCACCACCACCGCCGAGAACGCCGGCGTCCGCAAGACCGCCACCGACGACCAGCCAGCACCGCCCTCGACCGTCGCCAAGCTGCGGCCCAGGCCCGCCCGAATCCTCGACGAATGAGCCGCACCTACTCCACCGACGAGCAGTACGAACGCTGGTTCATCACCAACTGCTGCCGCTGCGGCCGCCGTCGGCACAAGGCCGGGAGCTGGCCCGACGGCCACGTCTGCCGCACCTGCCACGATCGTGCGCTGCGCGTCCGCGGTCAGTGCCCTGGCTGCGGAGACGAACGTGTGCTCCCCGGGCTGCGCGACGACGGGGCCGCGGTCTGCACCGACTGCGCCGGGTTCACCACCTCGTTCCGGTGCAGCCGGTGTCCGGAAGAGGGCAAGCTGCACGGCGGACGGTTGTGCACCCGCTGCACCTTCGCCGATCAGCTCGCCGAACTCCTCGACGACGGCACCGGCCGCATCCGGCCCGAACTGGTCCCACTCGCCGAGCACTTGCTCGCGATGAACAACCCGAAGTCGGGGCTGTCATGGCTGCGTCCGTCCCATCGCCCGGCCCGGCCGCCGGCGGTGCTGCTCCAGGAACTCGGCCGCGGGGAGGTCGAGCTGACCCATGAGGCGTTCCATGCCCTTCAACCCTGGCGAGCCGCAGCCCATCTGCGGGAACTGCTGATGGCCTGCGGTGTCCTGCCTGTGGTCGACAAGCAGATCTGCTCATTTGAACGGTGGGTGATCATCCACCTAGCCACGGTCGCCGACCCTGAGCACGCGCAACTGGTACGTCGCTTCGTCACATGGGAAGTACTGCCACGGCTACGGGCCCGCGCGGAGAGAAAGCCGCTCACGCCAGCGATCCGCCGAAGCGTTGGCGACCAGGTCAAGCATGCGACCTCGTTTCTCACTTGGCTCGCCCAGCACGACCTCACCCTGGCAACCTGCGGTCAGACCCACGTCGATGCTTGGCACGTCGGCCATAGCCTCCGCGCCCGCACCTGTGTGAGGCCGTTTTTGTTGTGGTGCATGGCAAACAAGCTCATCAGAAGTGTCCGCTTGCCCGCTCAGGTGATCCGCACTGCGACGCCGCTACCGTCGCAGCAACGCCTCGAACTGCTCGGTCGCCTGCTGGTCGAGCATGATCAGCCCCTCCGCTCCCGCGTCGCGGCCACGCTCGTTTTGCTCTACGCCCAGCCGCTCAGCCGGATCGTCCGGCTCACCCTCGACGACGTGCTGCACGAGGGCGACCAGGTCCTGCTGCGACTGGGCGAACCGCCGTCCCCAGTTCCCGCACCGGTCGCCGACCTGTTGCTGCGGTGGATCCAGCAGCGGAGCAACATGGACACCGCCACCAACCGCGCCTCGCGATGGTTGTTCCCTGGCCGACGTGCTGGCCAGCCGATGAGTCCCGAAACGCTCGGCACCCAGGTCAGAGCGATCGGTATCCCAACCGTTGCAGCACGAGCCGGTGCGATCCGTCAGCACGTCGTGGAAATGCCCGCCCCAGTCGTCGCCGACGCCCTCGGCTACCACCCCTTCACCGCCACCCGACTCGCCGCACAGGCCGGCGCCACTTGGAGCCAATACGCCTCCGGCGATCACTCACCGCTACAACCGCGAAGAACTCGCGACAGTTGAATAGGCGACCTCACCAGTCTGGGTAAGCGCCTGACCAGGGAATCTTTGGGGTCTGGCGGGAGGTCGTTGGGGTGGTCGCTCCGGTGTTCACAGATGAGGAGCTGGAGGCTCTGCGGAGGTTCCCTGAGATCGGCCGCGATGAGCTGTTCCGGTTCTTCACGTTATGGAGTTGAAGGAGCTCGACGAGTTCCTGCTGGCGCGGGCGATGGAACACGACTCGCCGACGCTGTTGTTTCGGCTGGCGTGCGAGTACCTGATCTCGGCGAAGGTGATTCGGCCGGGCCCGGAGACGGTGGTGGAGCGGGTCGCGCGCCCGGGAGGTGCCCCGGCAGGAGACCTTCGACCGGCTGGTGCACGAGTTCACTGACGAGCGGCGCACCGGGTTGGACGGCCTGTTGGTGGTGGATTCGGTGATCGGGATGACCCGGCTGCGGTGGTTGGGCAAGGGGCCGGTGGAGGCGTCGCCCGCGGCGGTGAAGGCCGAGAGCTCGAAGTGGGAGTTTCTGCGCGGGTTGGACGCTCACACCATGGATCTGGCGGTGCTGCCGGCGGAGCGGCGCCGGTTTCTGGCGACGGCGAGCCGCCGGTTGACCGCACAGGCGTTGCAGCGGCGTGAGCCGGAGCGGCGGTACCCGATCCTGCTGACGTTGGAGGCGCAGTCGGCGACCGAGGTGCTCGACGAGGTTGTGCAGCTGTTCCACCAGGCCGTGTCGTCGCGGGAGAGCAAGGCCCCGCACAAGATGCGAGAAGAGCTGGCCGAGCGCGGCAAAGCCGGGGAGGGCGGATCGGCTGGCCGCGTCCGCGATCGGCGCGAGAGCAGGGCAAACCTCGGTTGCCGCGTGATCACGGGCACCTCGCGGCGTTGGACGGCTCCTACGGATATCTGCGGCAGTTCACCCCGCAGGTGCTTGACGCCGTCCGGTTCGGCGGTCGCACTGCGGCGGCGGGACTGCTGGAGGCGTTGGAGAGCCTGCGGGAGCTCAACGCCACCAGTGCTCGCAAGGTCCCCGGCGACGCGCCGACAGGGTTCGTCCCGGCCCGGTGGCGTGGCTACCTGGAGACGGCGTCGAAGTCGGGCAGCACCACCGCGTACCGGCATTACTGGGAGCTGTGCACCCTGCTGGCGCTGCGCGATGGACTGCGGACCGGGGATGTGTTTGTGCCCGGCTCGCGCCGCTACTCCGACCCTGCCGCCTACCTGCTCACCGGTCTTCGGGTCCGGCACCTTGTCCTCTTCGGACGGTCACGTTTCCCACCCGTGGCAAGTCGATCACCGCTCGGGCTCTGAGCAGGTATTTCGCGTATGAGGGGCTCTCGACGGACACGCACGTGACCGATCAGCACACCACGTACGGCACGAAGATCATCGTGGCGACGAAACGCGAAGCCCACTACGTGCTCGACGAGATCCTCGGCAACGCCACCGACATTCCCATCACCGAGCATGCGACGGACACGCACGGGGTCACTCTGGTCAACTTCGGGCTCCAACTTTCCCCGCGCATCCGGGATCTGGGCAAGATCACCCGGTATCGGACCGGATCGAAGTCCGAGGTGGAGTCGGCGTTCCCGTTGACCGGGCCGCTGATGACCCGCGAGCTCAACACCGACCTGATCGCCGAGCACTGGGACGAGCTGCTGCGGCTGGCCGGGTCGCTGAAGTTCGGGCACGCCACCGCCTCGCTGCTGGTCGGCAAGCTCTCGGCGTCGAGCCGGCAGAACGCACTGGCGGCGGCGCTGAAGGAGTACGGGGCGTTGCGCCGCACGATCTATGCCGCCCGGTACCTGTCGGACCCGGCGTACCGGCGCAAGATCTCCCGGCAGCTGAACAAGGGTGAGTCGCTGCACGCCCTGAAGCGGGACCTGCTCTACGCCCACGAGGGCATGGTCCGCGCCCGCCACCTCGACCAGCAGACCGAGCAGGCGTGGTGACCTGGACCACCGAGTACTACGGGCTCGCGGTGGAGCAGATGCGCGCGGCCGGGCGGCAGATCGACGACGAAGTCCTGGCCCCACATCTCCCCGGCACACAGTGAGAACACCAACTTCTTCGGCGCCATCGAGGTCGACATCGAAAGCGAACTGGCGCAGCTCGGGCCCACCGGATACCGGCCGCTGCAGGTGCGCGACACCCTGTTCTGAACAGACCGCGGGGTGGGCGGGGCCTGCCGTTCATGGAGCAGGTGGTGTCGATGCGCCTGAGCTGGACGAGGACGACGACGGCGGGCCGGAGTGGATCAGCCAGCCCGACGCGCGGCGCTGGGCAGTGCCTTCACACTTGGCCGTCGGCAACCGGGGTCGGGCGCTGGTTCAGGCGTCGAGGCGCTGGGCGAGGAAGAGGGCGGCGCGGGCGAGGGCCTGGTCGGATTCGTCGAGCTGGCCGGTGAAGGCCTGGAAGACGTGCGGCACGCCGGCCGTGACGTCCAGGATGACGTCGACCTCGGCGTCGCGGGCACGCTGGGCCAGGCGCACCGAGTCGTCCAGCAGCAGTTCGTTCGTCCCGACCTGCAGCAGCAGCGGAGGGAAGCCGGTCAGATCGGCCAGGACGGCCGGGGCGAGCAGTTCCTGGTGGGGGTTCTGGCCGGCGAGGTACATCTCGCCGGTATGGGCCATGCCCTCGGGGGTGAAGAAGGGGTCGATGCCGGCCTTCGTCATCATGGTGGCGCCGGTGCGGGTGTGGTCCAGACCGGGTGAGAAGGCGACGATGGCGCCGGGCACCGGCAGTCCGGCCTTCCGCGCGGCGAGGGTGGTCGTCACGGTCAGGCCGCCGCCGGCCGAGTCGCCGGCGAAGGCGATGGACTGCGCGCTGGCCCCGTCGTCCAGCAGCGCCCGGTAGGCGGCGAGGCAGTCCTCGATCGCGGCGGGGAAGGGGTGTTCCGGCGCGAGCCGGTAGTCCAGCGACAGAGCCCTGTACCCGGTGCGGGTGACGAGGCCGGCGGTCAGGCCCATCGCCGTCTGCGGGGAGCCGAGGGAGAACGACCCGCCGTGGAAGTACAGGATAGTGCCCGGGCGCTGCTCGCCTTCCGGCTCGACCAGGACCGCGGGCCGCTCGCCCAGCTCGGTGCCGGTGGTGCGCACCTGCGGGACGGTGAACTGGGCCATCATGCGGGCGAAGTTCTCCCGCATCTGCTCGACGGGCTGCGGCTCGAACCCCTGCGGGCCCTGCCCCAGCAGGGCGGCGATGGCTTCGCGCTGTTCCTTGCTCACTGAATCTTCTCCTTCAGCGCACTGCCGGTAAATTGTATGCCGTGGAAGATAATACATATGCCCTGGCATATAAGCGCGCTGGTGCGACGACGGCCACGTTCTTCAGCGACCTGGTGCGGTGCGAGACCCGCTTATACAACGCGCTCAACGACCGGATGCGCCGCAGCCACGGGGTCGCGGCCTCGCAGTACGAGTTCCTGCGCTACCTGCGGGACCACCCGGACACCCGCGTCGGGGACCTCGCGGCCTTCTTCGCCATCGGCGTCGGAGCGACCAGCAAGGGAATGGACCGCCTCGAAGGGCGCGGCTTGGTCAGGCGCGTTCCCGATCCCGCCGACCGCCGCTCCTCGCTACTGGAACTCACCGACACCGGCACGCAACTCGTCCACGAAGCGGACGAGACGTTCGGGGCCATCGGCGCGCTCATCCAGACGGCCCTCGACCCCGCGCGGCTGCACGACGCCGCGCAGACACTGCGGCAACTCCTGACCGCGCTCGAACACGACAGGATCGGCACCCCCGCCGGCTGAAGCGGAGCGCCCGAGCGGCGACACCGGCGGATCGGGGCCCGGGACAGCTGTGCCGGTGGCCGGGCACCCCGCCACCGGCACCGATCCCCGCCCACACACCCAGCGCGGACATCCGCGTCGGCTACGCCCGCTGCTCGCACCTGACCCAGGAACTCCAATCCCAACTCGTCGCCCTGGCATCCCACGGCATCCCCTGCGACAAGATCTTCTCCGAGAAGATCTCCACCCGCGTGCGAGTCTGGCCCAGATTCGAGGCCGCGCTGGAGACCTGCCGCCAGATCAAGGCGCACGCCCCGCGCTGCCGAGTCATCCTGACCGTGAACGAGATGAAACGGCTAGGACGCGATAGTGCCGAGTTGACCGCGCTCGCCGATCACCTGACCGCGCACGGGATCGTGCTGGAAATGCTCGCCGGGCCACTGCCCGGGATCTACGACCCGACCGGCACCGGCAGGATCCTGTTCGCGTTCTTCGCCGCGATGGCCGAAACCGACCGGGAGAACATCCGCGAAGCAACCCTCGAATGCCTCAACGCCGCCGCCCGCAAAGGAAAACACGGCGGAAGGCCACCGGTGATCACCGACGACATGCTGCACACCGTGCTACGCCGCCTCGCGAACGGCGAATCAGTGGAGGACATCCAACCGGACCTGATCATCCCCGCCGGCAGACGCAAGGGCGCCAACCCGAGCATCGCCAGCATCTACCGAGCCCTGGCCGAGCACGCCAAGCGGGAGACCTACCCCGAGGCGATCGAGCAAGCCAACGCCGACTTCGCCGCCCTGAATGTAGCTACCTGACCGCATTCTCGCTGATCAGGCTATATCCGCCCGAAATTTCCCGAGTACTACGGGGACCCCACCACCAGGCCGCCGCGCGCGGCCTAGAGTGATGGTCATGAGCAAGCGCTTAGTGGCTTTGGGGGACTCGTTCACCGAGGGCGTCGGCGACGACGATCCGCGCGCCGCCAACGGTGTCCGCGGCTGGGCCGACCGCGTGGCCGCACAACTCGCGGCCGAGGTGCCGGACTTCCGCTACGCCAACCTCGCGATCCGCGGCAGGCTTCTCGGCCAGGTGCTCGACGAGCAGCTCGAACCGGCGCTCGCGATGACCCCCGATCTCGTCACCCTCTACGCGGGCGGCAACGATCTCATGCGCCCGAAGGTCGATATCGACGCGCTGCTCGGACGGTACGCCGAAGCGGTCGCGACACTGCGCGCCACCGGGGCCACGGTGGTGCTGTTCACCGGTGTCGACGGCGTCGAGGATCCGCTGTTCCGCAAGATGCGCGGACGCACCGCGATCTACAACGAGCTAGTGCGGGGCATCGCGGCCAGCCACGGCGCGCTGCTGGTGGACATGTGGCCGATGCGGCAGCTGCGCGACCGGCGGATGTGGTCGGCCGACCGGTTGCACCTCAACTCCGCCGGGCACACCGAGGTGGCCATCGAGGTGCTCCGGGTGCTCGACGCCCCGCATTCGCTCTCGCCGGTCGACCTCGCACCGGTACCCGCGACGGACCCGCGCTCGCGGCGCTCGGAGGACCTGCGGTGGGCGCGCGAGCACGCGCTGCCGTGGATCAAGCGCAGGGTACGGGGCGAGTCGTCCGGCGACACCGTCACGCCGAAGCGGCCGGAGCCGCTTCCGGTGGTCGACGGCCTGGCCTGAGCCCGTCGAGCAGGTCACCGACACCGATGTCCGCGCGGAGGGCACCGGCCGCCCGCCGCGAGCGCGTCGGTACGCCGCGGCCTGGATCCGGTCACGGGCGCCGATGGTGAGCACCGGGCTCGGCGTTCGGGTGGGTCGTGATCACCGGGCTGGCGATCGCCAGGCAAGCATGAGATCTTGCCCTATCGGGTGACGGCGGTCACAGGAGGTAGCGGGAATGGTGCTCGGGAACGACGAGGCGAACAAGGCGCTCAGGGCGAGGGACACGGAACGATCGGCACAGGTCCGGCGCGCGGCGGTGGCCAGCGCGATCGGCACCACCATCGAATGGTACGACTTCTTCCTCTACAACACCGCGGCCGCGTTGATCTTCCCGCAGCTGTTCTTCCCCGCCTCCAGCAGCTACGCGGGTGCCATCCAGTCGTTCGCCACCTACGCCGTCGGGTTCGCCGCGCGCCCCGTCGGCGCGGCGATCTTTGGGTACTGGGGCGACCGCATCGGCCGCAAGGCCACCCTCATCGTCACGCTGCTGGCGATGGGCATCGCGTCGGGACTCGTCGGCGTGCTGCCGGGTACCGAGACCATCGGCCCCGCCGCGCCCCTCATCCTCGTCGCGCTGCGGCTGATCCAGGGCATCGCGATCGGCGGTGAGTGGAGCGGCTCGGTGCTGCTCGCGATGGAATGGGGCGATCAGCGCAAACGCGGCCTGCTCGCCAGCTTCGCCCAGATCGGCGTCCCGGTCGGGCTCGTGCTCGGCACCGGCGGCATGACGCTGCTGTCGGCGGTCCTGTCCCCCGCCGCGTTCAACTCGTGGGGCTGGCGGCTGCCGTTCCTGGCGAGCCTGATCCTGGTCGCGGTCGGGCTGGTCATCCGGCTCCGGATACTGGAAACCCCGATGTTCGCCAAGGTCGTCGCCGAGAAGCGCACCTCGGCCAGTCCCGTCGTCGAGGTCGTCAAGCACCACTGGCGCGAGATCCTGCTCTCGGCTGGCCTGCGGTTCAGCGAGCAGATGCCGTTCTACCTGTTCACCAGCTACGTGCTGGTCTACGTCGTCGAGCAGCGCCACATCGGCAAGACGTTCGTGCTGAACTCGGTGCTCGTCGCGGCCGCGCTCGAACTCGTCACCATCCTGTGGTTCTCCCAGCTCTCCGACCGGGTCGGCCGCAAACGGGTCTACCTCACCGGCGCGGTGCTCACCGGGCTCATCGGCTTCCCCTACTTCGCGATCCTGGAGAACGGCGGGCAGACGCTGATCTTCTTCGCCATCGTGATCGCGATGATCCCGCACGCCATGCAGTACGGGCCCCAGGCCGCGCTCATCGGTGAGAGCTTCCCGACGCGGCTGCGCTACGGCGGCGCCGGGATCGGCTACCAGCTCGCATCGGTGTTCGCCGGTGGGCCCGCGCCGCTGCTGGCGACCTGGCTCCTGCACACCACCGGCACGCCGTACGCGATCGCGGGCTACATCGTGCTCTCGGCCGTGATCACCGTGATCTGCGGTGTCCTGCTGAAGGACCGCTCGCGCGCCGACATCGACGACGAGGGCACCTACCACCGCGCCGGACGCGGTCCGAAGCCCGCGTAGCAGGCGAAACCGGCCACTCCGAGCACCACCGCCGTGATCAGCGCGGCGGTGGAGCCTTCGGGCTGCGCGAGCCAGGTGATCACCGGCCAGACGCCGGTGGGATCGGGGGGCACCAGTAACAGGATCGCGGCCCAGCCCAGCGGCGGCGCCCACGCCAGCCTGCCGCCGATCGTCACCGCGCCGAGCGCGGTCAACCCGGCGAGCCCGGCCAGGTCCCGCCACACCACACCCGGCGGCAGCAGCGGTGGGTCCACTGTGGACCACAGCGCGAGCACCACGCCCACGGCCACCGCGGTGGCCACCAGCAGGTGCGCGGCCCGGTACACCGGCCACCGGACCGACGCCGTGCGGTCCAGTTCGGGATCCTCTCCGGCGAACCCCGATCCCCACGCCCCCGCCGCGATCGCCATCGCGATCAGTCCGAAGTAGAGGATCGAGTCGGTGGCACGGGCCAGCCCCATCAACGCGGCCACCGAGACGACTACCGCGGCCAACGCGGCGGGAATCCCCCGCGAACGGGCATAAAGCACCACGAATCTCATCGCGCGCCGCCGGAGGCGAGCACGTCGAGCAGGTCACCGTCGCACCGCAACGCGGCTGAGCGCAACGCCATGACCCGGCGGAGCTGTTCAGGCTCCGGCAGCGCGCGAAGCGCGTTCCACGCCGACAGACCGAGCCGGTCGACGTCGGCGTTGGCGTACTGCGCCGAACGGCCGGGCAACGGGTGGTACTGGCCCGCCAGCCACGCCGCCGCGACAGTGCGTGCCGCGCGCTCACGGACGTACCGCTGGTCCCACTCCTCGCGGGAACCAAGGCAGGTCCTCGTTCCCGCACCCGCCAGGAACGAGGTCTTCAGCTCCTCCGGCGTCAGTGGTGTGAGCCCGCTGACGGGCTTCCACAGGTAGTCGTTGCTGTCGAACGGAACCGTCGACGGGTCGTAGCGCACACCGCCACCCTGCGGCTGGTGCACCGTCGTCTGCTGCACGCTCGTCGGCGCGTCCGGCAGTTTCGCGAGCAACGCCAGTGCGGCGCGTCCAGGACCGGCCACAGTGGACAGCAGCGACTGTTCCACGGTGGTGACGCAGACCTTCGGCAGTCCTTCCGCGCACACCGGCGCGGCCGCATCGGCGTCGACCGGGTACGCGGTCGCCTTGTCGGTGGGCAGGATCGGCAACGCGACGGCCACGCCCACGAGCACCGGAAGCAACGCGACTAGGCGCCCCCGAACCGACCGGGCGGCCAGCAGGGCGAACGCGGTCGCCCCGAGCCCGGCGAACCACACCGCCTGCCCGACGTCGACCGAGGCCGCAACCGTGGTGAACGCGTCACTCGGCCCGTTCATGGCGGGAGAGAGCAGCCCGACCCGGTACGGCACCGCCCCGTCGGCCACCGTCCCGCTGCCGGGCGTGCTCAGCAGCAGGATCACCGCGGCGAACCCGAAGGCCGTCATCAGCGGCGGGGTCAGCAGGTACGGCGCCAGCGACGCGACCGCCATGCCCGCCCAGAAGCTCGCCACCAGCGCGAGCAGGCCGACCAGCAGGATCGGCAGCCAGCCGAACGAGAAGTACGCGCCGTGGAACGACACCTGCACCGCGCCGACCAGGAACGTCACGAGCGCCCCCGAGCCGAGGCCGATCCCGACCGCGCCGCAGAGCACGGCGATCCGGTGCCACCGCGGCTTCGGCACCGACGCCATCAGCTCGCCGACACCCGACCGGTGGTCCCGCAGTCCTTGCACCGCCCCGGCGCCGAGCACGAACGGCCACGAGAACAGCAGCAGGTACCGCTGCCACATCGCCGAAGCCGTCCACTCGGTCGTCCACTCGGCGCTGCCGTTCTGCCACGGCCCGGACATCAGGTACAGCATCGCCAGCGAGGCGACCACGAACAGCAGACCGATCACGAGCGCCGACGAACGCCGCAGTTCGATACCGAGGATGCGCTTCACACCGGCCTCCGATGATTCGCCAGCAGCGCGCTGTAGCCCCGTTCGGTGTCGCTGTCACCCACGTCGGATCCGGTGCCCGCCGCGGCGAGATCCGCGACCGTGCCCTGGAAGACCAGCTGCCCCTCGTCGATCAAAGCGACATCCGTGCAGGCGGCCGCGACGTCCTCGACCAGGTGCGTCGACACCACGACGCAGGTGTCCGCGCGCAGTTCGTGCAGCAGCTCCCGGAACTGCATGCGCTGCGCCGGATCGAGTCCCGCGGTCGGCTCGTCGAGCAGCAGCACCGCCGGGTCGTTCACGATCGCCTGCGCGATCCCGGCGCGACGCACCATGCCGCCGGAGAGCGTTTTCATCTTGTCGTCCGCCCGGTCCGCCAGCCCGACCCGCTCGATCGCCCGCTGCACCGCGCCCGGCACGTCCTGCTTCGGCATTTCCTTCAGCCACGCCAGGTACTCAACGAACTCGCGAACGGTGAACCGCCGGTAGTAACCGAACTGCTGCGGCAGATACCCGATCCGGCGACGGACCTGGCGCAGGTCCCGTGCCCGCCGCACGTCCTCGCCGAACAGCTCCAATGCTCCGTCCGACGGGCGCGCGATCGTGGCCAGCGCCCTGATGAACGTGGTCTTCCCCGCGCCGTTCGGACCGAGCAGGCCGTGCACGCCGACCCCCATCGACAGGTCGAGCCCGTTCACCGCCCGCCGCCGCCCCGCCTTCACGACGAGCCCTTCGGCCTTGATCTCCCACGCGTAGGTCGTCGGTGCGACCTCGCTCGCGCTCACCGTGCGCGCCATGTCGTCTTCCTTCCCGGTCATCGCTGACTCGTGAGCTTGGTGAAGGCCGAAGCCCTCATGACGAGGGCGGCGGCGGCCAGCACCGCCACCGCCCCCCAGATCGGCATCGCCCACGGTTCGAACGCCGCGGGCAGCCGGGTGCGGACCAGCGCGGGCCCGACCACGAACAGGCACCACAGGCCGCCCAGCGCGATCGACGCCCGCGTGACCCCGACGAACCCGCCGAGCGCGAGCGTGCCCGCGGTGAACGCCAGGCACGGCACCAGGCCGAGCGCCGGTGACGTGCCCGCGATCAACCCGGCGACCACCAGCGCGGGCAGCACCACCACCAGCACGCTCAACGTCCGCCGCAGCACCAGGTACAACCCCGAGCGCGGCGTCGGCGCCACCAGCTCCCACGCGGGATCGAGGCCCCTCGTCCACGCCGCGGCCACCCCGAACAGCGGCAGCACCGGAGACAGCAGCAACAGCATCGACGGCCGGTCGAAGCCGAACGCGCCGGTCAGGTCGCACAGCAACGCGATCGCGGTGACCAATACCGACATCCCGACCCACGGCACCATCGCCGGGGGCGCCCAAGTGCTCAGCCAGGCGGCGAACCGGTTGTGGCCCAACGCCTTCGGCCTCCTTGCGACCTCGGCGTCCACACTGGAGTCCACAAGGGAATCCACGCGGGACCACACGGAGTCCACGACCGCGCTGACCGCGGGCGCATCGGACCGCACGACCTCCGCGAGCTTCGCCCGGCAGAGCGCGCACCCCTCCAGATGGGCCTCGACCGCCCACTCGGCTTCCGGAGACACCTGCTGCCCGAGCGCGTACCGCTCGATCAGCACCTCCGACACGTGCCCGCCGTTCGTTCTGTCCGTCATCTCGTGCCTCACCATGTCGCTGCCTCCCGGGATCGCGGATCACCGAACTTCAGCGCTTCCAACGTTTCGCGCATCGACGCGCGCGCACGGCGCGCCCGCGTCTTGACCGTTCCTTCCGGCACACCGAGCAGGAGCGCGGTCTCACGGACGGACAGCCCGTCGAGGACCATCGCCTGGAGCACCTGGCGCAGTTCGGGCGCCAGCCGGGCGAGTGCGTCGCCGACGCCGTCACCGACGGTCGACGCCAGCGCCTCCTCTTCGGCCGCGGGTGCCAGATCCGCGACCGCCGCGGCAGGCGGAGGCTGCGCGTGGCGGGCGCGCCGCCGGAACGCGTCGATGAGCCGTCGTGCGGCGATGGTCCACAACCAGCCCATCGCGCTGCCGTCCACGGAAGCACCGGCAAACCCGTCGGCGGCTCGCCACACCGCGAGGAACGTCTCCTGCAGCACCTCGGCCACGATCTGCTCGTCGGCGCACCGGCGGCGCAACCGCACGGTCAGCCACGGGCTGGTGCGCCGGTACAGCTCCTCGAAGGCCGCCCGATCGCCCTTGGCGACCAGGCGCACCAGCTCCGCGTCATCGGCTTCACCTCGCGCAGCCGATGTACTGAGGAATCTCTTCACATCCGGCCAGACGCCGCGAACGCCACCAGGGTTCTCCAATTCGAGTGATCCACGTCACGAAAAAGCGGCCGGGGTCCGGACCTCACAGGTCCGGACCCCGGCCGCTCGACGTGCACGGGTGCTACTGCTGGCGCGGCGGTCCCTGGGGGCCACCCTGCTGCGGGAACGGGCCGCTCGACGGGCCCTGCGGTGGCTGCTGCGGGTACGCGCCGCCACCCTGGCCGTACTGCCCGCCGTACGGGGGCTGCTGCGGTTGCTGCGGGTACGGCGGCGGAGCCGGGGCCTGGTGCGGCGGCGGGCTCGGCTGGTGCGGCGGGATCTGCGCGGACGGCTGGCGCTTCGGCAGCTCCGGTGCCTGAGCCTCCGTCGCGGGCTCGCCTTCCGGCTCGGGCTCCGGCTCGGGTTCAGCCGAGCGCAGGGGCCGCGGCGGTGTCGTCCGTGCCGGGCTCGTGCCGAGCGGGCCGGGAACTTCCTGGCGCGCCACGGCTTCCGCGGCCGCGACCGCCTCGGCGACCTTCGGGTCGCTCTTCGTGTCGAACCAGCCGGACACCTCGTCGTCGTCGAGGTCCGGCCGCTCGACGGCCTCTTCCTTGGGCGGCTCGTAACGGAAGACGCCGTCGTCGCCGGGTGCGCCGAGCGTGCGCGCGAACCCTTCGAGCGCCTTGCCGTAGTCGCTCGGGACCAGCCACACCTTGTTCGCGTCGCCCTGCGCCATCTGCGGCAGCGTCTGGAGGTACTGGTACGCCAGCACTTCCGGTGTCGGGCGGCCCGCCTTGATCGCGGCGAACACCTTCTCGATCGCCTTCGCCTGACCCTGCGCCTGCAGGTAGCGGGCGGCCCGCTCACCCTGTGCGCGCAGGATCCTGGACTGCCGCTCGGCCTCGGCGCCGAGAATGGTCGCCTGCCTGGCACCTTCGGCGGCGAGGATCTGGCTCTGCTTCTGGCCTTCCGCGGTCTTGATCGCGGACTCCCGCTGACCTTCCGCGGTGAGGATCATCGCGCGCTTCTCCCGGTCGGCGCGCATCTGCTTCTCCATCGAGTCCTGGATGGAGGGCGGCGGGTCGATCGCCTTCAGCTCGACTCGCGCCACCCTGATCCCCCACCGGCCGGTCGCGTCGTCGAGCACGCCGCGAAGCTGGCTGTTGATCGAGTCACGCGAGGTCAGGGTCTGTTCGAGGCTCATGCCACCGACCACGTTCCGCAGCGTCGTGGTGGTCAGCTGCTCCACACCGACGATGTAGTTCGAGATCTCGTACACCGCCGCGCGCGAATCGGTGACCTGGAAGTACACCACCGTGTCGATCGACACGGTCAGGTTGTCCTCGGTGATCACCGGCTGCGGCGGGAACGAGACGACCTGCTCGCGGAGGTCGATCCTGGCGCGCACCTTGTCGAAGAAGGGCACCAGGAAGTTCAGGCCGGGCGAGGCGACCGTGCGGAACCGGCCCAGCCGTTCGATCACCGCCGATTGTGCCTGCGGCACCACCATGATCGCCTTCGCGACCGTGACGATCACGAACAGGATGATTATCGCGACGACGATGATCGCTGCGGTCGTCAACTCTTTGCTCCCCTTATCGAAGATGTGCCGCGGACACGACCGCGGTGGCGCCTGATATCTCTACCACGGTCACCCGTTCGCCGGGTTCCATGCGCTGGTCCTCACTGAAGCTGCGGGCCGACCACACCTCACCACCCAGTTTCACCTGGCCGCCGTCCAGGTCCACAGTGGACGTCACGACGGCCTCGGCGCCGACGAGCGCCTCGGTGTTGGTCTTGACCGAGGGCCCGGTCAGGAACCGGCGCTTCAGCGCGGGCCTGGCGAGCACGAGCAGCCCGACCGAGACCACGGCGAACACCGCGACGTCGATGGCCGTTTCGCCGGTGATCGAGGCGGACGCGCCGCCCGCGAGCGCGCCGACGCCGAGCATGATCAGCACGAGGTCACCGGAGAGCACCTCGGCGACCATCAACGCGACGCCCGCGGCCAGCCAGATGAGTGCCGGAATCATGCCGCCATCGTCTCAGAAAGTGACCGTTCGCACCGTTCGGGCAACTCGACGTGACCTAGGCGTGACCTAGTCACTCCTCGCCCGGTTCGGTGACGAAGTCGATCAGCCGTTCCACCGCGCCGATCAGCGGGGTTTCCAGGTCGCGGAAGCCGCGGACACCGGCGAGCACGCGCTGCCAGCCCTCCCACGGTTCGCCCCAGTCCAGCGCGGTGCAGATGCCGACCTTCCACTCCACGTCTCTCGGCACCGCCGGCCACGCTTCGATCCCGACCGACGCCGGTTTCACCGCCTGCCACACGTCGACGTAGGGGTGGCCGGTCACCAATACGTTCTCGTCCCTGATCCCCTCGACGAGGCGGGACTCCTTGCTGCCGCGGACCAGGTGGTCCACCAGCACCCCCAGCCTGCGGCCAGGCCCGGTGCCGAACTCGGCGATCCGGTCGGCGAGCACGTCGACACCGTCGAGCGGCTCGACCACGACCCCTTCCACCCGCAGGTCGTGGCCCCACACCCGCTCGACGAGCTCGGCGTCGTGCTTGCCCTCGACCCAGATCCGGGAGTCGCGGGCGACCCGCGCCTTGAGCCCTTCGACCCGGACCGAGCCCGAGGCGGACCGCGTCGGCGCCTTCTCGGCCGCGGCCTTCGGCGGGACCAGCGTCACGTGCTTGCCCTCGAGCAGGAACGCGGCCGGGGCGAGCGGGAACACGCGATGACGGCCGTGGCGGTCTTCGAGCACCGCGTTGCCGTATTCGAGCCGCACCACCGCACCGCAGAAACCGCTCCCCGGGTCCTCCACCACGAGGCCCGGTTCGGCAGGCACCTCCGGGATCTTCCGCTTGCGCGGGCCGGACAGCACGTCGTCATACGAATGAGAGCGCACGGAGCGGGACGTTATCGGCGCGGGGCACCCGTCGTCTCCCCGCCACGCCGGGCCCGGCGCGACGGCAGCGTCCTGGTTTCGCCGACCGCCAGTGCCCACAGGTCGGCGGGATCACGGTCCGCCGCCGACCACGCGGACCTGATCCGGTCGAGCGGCTCGTCGACGGGCTCCTTGGTCAACACGAACGTGCCCCAGTGCATGGACGCGAGCCTGCGCGCGCCGAGATCGGACAGCGCGCGCACCGCCTCGTCCGGGTCCAGGTGCACCGGGCTCATGAACCACCGCGGCTCGTAGGCGCCGATCGGCATCATCGCGACGTCGATACCGGGATAACGCGCGCCGATCTCCGCGAACCAGCCGCCGTAACCGGAATCGCCCGCGTGGTAGGTGCGCGTGCCGTCCGGCGCGGTGACGACCCAGCCGCCCCACAGCGATCTGCACGCGTCGAACGGGCCGCGCCTGCTCCAATGGTGCGACGGCACGAAGTCGAACCTCAGCCCGGCGACCGCCGCCGGCTCCCACCAGTCCAGCTCGATCACCTCGGTGAAGCCGCGCCGCCGGAACCACCGGCCCAGTCCCGCGCCGACGAGCACCGGAACCTGCCTCGGCAGCCGGTCCACCGTCGGCGCGTCGAGGTGGTCGTAGTGGTTGTGGCTGATCACCACCACGTCGATCGGCGGCAGCTCGGCCCAGGCCAGACCGGGCGGGGTGAGCCTGCGGGGCACCCCGGGGATCTTCGCCGACCACACCGGGTCGGCCAGCACGGTCACCCCGCCGAGCCGGACCAGGTAGGTCGCGTGCCCGACCCAGGTCCAGCTCGACTCGCCGGCGGCGAGCGCGGGCAGCCCGTCCCGGCGGACCGGAATGCGATCGGCCCGCTCGGTGGAGCCGCGGAACCCGCCTTCGCGCAGGATCCGGATCATCTCGCGCGGGGTCGGCAGCGGTGCGGTGAGTCGGTCCCGATAGGACACACGGCGCATGTCCCCGTCCTACCCGAGTATCAGAAGAGCGGCCACGGGACGGCGCGCCAGTCATCAGCCGGCTCCGGGAAGACCCCGGCCGCCAGTAGCTGCTCGGCGCGCTCGCGGATCGCCCCGATCTCGAGCCCGATGAGATGCGGCTTGAGCTGCTCGCCGAGATCGCCGTCCAGCTTGGCGGGCAGCTCGCGCAGCTTTTCGGTGGCCTCGTCGCCGATCGGCTCGCCGATCCAGCCCCACAGCACGGTGCGCAGCTTCGGGTCGGTGTGCAGGCAGATCCCGTGGTCCACGCCGTACACGCGGCCGTCGACCCCGCCGAGCACGTGCCCGCCCTTGCGGTCGGTGTTGTTGGCGATGATGTCCAGCAGCGCGAGGCTGCGCATCTCCGGCCGGTCCGCGTGCGCCAGCACGGCGGGCTCGCCCATCCGGTCGTGCGCGTGCAGGACCACGCGCCAGCCGTCGGGCAGTTCCTCCGGCGCCCGCACGTCGACCAGGTCGTCGTCGGTGGTCTCGATCCACAGCTGGACCATGCCGGGGCCGAACGGCCCGTCGCGCAGCACCGTCGGCGGCACCGCGCCAAGGCCCGAGCCATCCGACAGCAGGTACGTGGCCACTTCGCGGCCGGCGAGCGTGCCGTCGGGGAAGTCCCACAGCGGGCGCTCGCCCGCCACCGGCTTGTACACCGCGTTCGCGGCCACGCCGTCCAGCTCGATCACGCAGAACAGGGTCACGTTCGACGCGTCGACGAGCCTGCCCTCCACCTCGAGCGAACCGCGCTCGACGAGTTCCCTGGCGAACTCACCGTCCGGTCTTACCGACGGTTCGGCTGGCTCCTGGGTGGTCACGCTCAGTCCTCGGTCAGGTCGGCGTCGCGCCGGTACCCGTTCTGTCGCGGGCAGATGTGGCCGTCCGGGTCGAGCGGCTCGCCGCACAGCGGACACGGCTTGCGGCCCGCGTTGACGACCCGGTCGGCCCGGTCCGCGAACGCGCGCGCGGCGGCCGGTGTGAGGAACACGCGGACCGCGTCGGGCCCTTCCTCGGTGTCGTCGAGCACCACGGTCTCGTCGACCTCGCCCTCGGTGATGGCGAGCAGTTCGATCACCACCGCGCTGCTTTCGGCGTCCCAGCCGAGGCCCATGGTGCCGACCCGGAACTCCTCTTCGACCGGAACGTCGAGAGGTTCCGAATCGCGGAGTTCGTCGGGCACCTCCTCCGGCACCTCGGCGCCGAAGCGGTTCGCGACCTCCTCCAGCAGGGACGCGAGACGTTCGGCGAGGACCGCTACCTGCTGCTTCTCGATCGTCACGCTGATCGTGCGGACGTCCTCGGACGCTTGGAGGTAGAACGTGCGGTCGCCGGGTTCCCCGACGGTTCCAGCGACGAACCGGTCGGGTTGACGGAAGACGTGAATTACGCGAGCCATGACACCACAGACCCTAAGCCACCCCTGCATGATCGGCATCCGCCGCCCCGGCTTCGCGCTGTTCGCTCTTGGCGTGGCGGACCTGCCGCTACTCTGCAGCCGTGTCGAAAATCATGCCCTACGGCTCATGGGACTCCCCGATCAGCGCCGCCGACGTCGCCACCGCAGGCGGCTCCGCGCAGTGGCTCGACGTCATCGACGGCGAGGTCTGGTGGGCGGAGGGGAGGCCGGACGAAGGCGGGCGGCTCGCCGTCGTCCGCGCGTCGGCCGAAGGCCGCGTCGAGGAGTTGTTGCCGCAGCCGTGGAACGCCCGCAACCGGCTGCACGAGTACGGCGGTGTCCCGTGGATCGCCGTCGGCGGCTCGCTGGTGTTCACGCACTGGGACGACCAGCGGGTCTACGTCCGCGATCTGGACACCGGCCAGGTGACCCCGATCACCGGCGAGCCGGAGTCGCCGCAGGGCGTCCGCTACGGCGACCTCCGGCACGGGCCAGGTGACCAGGTGTGGGCGGTCCGCGAGAGCAGCATCGGCGTCCGGCGCGCCGACGTCCGCCGCGACCTGGTGTCGCTGTCCCCGTTCGGCGGCGAGCCGCGGGTGCTGGCGGCCAGCCACCACTTCATGACCGCGCCGCAGCTGTCACCGGACGGCACCCACGCCGCCTGGCTCGGCTGGGAACACCCGTCGATGCCGTGGGACGAAACAGAACTGTGCGTCGCCGAACTGACCGGCGACGGCGGCTTCGGGCCGCACCGCGTGCTCGCAGGCGGCCCCGGCGTCTCGGTGTGCCAGGTCCAGTGGGAGGCCGGCGGCACCCTGCTCGCGCTGCTCGACCCGGACGGCTGGTGGAACCTGCACCGCATCGGCCTCGACGGGACGGTGACGAATCTCGCGCCGGTGACCGAGGAACTCGGCGGCGCGATGTGGCGGGTCGGCGCCCGGTGGTTCAGCCCGCTCGGCGACGGCAAGCACGCGGTGCTCAACTCGGGGCGGCTCGCCGTCCTGGACGAAGCCACCGCGACCGTCACCGCGGTGCCCTCGGCGTCCCACCTCACGGCGTGGTCGCCGACGATGGCCTCCTACCGCGGCGGGATCGTCGGCATCGCCGCCGGGCCGCGGCAGGAGGGCGCGGTCATGTACGCCGACATCGCGACGGGCACCACGACCGAGATCACACCTCGTGAGGGCGAGCCGCCGTCGGCGAAGGCGCTGCCGCCGCTGGACTACCTCCCCGAACCGCAGGAGCGCGTGTTCACCACGAAGGACGGCGAGCCGGTACCGGCTTACCTGTACCCGCCGACCAACCCGGAGCACGCCGGGCCCGACGGCGAGCTGCCGCCGTACCTGGTGCACGTCCACGGCGGCCCGACCGGCCGCAACTTCCCGGTGCTCGATCTCGACTTCTCGTTCTTCACCAGCCGCGGCATCGGCGTGGTCGCGGTGAACTACGGCGGGTCCACCGGCTACGGCAGGCGGTTCCGCGAGCGGCTGCGCGAACAGTGGGGCGTCGTCGACGTGACCGACTGCGTCGCGGTGGCCGAAGCACTCGTCGCCGAAGGCATCGCCGACCCCGCGCGGCTCGCGATCCGGGGCGGGAGCGCGGGCGGGTACACCTCGGCCGCCTCGATGACCACGGTCCGGACCTACCGGGCGGGCACCGTGAAGTACCCGATCCTCGACCTGTACCGCTGGACGGGCAGCGGCGGTGAGACGCATGACTTCGAGTCGCGCTACCTCGACGGGCTGGTGGGCCCGCTGCCGGAAGCCGAGCAGCGCTACCGGGAGCGCTCGCCGATGAACCACGCCGGGACGCTGGCCGGGCCGGTGCTGTTCCTGCAAGGGCTCGAAGACGAGATCTGCCCGCCGGAGCAGGCCGACCGGTTCGTCGCCGGGTTGCGGGGCAAGGACATCCCGCACGCCTACCTGACCTTCGACGGCGAACAGCACGGCTTCCGCAAGGCGGAGACGATCGTCGCGGTGCTGGAGGCCGAGCTTTCGTTCTACGGCCAGGTCTTCGGCTTCGACACCCCGGGTGTGGCGGCACTGGACCTTCAGCGGTGAAACCGGCGAGGGTGACCGCGGGCGGCACGATGGCGATCGTGGCGCCCGCGGGACCGGTGCCGCCGGACCTGCTCGACTCCGCCATCGGCGTACTCGAAGGCTGGGGCCTGACCGTGCGCACGGGGCCGTGCGTGCGCGGGCGGCATCCCGGGTTCGGCTACCTGTCGGGCACCGACGAAGACCGGGCCGCCGAGTTCACCGCGGCCTGGACGGATCCCGCGGTCTCCGTGGTGTTCGCCGCGCGCGGCGGGTACGGCAGCATGCGGATGCTCGACCACGTCGACTGGACGGCGCTGGCGGCCGCCGGGCCGAAGGTGCTCGCGGGCTCCAGTGACATCACCGCGCTGCACGAAGCCGTAGGCGTCCACTTAGGACTGTCCACGTTGTTCTCGCCGATGCCGGCGAGCGCGTTGTTCGACCAGACGGCTGCCGAACACCTGCGCGCCACACTGTTCGAACCGGAGCGGGCGACCGTGCTGGCGAAGTCCGTCGAGTCCCTCCGGCCGGGCGTGGCGCGCGGCCGGCTCGTCGGCGGCAACCTCAGCCTGCTGACCGCCAGCATCGGCACCCCGGAGCACCGTGGCGCCGAGGGCGCGATCGCGGTGCTCGAGGACATCACGGAGGACGTCTACCGGCTCGACCGGCTGCTGACCCAGCTGCTGCGCTCCGGCTGGTTCGACGGCGTCGCCGGGATCGCGCTCGGCTCGTGGCACGGCTGCGGTGACCTCGGCAGGGTGCGGGCGCTGATGCTCGACCGGCTCGGCCCGCTCGGTGTGCCGATGCTGTGGGAGTGCGGGTTCGGGCACGTGCCCCGGTCCCCCACGCTGGCCCTCGGCGTGCCGGGCGAACTGGACGCCGATGCGGGCGCCCTCACGCTCCTCGAGCCGGCGCTGGCGTAGGCCACCTGGGCCGGGCTTCCTGCTAGCGTCGGGAACATGCAGGCTTCCGGGGCGGCCCCGAAGACCCCCGGGCTCGGGCGGCGGGAGATCAAGAAGCGCGAGACGCGCGCGGCGCTGAGCTGGGCGACGATCCGGCTGGCGATCGAACGCGGTTTCGAGAACGTGCTCGTCGAGGACATCGCGTCCGCGGCGGGGGTTTCCCCGCGCACGTTCAACAACTACTTCTCCAGCAAGGCGGAGGCGATCTCGGCGAGGCAGGTCGACCGCGCCGTGGTGATGGCCGAGGTGCTGCGGGCGCGCCCGCCGGAGGAATCGCTGTGGGAAGCGCTCACGGCGGCCGTCCTCGACGAGTTCGACCACGAGGGACACCGGCCGGACAAGCGGTGGATGACCGGGTTGAAGCTCATGATCACCGAGCCCGCGCTGCAGGTCGAGATGCTGCGCGCGGTCGCGGTCGCCGAGCAGTCGCTCGCCGAGGCGATCGCCGCGCGCACCGGGACCGACGTGCGGACCGACGTCTACCCGCGGCTGGTGGCCGCGACGGTCAGCTCCGCGCTCGGCGCCGCCACGACACTCTGGATCCGCGGCGACGGGGACGGCCCGCTCGGCCCGATCGTGCGCGAGGCGCTGGAAAGCCTCGCGAACGGCCTCGCCATGCCGGGCGGCTCCGGCACTTGCGCTGGAGCACGCTCCAGGTCGTAGCGTCGCGGACATGACCACCGCACAGCACAAGATCGGTTCGGGCTTCGGCGCCACGAGCACCGCGAGCGAGGTCCTCGACGGCGTGAACCTGACCGGGAAACTCGCCGTCGTCACCGGCGGCTACTCCGGCATCGGCCTGGAGACGACCCGCGCGCTCGTCGCCGCCGGTGCCCACGTCGTGGTACCGGCCAGGCGTCGCGCCAGCGCCGAAGAAGCGCTCGCCGGTGTCGGCGGCGTCGAGATCGACGAACTCGATCTCGCGGATCTCGACAGCGTCCGCGCCTTCGCCGGGCGTTTCATCGCCTCGGGGCGCGGGATCGACCTCTTCATCGGCAGCGCCGGGATCATGGCCGCGCCGGAAACGCGGATCGGGCCTGGCTGGGAAGCGCAGTTCGCTACGAACCACCTCGGCCACTTCGCACTCGTCAACCGGTTGTGGCCCGCGTTCGCCCCCGGCGCGCGGATCGTCTCGGTGTCCTCTCGGGGCCACTTCTTCTCCGGCATCCGCTGGGACGACCCGCAGTTCGAGCGCGGGTACGACAAGTGGGAGGCCTACGGCCAGGCGAAGACCGCGGACATCCTGTTCACAGTCCGGCTCGACCATCTCGCCCGTGCCCGTGGCGTGCGGGCGTTCGCGCTGCACCCCGGCCGCATCCTGACCAACCTCGTGCGGCACCTCACCAACGACGAGTTGGTGGCCCGCGGGATGCTCGACGAGAACGGCGCGCTGACCGGCGAGACGAAGGACACCGGGCAAGGCGCGGCGACCCAGGTTTGGGCGGCGACGTCGCCGCAGCTCGACGGGATGGGCGGGGTGTACCTCGAAGACTGCGACATCGCCGAACCGGCACCGGCCGACGGCACCATGACCGGGGTGTGCGGCTACGCCGTCGATTCCGCCGCCGCGGCGAGGCTGTGGGCGCTTTCCGCGGAGCTGACCGGGGTCGACGCCTTCGCGTGAGGTCGGAAACCCGCCAGCGCGAAGCGTCGGCGATCGGCAGGCTCGTCCGCATGAACAACGCCTTCGAGGGGATCATCCCGCGGTTCGTCGCCGCCAGCACCGGTTTCGACCGGCTGCTGGCAGCCGTGCGACCGGCGCAGTGGGACGCGCCGACGCCGTGCGCGGAGTGGAAAGTGCGCGACCTGGTGAACCACATGACCAGTGGCAACCGCAACTATGTGTCCCTTGTGGACGGTGGGACGGCAGCCGGGTACCTCGCCGGGCGGGACGCGGACGCGCTCGGCGCCGACCCGATCGGCGCGTTCCGGGGTTCCGTACGCGACTGCGCGGACGCTTTCGCCAGGCCGGGCGCGCTGGCGCGGGTGCTGGACTACCCGCTCGGACGGGTCGTGGGGAGCCAGGCGCTGGCCGTGCGGACGGCCGACAGCATCGTGCACACCTGGGATCTGGCACGGGCCATCGGCGTGGACGACACGCTGGACGCCGGCCTGCTCGGCTGGCTCGACGACGGGTTCGACCGGATCTACGCCGGGCTCGCGGAAACCCCCGCCGCCGCGGACACGACGCACCGGTTCTTCGCGCCACCAACGGGTTCCCCCGGTTTCACTCGGCAGGACAGACTGTTGCGGCGCATGGGGCGCGAGCCGTCACTACGCTGACGGTCATGGAGCCGACGGACGCCACCGCACTGTTCGCCGAGGCGCGCGTCGCCCGGCTCGCCACCGCGAACGCGGCCGGGGTCCCGCACCTGGTGCCGGTGACCTTCGCCGTCCGCGACGACGTGATCGTGTTCGCCGTGGACCACAAACCGAAGCGCAGCACCGATCTGCGGCGGTTGCGCAACATAGCGGAGAATTCCGCCGTCGCGTTCCTCACCGACGCCTACGACGAGGACTGGGCGAACCTGTGGTGGGTCCGTGCCGACGGCACCGCGTCGATCGTCGACGAGGACGCCCGCGCCGAACCCGTGGCCTGGTTGTGCGAAAAGTACGCGCAGTACCGCGAGCGCCCGCCGGAAGGCGTCGTGGTGCGTACCGAGGTCACCCGATGGCGGGGCTGGTCCAGCCGGTGACCTACCGGCAGGCGTCGAACTCGGTGCGCAATCGACGTTGGAGTTCGAGGGCTTCCGGCGTGTAGTACCTGCCGGGATCCTCTTCGCCTGCCGTGCGGGGATATTGGCAGCCGGCCACGTGCACGTTCCCGGCGAATTTCAGCCCCTTGCCCTTCTCGCCGTCCCGATGCCATGTCAGGTACACGGGGTGCGCACGCGTCGCATGCAGGGCTGCGATCGCCGCGGCGAGATCCGCATAAGCCTTCGCCGGATCGCGTACTCCCGCGTTCATACTCGACAGGAAACCGTTCTTGAGTGCCACGAACGTCACTTCGACCGGCAATCCGGCCATCTGTGCTGCGAGCTGGCGTTCCTGCTCGGCGTCGAACGGAAAGTCGACCTCCCACGACGGCCCGGCGCCCTGCGTGAAGACCGTGACCCGCGCGGGTTTACCCGCGAGACCACCGCGCACGGCGGCGAAGGACACCGCGGCCTCAGGAACATCGTGCACGTCGAGTCCGCGGCCGTTCCAGGTGATCTCGGCAGCCGGAAGCGCCGAGCTGATCTGCCGGAGCCGCCGGACGCGGTCCGCGACCTCGCGCGGGTCCGGTTCGGCGCCGGTCGTGACCTGGGCCCGATTGCCGACGACGAATTCGTGCTCCTGTTGGTATCCGTTGAATTGTCCGTGCGTGAGGTCCGTGATGCGCTGGGCGATGGCCACGATCTGCGGTTCGGTCGCGGTCGGGAAATACGCGGTGGTTCTGAGCGACGAACCGGACTCGAAGTCGTTCTGGTAGCTCACGTGGAATTTCGCCACGCCGGGCAGCGCGGGGATCTCAGCTTCGAGCCGCCGCACTTGCTCGGTGCGATCGGGTAGGCCTGTCGTGCACCCGGACAGCACGGCGCATCCGGCGACCAACCCCACGAATCCGGCCGCCAGCCGGTAGCGCATCGTCATGCGGACCGCGCGGCCCTGCCCTTCTCCCCCGCCGCCCAGCACGCGCCGTGCGCGCAGTCGACGGTGTCGAAGCTGCCGCCGTCGACGAGCCGCCAGTGCTGCCCGGCATCCGTGCTGACGTCGGTGCCGGTCGGGCCGACCGCGATCACCGTGCTCCGGCCGCGCCAGGCGAGCCCTGACCGGTAGCCGTCGGGTGCGTCCGCGGCCGGGCGCCACGTGCGGCCGCCGTCGCGCGTCACCGCGAGCGCGGGCGCGGGGTTCGACGGTGCGGCGTAGTCGCCACCGATCGCCAGCCCGTGCCGGGGATCGGTGAACCCGGTGGCGAACACGCCTGCCGAAGCACTGCTCGCGATCGGTGTGGTCGCCGCGCGCCAGGTGAGGCCGCCGTTCGACGAGTGCAGCACGCGCGAGGTCGCGCCGCCGCCGGTGCCGATCCACGCGTCGAACGGGCCACGGGTGGTCAGGCACTGGCCGCTCGCGGCGAACCCGGCCTCGTTCGGCTGCGCGTCGGGCAGGAGCTGTTTCGGCATCGGCTGCCAGTGCCGCCCACCGTCCACTGTGGCCAGTATCTGGATCTTGCCGTCCACCGGGTCGCCCATCACGAGCCCGCGCCACGGGTCGAAGAACGCGACGCAGTCGTAGAACGCCTTCGGATCGGTGGTGCGGAACGACTCCGCCCAGGTGCGGCCGCCGTCGGCGGTGCGGTAGATGCGGGACGCCTCGCCCTCACCGATCGACAGCGCCACGGCGTGCTGAGCATCGAAGGCCTCGATGTCGCGGAAGTCGAGTTCGGTGGTGCCCGGCGGGGCGACCTGCGCCCAGTGCGCGCCGCCGTCGGCCGTGCGCAGGATCGTGCCGTTGCTCCCCGACGCCCACGCCACCTGCGAGGACACCGCGGACAGCCCGCGGAGCCTCGCGTCCGAACCCGTTGGCGTCGGCGTCCAGGCGAAGCCTGCCGCCTCGGCGGGGACCACCATCGTCGCCAGCACCGTGACGGAGCCGAGCACGACGGCTGCCGCGCGGCGGAACCGTGAACCGATACGCATCGAAAACACCGTCGCTTCCTGATCGGGACCCTCGACGGCATTCAACACGGTCGCGCCCGTCGGTGGGCCTTATTCGGCGTGTTCGGCTTTCGCGGGTTCGGCGAGGAACGGCGCTTCGGCAGGAGTGGACTGCTTCTTGAACGCCGCGACCAGTCCCAGCGGGTCGGGCCGCAGCAGTGAGGCGGCCGCGTACACGCTGACGGCCACGACGCCCGCGATGAACCACCAGTCGTACAGGGCCTGCTCGCCGGTCGGGTAGTACACCAGCACCAGGAACACCGACACCGCCACCACGACGGCGAGGTGCCGCTGCCGCCACTTGAACGCGGCCAGGATCACGAAGCCCCAGGTGAAGTACCACGGCAGCGTCGGGGGGAACAGGATCGAGACGGACAGCAGGCTGATCGCGGCGCGCAGGATCGCCTCGGTGCCGCCGACCCGCGCGAGCCACCACTGCCTGGCCACGAACACCGCGAGCACGGCCATGCCGATCACCCGGGCGACGGTGACGAACGGCGAGGACTGCACGTTCACCACGAGGTGCACGAGCGTGTAGAACACCTCGCCGACCCCGGTCGGGGGGTTGAGCCAGTTCGCGATGAGCTGGGGTGCCTTCAACCCGGCGACCCAGCCGAGGTTGAACGAGCCGAGCGCCACCCAGGTGCCCGCCACGAAAACCGGGGCGAAGATCGCCACCGACGCGGCGCCCGCCTTGACGAAGTTCTTGAACCTGACCCCGTTTTCACTGCCTTTGAGGTCCTTCGCCCACATCCACACCAGGAACGGCAGCGCGATCGCGGCCGTGGCCTTGATCAGCATCGCCACCGTGATGAGCACGACCGCGACCGGGTACTTGCGCTCGAGCGCGGCCACCACGCCGACGGTGAGGAAGCCGATCATCATCAGGTCGTTGTGCGGGCCGCCGAAGAGGTGGATCACCATCATCGGGCTGGCCACCGCGAGCCACAGCGCGATCGGCAGGTTGCCGCCGAGGTGGCGCACGAGCCGGGGCAGCGCCCACAGCGTCATGGCGAGCCCGACCAGCAGGACCACCCTGGTGAGGATGACGCCGAGGATCAGGTTGTCGCCGGTGATCGCGACGACGCCCTTGGAGATCAGCAGGTACAGCGGCCCGTACGGGGCGGGCGTGGTCTGCCACACCTGGTGCACGTTCTGCACCACGTTCGGCAGTACTTCCAGCTCGGCGGGCCCGTGCTGGTACGGGTCGAGCCCGTAGAGCAGCTGCGCGCCCTGCCCGAGGTAGGAGAACACGTCCCTGGTGAACAACGGCGGCGAGATCAGCAGCGGCGCCATCCAGCAGCCGGCCGCGGCCAGGATCGGCCCGCTGCCGATCCGGCGCGTGATCGCGTACCGGCCGAGCCGGACCCACGCCCACACGATGAGGGCGAACCCGATGTACAGCAACGCGTTGGCGATCGCCCTGCCGTGCCCGTAGCGGATCCAGGACATCGGCCCGTGCCCGAGGATCGGGTCGCGGATGAGCACGCCCGCCGCGCCGAGCGCGCCGATCATCAGCAGCGTGCTGCCGATGGTGCCCATCGCGATGGTCCGGTACGGGAAACGGGAGGGGACGCGAACACGGACCGTCTCCGCCTGCTCGGCATCGGAGCCCGCCGTACTGGGGTCAATAGTGGTGGCCATGTTGGGGTAGGAGATTACACTTCGCCGCTCTTGAGCCCGACGGCAGCGGCGGTTTCGAGGCCGCCGCGGGCCGTCCGGCTAGGCCGCGGTGCCGCCGGGCAGCGCGGCGAGCAATGACTTGGTGTAGTCGTGCCGCGGGTCGAGCAGCACCTCGTCCACGGTGCCCAGTTCGACGAGTTCGCCGCGGTACATCACGGCGACCCGGTCGGCGATGTTCCAAGCCAGTCCGAGGTCGTGGGTGATCACCAGGCCGGCCAGCCCGAGCTCCCGCCGCAGGCGCAGCAGGAGGCCGAGTATCTCGCCGCGGACGGACGCGTCGAGCGAGGCGACCGGCTCGTCGGCGACGAGCACGCTCGGCCGCAGCGCCAGCGCGCCCGCGATGACCACCCGCTGCCGCTGCCCGCCGGACAGCTCGTGCGGCAGGCGGGGCATGAACCGCTCCGCGGGCCGCAGCTCGGCGGCCTCCAGCGCGGCGCGCACGATGTCCCGTTCGTCGCCGGACATCCCGTGGATGCGCGGGCCCTCGGCGACGGCTTCGTACACGCTGTGCCGGGGGTTCAAGGCGCTCGTCGGGTCCTGCAGCACCAGTTGCACCTGGCGCCGGTACGCCTTGAGCCCCGCCCCGGAGGACGGCACCGGCGAACCGTCGTAGAGCACGCGGCCCGACGTCGGCTTCTGCAGGCCGAGCATGGTGCGCGCGAGCGTGGTCTTCCCGGAGCCGGACTGGCCGACGAGCGCGACGATCTCGTTGCGCCGCACCTCGAGGTCGACCCCGTCGACCGCCTTGATCATGGCGCCCTTGCGGTCCCGGAAGCTGACCCTGAGGTCGTCGGCGACGAGCAGCGCGTCCGGGGACGGCTGGTGCTCGGGCTCCGGGGGCAGCGGGGTGCTGGTCGCGGGCGCGAACCGCGACACCGGATCACCGACGGTCGGGAACGCCGCGGCCAGCGCCCTGGTGTGCTCGTGCTGGGGCGAAGCCATCAGCTCGCGGCCCGGCCGCTGCTCGACGATCTCGCCCGAGTACATCACCGCGATCTCGGCGCAGGTGGCGGCGAGCACCGAGAGGTCGTGGCTGATCATGATCAGCCCGATGCCGCGCTCGGCGACCAGCCTGCTCAGCAGGTCGAGGACCTGGGCCTGCACGATCACGTCGAGCGCGGTGGTCGGCTCGTCGGCGATGATCAGCCTCGGCTCGCACGCCAGCGCCATCGCGATCATCACGCGCTGCTTCTGCCCGCCCGAGAGCTCGTGGGGGTACGCCCCGGCGCGCGCGGGCGGCAGGTCCACCTGCTCCAGCAGCTCGGCGACCCTGGCTTTGAGCTGCGCGTCGGTCGGCGCGTTCCCGCTCGCGGCGTGGATCCGGATCGGCTCGGCGATCTGGTCGCCGATGCGCCGCACCGGGTTCAGCGCGTGCATCGCGCCCTGGAACACCACCGAGGCGTCGGCCCAGCGCACCGCGCGGAGCCTGCCCCACTTCATCGTGGTGACGTCCTCGCCGTCGAGCAGGATCTCGCCGGTGACCTTCGCGGTCTTCGGCAGCAGCCGCAGCACGCTCATCGCGACGGTGGACTTCCCCGAGCCGGACTCCCCCGCGACACCGAGGGTGTCACCGGGGTCGAGGCGCAGGTCGACCCCGTGCACGGCGGGTACGTCGCCCCCCGCGGTCCGGTAGGTGATGCCGAGGTTGCGGACCTCCAGCAGCGCGGTCACGAACGCACCTCTTTCAGACGCGGGTCGAGCACCGTCTCCAGCGCCCTGCCGACGAGGGTGAAGCACAGCACCACGACGACGATCGCCAGGCCGGGCGGCAGCAGGTACCACCACGCGCCGCTGGTCGCCGCGCCGACGCTGAGCGCCCGTTCGAGCATCTGGCCCCACGACGCCAGTGACGGGTCGCCGAGACCGAGGAAGGACAGGGTGGACTCCGCGATGATCGAACTGCCGACCACGAGCGTGGTGTTGGCCAGTACGAGCGGCATCACGCCCGGCAACACGTGCTTGCCGATGACGTGCAGGTGCCCGCCGCCGAGCGCCTTGGACCGCTCGATGTACGGCCTGCTTTCGATGGTCATCGTCTGGGCGCGCACGAGCCTGGCCGTGGTGGGCCACGAGGTCAGGCCGATGGCCACGATGATCGTCGGGACGCCGTGCGGCAGCACGCTGGACAGCGCGATCGCGAGCACGAGCGAGGGCAGCACCAGGAAGAAGTCGGTGAACCTCAGCAGCAGCGCCGAAATCCAGCGGCCGAAGTGGGCCGCCGCGATCCCAACGACGGTACCGATGAGCACCGACAGGATCGTCGCACTGAACCCGACGAGAAGCGAGACCCGCGCACCCCAGTAGGTCAGCAGCAGCACGGACCGGCCGTCGGCGTCGGTGCCGAGCAGGTAGTCCCCGCTCGGTGCCTGCAATGCACGGCCCGACGCCTTCGTGACATCGAGCCCGGTTTCGTCGCTGAGCACGGGTGCGAGCAACGCCAGCAGCACGATCAACGCGAGCAAGCACAGGCCGAACAACCCGCCGCGGTTCGCGGCGAACTCGCGCCACATCGCCGCTGCTGACGCGCGGCGTCGCCGCCGGGCCATCGCACGGGCGCTGTCCTTCGGCGGCGCCTTGTCCGGTTCGGTCACTGGGCACGCACCCTCGGGTCGAGCACGCGGTAGAGCAGTTCCGCGAGCATGTTCATCACGATCACCGAGCCCGCGAACACCACGAACAGGCCCTGCAGCAACGGAAGGTCCGGCCCCCGCAGCGCCAGCGCGAGGAGCTGGCCGAGGCCGGGCCAGGTGAACACGGTCTCCACCGTGACCGTGCCGGAGACCACCATGCCGAACTGCAGGAACACCAGCGTCACCGTCGGCAGCAGCGCGTTCGGCACCGCGTGGCGCTTGCGGACGAGATCGTCGCGCAGTCCTTTGGCCCGTGCCGTGGTCAGGTAGTCCGCGCCCATCTCCCCGAGCAGGGACGAGCGCATCACCAGCATGTACTGCGCGTAGATCACCAGCAGCAGGGTCACGCACGGCAGCGCGAGGTGGTGCGCGACGTCGAGCGCCTGCGGGAAGAACCCGTCCGGGATGTCCGGTGAGCGCATGCCCGCGCTCGGGAACAGGCCCTGCGTCGCGATCAGCAGGACGAGGCCGAGCCAGAACTGCGGCACCGACCACAGCGTCAGCGCGATCCCGGTGTGCGCCCGGTCGAACGCGCTGCCGTGGCGCCAGGCCGCGCGGACGCCGAGCCACAGCCCGATGATCACCGCGAGCACGGTCGCCGTGCCCACCAGCAGCAGCGTCGGACCCACCCGCTCGGCGATCATATCGCCGACCGGGCGGCGGAACGTCGTGGACAGCCCGAAGTCGCCGTGCAGCAGCCCGCCGACGTAGTCGAGGAACTGCCGCCACATCGGGTTGTCCACGCCGAGCTGGCGGCGCATTTCGGCGATCTGCTCCGGGCTGGTCGGCCGGTCCCTGGTCAGCGACGCGATGGGGTCGCCGGGGATCAGCCGGAACAGCAGGAACCCGAGCACCACCACCAGCACCAGGCTGACGAGGCCTTCGAGCACCTTCCTCAGGACGAACCGGCCGGTTCCGGTGCCACCGCGGTTCTCATCGGGGTCGATGAGGGCCTGTGGCTGGTCGAATGTCGTGGAAATCGCGTTACTCCTGCATCGGTGGCTTGGCGCGGGCTATTCGCGGTCGTCGGCGGACTTGCCGCGCTTGGCGAGGAACGTGCCACCGCCGAGGAGCACCACGAGCACGACCACGCCGATTCCGATCCACAGTCCGGTGTTGCCGCCGCCGGAGGCACTGGAGGAGTCGACCGGGGTCGCGCCGTAGAAGCCCCAGTACCCGGTCTGCTCCATGATCGGGCCGCTGGTGACCGGCTGCTTCACGAAGTTGGTGAACTTGTCCGAGCGGTACGCCTCGAGCACGTTCTGGTAGGCGAGCACGAAACTGGGCGCCTGGTCGTAGTAGCGGGCCTGCGCCTGCCGGGTGTACTCGGACCGCTTCGCCTGGTCGGTTTCCGCCGCCTCCGACTGGTAGGCCTGGTCGAACTGGGGGTCGCAGAAGAACGACGCCGTGCTGCCGCTGCCCGGCGTCGCCGGCAGGTTGCCGCAGCTCTGCTTCGCCAGCGTGTAGTCGGGGTCGGGGTTGGTGTTGTAGCTCGACAGCGCGAGGTCGTAGTTGCCGGACGAGGTCTGCTCGTCGACCTCGGCGTCGGACACCAGGCGCTTCTCGATGTTGATGCCGACCTGCTTGAGCCAGCCGACGATGTACTCCGACGTGCGCTGCGGGAAGTCCTCGCTGGAGCGCGCGGTGAGCCGGAGGTTCAGCGGCTTGCCGTCCGGGGAGGTCCGGATGCCGTCGCCACCGCGCTTGTACCCGGCCGCGTCGAGCTGGCGGTTCGCGTCGGCGATGTCGAACTTGTACGCCTTCGCCGGATCGGGCTGGTAGTGGTAGGTCGAGTACATCGAGGGGATCAGCCCGCCCGCCACTTCGCCGTACCCGCCGAGGACCTTGTCGACGAGTTCCTTCGGGTCGATCGCGGCAGCGATCGCCTTGCGCAGCCGGACGTCCTTGAGCGCGGGGTTGCCGTCACCGATCGGCTGGCGGGCGGCGTCCTGCGCGCCGGGGTTCATCAGCAGGTCCAGGTAGCGCCGCCCGGAAGCCTTGTTCGTGGCGATGTTCGACTGGCCCTGCAGCGCGTTGAACTGGGTCGGGGTGAGCCGGTTGACGAAGTCCACTTCGCCGTTCTTGAGCGCGCTCACCGCCGCTTCGGAGTTCTTGTACGCCACGAACTGCAGCTGGTCGAACTTCGGCTTGCCCCGCCAGTAGTCCGGGTTGGCCTTGAGCGTGACGACCTCGTTCGGCCGGTACTCGGTGATCAGGAACGGGCCGTCGCCGACCCCGACCACGGCCGGGGTGTCGGTCTTCGGGTCGGCCATGTCCGAGATGCCCGACCAGACGTGCTCCGGCACGATCGGCACGTCGAGCGCGGTCATGCTGGCGCGCGGCGCCTTGGTCTTGATGACGAGCGTGGAGTTGTCGGATGCGGTCACGTCCACGAAGCCTTCGACGTAGTTGCCGTTGGCTTCCTGCGCCTTCTTGTCGGTCATGATCCGCTTGAAGGTGTACGCGGCGTCCTTCGCGGTCACCGGCTTCCCGTCGGACCACTTCATGCCGTCCCGGATGTGGAAGGTCCAGGTCAGCTTGTCCTCGGAGGTGCTCCACTTGTCCGAGATGCCGCCGGTGGGCGTGGCGTCCTCCGCTGAGGGCAGCGTGAGGAACTCGTAGTTCATCCGGCCGATCATCGAGCTGGACGCGAAGCCCGCGGTGAACGGGTTGAGGTGGTCGATCTCCTGCACGAGCGCCACGCGCAGGGTCTTGCCCTCCTGCTGCGCCTGCGCGGCCGGTACCGCGAACGGACCCGCGACCACCATCACCGCGCCGAGGAGCGCGGCCGTCGCCCGGCCGGTTCTCCTGGTCAACAACACCACGACCACCTCAATCAGTGTTTTGGCCCCCGTCACCGGGAGGCCCCGTCCCGCGAAGGTCTGACCCCAAGGCGCAAAAGTAACCACATGCGCGTGGAACCGCGCAATATATGTCGGGGCCGGTGAGTACCCGATCGTTGTCTCGCCGTTGTCTCGTGTCACACTTGGTCTAGACCGCGTAGCGACGGGTGACAAGGTGCTGGCCTCGCCCTGCCCTTCTGGCCGGTACGGCCGCCCGATCGGCCGCATTCGGCGGCTTTCCGCGCTCCCGTTCACCGATGCGCAATCGATACGTCACCGGCGTGTCGTGCCCTGTCCACTGTGGAGTCAGCCGAGCCCGGCGAGCGCCACCGCGGCCAGGCACAGGAGCGCGGCACCGCACAGCCCCTCGACCACCCGCACGGCGACCGGCGGCAGTGCGCGGCGCAGGAGCGCGATCCCGCCCGCGCAGACGAAACACCACGCCAGCGACGAAATCATGAAGCCGGTGAAGAACACCGCGAGCCCGGCGAACCCGGCGTCGCCGCCGAGCGCGCCGTTCACCGCGCTCGCCGTTCCGGACCAGTACACGACGTTGAGCGGATTGCCCAGCGACATGCCGGCGCCCGCGCACCAGGCGCTCCGTCCGGGCGCCGCCGCCGGATCCGCGCGTCGCGCCGGGGAGATCCCGTCGCGGAGCCCGCGCACGCCGAGCCAGCAGAGCAGCAGGCATCCGCCGACGGTCAGCGGCACGCGGAGCGCGGGCACCGCGAACAGGGCGCCGATACCGGCGAGCCCGAGCAGCGTCCATACCGCATCCCCGACGAGCGAGCCCACCTGGACGGCCAGCGCGGGGCGGAACCCGCCGCGCAGCCCGCGCCGCAGCGATTCGGTGAAGACCGCGCCCGGTGCGGCGTTGAACAGCAGCCCCAGCCCGGCGGCCAGGAAGAACACTCCGATCATGTGCCGATCCTGTGCGGACGGCCCGTGCGCCGTCTTGTCGGATGTTGACGCTCAGCCGAACGGCGGCCGCGTCGGGTTCTCCTCGTCGAGGAGCTGGGTCATCCGGTGCCGGACGTGCCCGGCGTGCGGCGGGTGCTCGGGCCGGGTGAAGATAAGGAAACCGGCAAGGAAACCGGCGAGGAGAAATCGTCCCGTGAGCCGAGGTAATCCCGGGTTCCGCGCCGGTATTCCGAAGGCATGGCGCAGTTCTTCGCTAGGCCGCGGTGGCCCGGTACCACCCCGGAGTCATGGCGTACGCGGCGCGGAAGTGCTTGTGGAAATGCGCTTGATCGGCGAAACCCAGTGCGTGTGCGACTTCGGCGACGGGCCGTCCGCTTCGCAGCAACCGCCTGCCCTCCGCCAGCCGCGCCTGCAAGTGCCACGCGTAGGGCGGCGAACCGGTCGCGCGGGTGAACGCGCGGATCAGGGCTTCCCGCGAAAGGCCCGCGTCGTTCGCGAGGTCGCCGAGCCGGGGCGCCGCGGTGAGATCCGCGCGCAGCCGGTCGGCGACCGCCGCGATCCGGCGATCCGTCGGCGCGCACACCGCGGGCGGCGTCCGGCCCGCGGCATCGAACAGGCCCAGCACGAGCGTCGAAAGGGCTTCTGCGCGCGCTGCGCCGTCACCGGTGTGCCGGGCCGCCCTGAGCAGCGCGGCCCGCAGCTCCGGCGCGCGGACCACGGGTTTCGAGAATTCCGGGAGCGCGCCGCCGGTGAGTTCGCGGAGGCCGTCCGGGTGCAGGTAGACGCTGACGCACGACCAGCTCGCGCCTTCGGGGGTTTCCGTGGTGCACGACTGCACCTGCCCCGGGTTGTAGACCGTGACGTCCTCGGTGCCCGCTTCGAAGGTTGCGCGGTCGAGCCGTACCTTCTCCGTGCCGGTGACGTTCGCGCTCAGCACGTACTCGTCGTGGCTGTGCCGGGGAAAGCCGCCCGATTCGGGTGAGAGGACCGCGACGGACACCCCCGCCGGCTCACCGTCGCGCACCACCCGCACAGGCTACTGCGACCGCCTGCCGATCACGTAGCGGCTGACCGCGAACATCCGGTCGAGCTCGTCGTCGAGGTTCCGGCCGTACCGGCGCGCCACGTCCGCCGCGGACTCGTCACTGATCTCCCAGCCCAGCGAGCGCAACGTGTCCTTGGCATCCGGGCGGTCGTCATCGTGGATGAGCGAGCGGATGTCGACCCCCCACTGCGTGGCGACGTCACCGACCTGCGCGTCATCGAGCATCCGCGCCATGTCGACCGGCTGCTCGACCGACAGCCAGCTCCCCGGCCCGGAGTACTTGTCGATCGTGTCGAGCAGGAGCTGTTCGGCGTCCGGGGGCAGGTAGGGCAGCAGGCCCTCGGCGAGCCACGCCGTCGGCTCCCCCGGCACGAAACCGGCGCCCAGCAGTGCCGCCGACCAGTTGTCCCGCAGGTCCACCGGGATCGTGCGACGCGTGCCGCGCGCGGTGGCGCCCTGCTCGTCGAGGACGTCCTGCTTGAACCCCAGCACCTTCGGCTGGTCGACCTCGTAGATCGTGGTGCCCGACGGCCACGCCAGGCGGAACGCGCGGGAGTCGAGTCCGGCCGCGAGTATCACGACCTGCCGGACGCCTTCGCCGGTCGCGCGGAGGAAGTACTCGTCGAAGAACCGCGTGCGGACCGCCATGTAGGCCGAGTTCAGCACCCACAGGCCCTGGTGGTCGGCCAGCACGGCGGCCTCGGCCGGGGTGGTCGGCATCGGGTTCGGCGGGTTCGCCGCGCGCACGAACGACGCGGCGTAGGGATCACTGACGAGCGGATCCTCTCGGTGGGTTTCGATCGCGCGCGCGGCCGCGACACCGAGTGCCGTGATGCCGACGCTGGTCACGATGTCCCATTCCCCAGGCGTGCTCGTCATTCCGCTGCCTCCCTTGACCCGTTCGGACGTTACTGGAACTAGCCGTAGCTCAACAGGCACTCTTAGTTACAAGGTAGGCCAATGGTTGTATGTGGCAACTAGAAGTGTCGCGTGCCACACGCAGACCGCCCATGGCGGCACTACCAGGGTGAAAACACCCGCACCCGGCCGCACCCAGTACGGTCTTGCCCCATGCGGATCATGATCTCGGCCGATATGGAGGGCGCGACCGGAGTCACCTGGACCGACGACGTGGTGCCCGGTACCGAGCAGTGGCAGCGGTTCCGGCGGCTGTTCACCGGCGACGTGAACGCCACGATCGCGGGCCTGTTCGACGCCGGCGCTTCCGACGTGCTGGTCAACGAGGCGCACTCGTCGCAGCGCAACCTGCTGCTGGAGGACCTGGATCCCCGCGCGCGGATGCTCACCGGGCGGCACAAGCCGCTGTCGATGATGCAGGGCATCGACTCCGGCCTCGACGGTGTGGTGTTCCTCGGCTACCACGCGGGCGCCGGTTTCGACGGCGTGCTCTCCCACACCTACCTGGAGAACCAGATCACCGGCGTGTGGCTGGACGGCGTCCCGGCGAGCGAAGGCAGGCTCAACGCGGGGCTCGCCGCGGAGTACGGCGTGCCGGTGCTCGTGGTGACCGGCGACGACAAGGCGTGCGAGGACGCGCGGGACTACGCGCCGGTCGCGGAAATGGTCACCGTGAAGGAATGCGTGAGCCGCTACGCCGCGATCTGCCTGCCACCCGCGCGCACCGCGGAACTGCTCACCGACGCCGCGACGCTGGGCATGCGACAGGCGGGACGCGTGGAACCTCGACCCGCCTCGCACCGGATCGAGGTCGAGTTCGACGCGAGCCACCTCGCCCAGGCGACCGCGGTGATCCCGACCGTCGAGCAGATCGGGGTGCGCAGGGTCGGGTTCGACGCCCCCAACATGACCGAGGCGATGAAGGCGTTCAAGGTGGTCACCGCGATCGCGGGCGGCGCCGTACAGGGGAAATATGGCTGAGCGGGTCCAGGCCGAACAGCACGCCGTCGAGCTGTGTTCGGCGCTGATCCGGTTCGACACGACGAACCGGGGCAACGGCGATTCCGAGGGCGAGCGCGACGCGGCCGAATACGTCGCGAAGGTGCTCGCCGACGCGGGAATCGACGCGAAGATCATCGAGTCGGCGCCGGGGCGCGCGAACGTGATCGCGCGGGTGCCCGGCGAGGACCCGTCCTTGCCCGCGCTCCTCGTGCAGGGACATCTCGACGTCGTCCCGGCGGACGCGGCCGACTGGTCGGTGCCGCCGTTCTCCGGCGAGATCCGCGACGGATTCCTCTGGGGCCGTGGCGCGACCGACATGAAGGACTTCTGCGCGATGGTGCTCGCCGTCGTCGCGGAGTTCTCCCGCACCGGCCGCGGGCCACGGCGGGATCTCGTGCTCGCGTTCGTCGCCGACGAGGAGGACAAGGGCGATTTCGGGGCGCACTGGCTGGTCGCCGAACATCCGGGGCTGTTCGAAGGATGCGCGACGGCGATCAGTGAATCCGGCGGTTACTCGTACCACGTGCCCGCCGCGGACGGGTCGATCGTGCGGCTCTACCCGGTCGGCACCGCCGAACGGGGCACCGCGCACCTCAAGCTGACCGCGCGCGGCCGTGCGGGCCACGGTTCGCGGCCGAACGACGAGAACGCGGTGTCCCGGCTGGCCGCAGCGGTCGACCGGCTCGCGAGCCACCGGTGGCCGGTGCACCTCACGCCCACCGTGCGCGCGTTCCTCGAACGGACGGGAAAAGCACTCGGCGTGCCCGTCGACCTGTCCAGCGAGTCCACTGTGGACGCCACCGTGGCCGCGCTCGGCGCCGCCGGTTCGCTCGTGCTGCCGACGGTCCGCAACAGCACCGCGCCGACCATGCTCGACGCGGGGTACAAGGTGAACGTCATCCCGACGGTCGCCACCGCGCAGATCGACACGAGGGTGCTGCCCGGTACCGAGGACGCGTTGCTCGCCGAGATCGACCGGCTGCTGGGTCCCGGTGTCGAGCGCGAGTTCGTGGCGCACCAGGCACCCGTGCAGGCGCCCGTCGACTCGCCTTGGTTCGACGCCATGGCCGCCGCGCTGCGCGGCGAGGACGCCGACGCGGTCGTCGTGCCGTACTGCATGGGCGGTGGCACCGACGCGAAGGCGTTCACGAAGCTCGGCATCGCGTGCTACGGGTTCGCGCCGCTGTCGTTGCCGCCGGGTTTCCCTTACCGCGCCATGGCACACGGGGTCGACGAGCGGGTGCCGGTGGACGGCCTGCACTTCGGCACGCGGGTGCTGCGGCGCTTCCTCGGCGACTGCTGAGGCGCTTTCCGGGTTGTCCGGTTTCGGTCAGGATCCGGCCCGTTTCTTGACATCGATGTCACACGCGGGTTTGGCTTCCGTGGCGCCGCTCGGCGGTGCGGGAAACGCGGTCCCCTCGGCCCCTTGGAGCGACGATGCCCCGAAGCGCCCGGCCACCGGCCGGCAAGATCCTGTCCGTCGTTGTCAGTTCCGTGGTCCTCGCGGCGGGGATGACCGTCACGCCCGCCGTCGCCGCACCGGAAGGCGGAAGCTTCTCGTCGTCGTTCGAAACCGGCGACCCGCAGCCGACCTGGTCGGACACCGTCGACACCGACCCGTCCGGCAAACCCCGCTCCTCCGGTGTCGACGGCACGAACGGCACCACCATCCCCGGCGACGTCCGGAGCAAGATCACCGAGTCGAGCGCGAGCAACGAGAACACCGAGGGCGGCGAAGTCGTCGCGAACCTCGTCGACGGTTCGACGGACACCAAGTGGCTGGCGAGGGCCCAGACCGGGTGGGCCCGGTTCGCCTTCGCCGAGCCGGTCTCGCTCACGCACTACGCGCTGACCTCGGCCAACGACTACGACCAGCGCGACCCGAAGGACTGGACGCTGCAGGGCTCCGCCGACGGCAGCACCTGGACCCCGCTGGACAAGCAGACCGGGCAGAACTTCGCCAAACGCTTCCAGACCAAGGAGTTCAAGCTCCCGAAGCCGGCCAGCTACCGCTACTACCGGCTAGACGTCACCGCGAACCACGGCGACTCGCTGCTCCAGCTTTCCGAACTGCTGCTCGCCAACGACGACCCGGCCCCGCCGCCGCTGCCGAACATGCGCACCTACGCCGACAGCGGCCCCACCGCCGGGTACACGAACAAGCCCCGGGTGGGATTCACCGGCAAGCGCGCCTTCCACTACTCGGGTTCGCAGCCGGGCACCGGGCACGGGTACTCGTACAACAAGGTCTTCGACGTCGACATCCCGGTCGCCGGGGACACCGAGCTGTCGTACAAGATCTTCCCCGAGTTCATGAAGGACGATCTCAAGTACCCGAGCACGAACGCCGCGATCGACCTCGCGTTCACCGACGGCACGTACCTGAGCGGGCTTAAGGCCACCGACCAGTACGGCTTCGAGCTGTCGCCGCAGGGCCAGGGTGCCGGAAAAGCCTTGTACGCCAACCAGTGGAACCTGATCCGGTCCGGGATCGGCACGGTGGCCGCTGGTAAGACGATCGACCGGATCCTGCTCGGCTACGACAATCCCAGCGGCCCCGGCTTCTTCCAGGGCTGGGTGGACGACGTCAAGATCGCCGCCGCGGCACCGGCGGCGCCGACCGCGCACCTGTCCGACCACGTGCGCACCACCCGCGGCACGCTGGCGAACAGCACCTTCTCGCGGGGCAACAACTTCCCGGCCACCGCGGTACCGCACGGGTTCAACTTCTGGACGCCGGTGACCGACGCGGGTTCGGCGAGCTGGCTCTACAACTACCATTCCGGCAACAACACCGAGAACAAGCCGACGCTGCAGGCGTTCGGGCTCAGCCACGAACCGAGCCCGTGGATGGGCGACCGGCAGAGCTTCCAGGTGATGCCGTCGCTCGCCGCCGGGGTGCCCGACGCGAACCGGGCGGCACGGCAGCTTTCCTTCTCCCACGACAACGAAACCGCGAAGGCGCACTACTACGGCGTCCAGCTCGACAACGGGATCAGGACCGAGATCGCGCCGTCCGATCACGCCGCGATGTTCCGGTTCACCTTCCCCGGCGGCGGAACAACAGCCAAGAACTTGATTTTCGACAACGTGAACAATCTGGGTGGTCTGACGCTGGACCCGGCGGCGGGCACGCTCACCGGGTTCACCGACGCGAAGAGCGGGCTTTCCGCGGGCGCTGGGCGGATGTTCGTCTACGCGACGTTCGACCGGAAGCCGGTGAGCGGCGCGAAGCTGCCCGGCGAGGGCAGGGACAACGTCCGCGGGTACCTCAAGTTCGACGGCTCCGACACGGTGACCATGCGGATCGCGACGTCACTGGTCAGCGTCGAGCAGGCGAAGAAGAACCTCGCGCTGGAAATCGCGCCGAACACTTCGTTTGACGCGGTTCGGGACGCGGCGCGGGCCGCATGGGACAAGGCACTCGGCGTGATCGAGGTCGAGGGCGCCACCCAGGACCAGCTCACCACGCTCTATTCGAACCTCTACCGGCTCTTCCTCTACCCGAACTCGGGCTCGGAGAACGTCGGCACCGCCGCGCGGCCGAAGTGGCGCTACGCCAGCCCGGTCTCGCCGAAGACGGGCCAGGACACCCCGGCGCAGACCGGATCGAAGCTCGTCGACGGCCAGGTCTACGTCAACAACGGGTTCTGGGACACCTACCGCACCACCTGGCCCGCCTACTCGCTCCTGAGCCCGGAGATGGCGGGGAAGATGGTCGACGGGTTCGTGCAGCAGTACCGCGACGGCGGCTGGATCGCGCGCTGGTCCTCCCCCGGCTACGCGAACCTGATGACCGGCACCAGCTCCGACGTCGCCTTCGCCGACGCCTACCTCAAGGGCGTCAAGGGTTTCGACGTGAAGTCCGCCTACGACGCGGCGCTCAAGAACGCGACCGTCACGCCGCCGAACCAGGACATCGGCCGCAAGGGTCTCGACACGCCGATCTTCAACGGCTACACCTCGACCGCCACCGGTGAGGGCATGTCGTGGGCGATCGAGGGCTACGTGAACGACTTCGGCATCGCGAACATGTCGAAGAAGCTCGCCGACGAAGCCGCGCCGAACGATCCGAAGAAGGCGGAGTACGAGGAGAACTACGAGTACTTCCGCAACCGCGCGCAGAACTACGTGAACCTGTTCGATCCGAGCGTCGGGTTCTTCCAGGGCAAGACGCCCGACGGCAAGTTCCGCCTGCCGCCCGGTCAGTACGACCCGCGCGTGTGGGGCGGCGACTACACCGAGACCGACGGCTGGAACATGGCGTTCACCGTGCCGCAGGACGGGCAGGGGCTCGCCAACCTGTACGGCGGCAAGGACGGGCTGGCGAAGAAGCTCGACACGTTCTTCGCCACGCCGGAGACGGCGAACTTCCCCGGCTCCTACGGCGGCACGATCCACGAGATGCGGGAAGCGCGGGACGTGCGGATGGGCCAGTACGGCCATTCCAACCAGCCCTCGCACCACCTGCTCTACATGTACGACTACGCGGGGCAGCCGTCGAAGACCCAGGCGAAGGTCCGCGAAGCGCTCTCGCGGCTCTACGTCGGCAGTGAACTGGGTCAGGGCTACGCCGGCGACGAGGACAACGGCGAGATGTCGGCCTGGTACGTCTTCGGCGCGCTCGGCTTCTACCCGCTGCAGATGGGCAGCCCGGACTACGCGATCGGCTCGCCGCTGTTCAAGAAGGCGACCGTGCACCTTGGCGGCGGCAAGGACCTGGTGGTCAACGCGCCGAAGAACAGCGCGAAGAACGTGTACGTGCAGGGGGTGAAGGTCAACGGCAAGGCGTACTCGTCGACGTCGTTGCCGCACGACCTGATCGCCAAGGGGGGCACGCTCGACTTCGACCTCGGCGCGACCCCGTCGAACTGGGGCACCGGCGCCGGTGACGCGCCGAAGTCGCTGACGACGGGCGACGCGGTGCCGACCCCGCTGCACGATCTCACCGGGCCGGGGAAGGGCACGGCGAGCAGCACCGACGGCACGGACGTGAACCCGGTCTTCGACAACACGTCGATGACGGAAGCCAGGTTCGCGAGCCCGAACCCCGGTGTCCAGTACCAGCTCGGTTCGTCCGCGGAGGTGGCGACGCACTACACGCTCACCTCCCCGAAGGGTGCGGGCGAACCGAAGAGCTGGGTGCTCAAGGGGTCCTACGACGGGAAGAACTGGGCGGTCGCGGATCAGCGGACCGACCAGAGCTTCGCCTGGCGCCAGCAGACCAAGGCGTTCAAGGTCGCCAACCCGGCGCACTACGCCTACTACCGGCTGGAGGTCACCGCGGGATCGGGCGGCCCGGTCGCGCTGAGCGAGTTCGAACTGCTCGGCCAGCCGGACGCCACCTGCTCGAAAACGGTCACCGGTACCCAGAGCGGGCCGCTGACCGTCAGCAGCGGGACGGTGTGCCTTTCCGGTGCAACCGTGCGCGGCCCGGTGACCGTCGCCCGCGGCGCGAGCCTGATCGCGACCGGTGGCACGATCACCGGCCCGGTCACCGCGAGCGGCGCGAATTCGGTGCTGCTGAACGGAACCGCGGTGTCCGGCCCGGTCGCGATCACGGGTGCGGACAAGGTCTGGATCGAGCGGGCGAGCATCGCGGGGCCGGTGACCCTGACCGGGAACAAGGGGCCGCTGCTCACAGCCAGCACGGTCCAGGGCCCGCTGGCCTGTGCCGGGAACCAGCCGCCGCCGACGGACCACGACCTCGCCAACGCCGTTCGCGGGCCGGTGGCGGGTCAGTGCCGCTCGATGTGAGATAGCAGGCGGCGCAGGATCGCCTCCGCGTGCGTCCACAGCAGGGAGCCACCGGCATCCGGTACGAGGTGCCGGTGGGCCCCGGGAATCCGGGATGTGAGCCACTCGCCGTTGTCCGGTGAGTGGCTCACATCCTTTTCGCCGTACCAGACGTCGACCGGCACGGCGATGCCGTCGAGCCGGAACGGCCAGCGGCTCATCGCGAGCAGCGTGTCCCGCGCGTAGCCCGCCGATCCCTGCTGGAACGCCTCGGCGAGCGCCCGCCGGTACGCGGCCTCGAACGACGGCTCCCGGTAAACGGCGAGGTCCACGTCCGGGCTGTTCGCGATGACCATGTCCCACATCGCGTCCGCGTCGAACCCGGCGAACAGGGCCACGGCGCCTGCCGGGTCCTCGCGCGCTTTCGTCACGATGTCGCGCAGCTCGGCGGGAATCCGGCCGTCGAACTCCGGCGCCGCGACCTCGTCAGCGCAGGAAACCAGCGCCAGCGCGGAAACGACCCCGGCTCCGGCGCACGCGAGCGCGAACGGCCCGCCCTGCGAATTGCCCACCATCGCGGGGTTCCCGAGCTCCCGCTTCGCCGCGAACGCCCGGATGTCCGCGGCGAAGTCGGCGAAGGTGCGCCCCGGCGCGGCCGTGGACGCACCGAGACCGGGACGGTCGACGGACACGAGCCGCACGCCGAGCCCGCCGAAGGCGCCGCAGCCCAGCCATCTGCTCGTCGCGGCACCGGGGCTCAGCAGCACCGGCATCCCTTCGTGCGGACCCCATTCAGCCCAGCCGAGCACCCGTCCGTCGGGCAGTGCCGTCTCCCCCAGCCGCGCGGGCGGGACGATGTCCACGGTCATGATCGTCATGATGTCCGGCCGATCCCCTACGCACCACACGATTTGCCGTACGGAGCACCGGCCGGACTGCGCGGTGGTCAGGTGGCCGGTTGGTTGTGCACGGTGATGTGGGCGAAGTCCTGGCCGACCACCGCGTTCTCCGTGGCGGCCAGGAAGACCAGGTAGGCCTTGTCCGCCGCGGGCGGTTTCACCGGTCCGGCGGCCACCGGGACCTCCACCGTGGCGCTGGTGCGCCCCGGAGGGATCACCACGCGCCACGCCGTCCCGGTGATCTGCGCACCGGCCAGTGCCTGCACGTTCGCCACCACCGGGACCCGGCTCGCCTCGGACAGCGTGAGCCGGACCGTCGCGGTCGTGCCGGGGTCGGCCGTCGTGTCCTCGACCGACACCCGCGGCAGCCGGCTCGGGCCGCCCGCGCCCACCGCCGCTGTCTGGAACGCCAGATCGGACAGGAACACCCCACCGCTCGGCGTTGCCGTCGACAGCGCCACGCTCCGGATGTCGTGGGTGTCGACCTGCGTCAGATCCGACACCGGCCAGCGCACCGATTCCAGCCACGTCTTGGGCAGCTTGTCGTTGGCGCCGGGAAGGGCGGTCATCGCGCTGGACAACGCGGACAGCGTCGTCGACTGGGACCGGCCCGCACCGTCGGCCACCGTGAGCTTCAGGTCGGCGGACGGGCTGGCGTCATCGATCGCGGCCCGGATCGTCAGCGCCGCGTACCGCGACACGTCGTGGCGCGGCACGTCGGCTGTCATCGTTCCGGTGCCCGTCCACGTCAGGTGCAGCATCGGGGTCGCCGTCACGTTGTCGGCGAAGATGGCCGGCGCCAACGACGGGAACTTGTCGGCATCAGGGGATTCCGTGCACGAGGGCAGGCCGCTCTGGGGCGATCGGCCCGTCATGCTCGCGCAGTACGCACCCGTTGCCGAACCGGAGAACCGCACGCTGCGCGCCTGCTCCTGGAGGGGTGCCACGTCGAGCCGATCCGACGCGGGCGACTGGCTCTCCTGCAGTACCGTGGCCGCCCCGACCGTGACGGCGCTGCCGCTGTTTCCGGAGAACATCGGCAGGAACGCGTCCTCGTGCCCGAGGACCAGCCGGAAGAAACCGGCGATGTAGGACGCGCCGACCTGGTTCTGCTGGGCACCGGTGAGGCGGATCGTGGTCGGCGAATCGCTGCCGCACGTCGGGTCCTTCTCGTCCTGCCAGTCGTCCTGTGCCGGTGCCGCCGATGACCCTGGTGTCCACTCCGTGTTGAAGAAGTTGTGATTCGCGCCCATCACCAGCAGCGACGCCCGCATGACGTTGTCCCGGCCCGCGTAGCGGCTGTCGTCGTAGTAGTGCTGGCCCTCGTCGTCGCTCACGTCACCGTCGCAGTACGGCAGGACCGCGGCCATCGGCACGTCCGGCAGCGCCTCCCTGGTGAAGTTGGTCGGTGCCAGCGGCAGCACGGCCTTGATGCCGTACGGATGCGGCAGTGCCGCGTTCATCAGCGCCGCTTTCACCACACCCTCGCCGCCGCGCGAGTGCCCCATCAGGCCGACGTCGTTCAGATCGAGTTTGCCGCGCAGCGACGGGCTCACGCCGGGTGCCCGGCCGGCGTTCGCCTTGGCCAGCAGGTCCAGGTGATCGAGGACGAGTTGACCGCGGGCGGACGCACCCAGGTCGTTGCGGGACGGGTTGTCGTACACGTTGATGCCGTCGGCGCTGATCGACACCACGACGTAGCCCTGGCTGGCCAGTGCCTCGGCAGCGCGGTCGTAGCCGCGGTAGCTGGGAACCGGGGCGAACCCGCTGGCGCACGGCCAGTGGTCGTTGTCGACCGTGCCGGCGGCCGCGTCGTAGCAGGCCTCATGACGGCCGTGCAGGAAGATCGCGACAGGTCGCTCGCCGGACGCGACCGGCATCCACACGGCGGCCCGTTCCTCGACGGCCTTGCCGCCCAGCCCCGACAACGTCAGCGCGGTGTCACCGAAGTCGTAGTCGGCGCGGGTGGTCCGGTACCGGCCGGGGGTCGTCGGGTCGGGTGTGGGTTTGCCGGGCGCCGGTGCCGCGCCGCGCTGGGTGGTTCGCGGCGTGGCACCGGAGGTCTCGCCGTTCCACGCCAGTCGCACAGTGCTCGGGTGGGCGGCGGCGGGGTCGTCGGTGACGACGGTCAGCGTCCGGTGGTCCGGCGATTCCTGCGCGACACCCACCGACCTGCCGTTCACGGCGATTTCCGGTGCCGCGTCGCGGGTGTCGAGTTGCCGGGGAAGGTGCAGGGTGACCTGGTGGCCACCACCCACCGGCGTCACCGACCACGACGTGCCGTCCGGTTCGGCCGGGGATGCGGCCGCCGATGTCGTGCTCGTCATCGTGAGGACCGCCCCTGCGGCGATGGCGGTCCGCAGCACTCTCGCCCAGTGGCGCATTCGTCCTCCGTGTCGAATTGATCTCGTCGATGCCGACACGGAAATCTTGACGTGCCCGTGACGGCGCACCGCGCACGAACGATTTGCCTGACCGGCGATGCCGATTTTGGGCACGAAAGTACTTACGTTTTCGCCTGTGCAGTCCGTTTTGCGGACGATTGTCCCAGCGTGTTCGCGGAAGAGGACGTGCTATGCGACGGTGCTCAGTCCACAATGGATGCGATGCCGTCGAGGATGCGTTCGAGCCCGAAGGAGAAGGCGCACGAGGACTGGTCCGTCGCGTCGTAGCCGCCGTCGTTCCAGACCTGCACGATCGTAGGGTGCTCGGTGACGTCGAAGTAGCGTTCCCAGAACGAGGACCGCCGCTGCCACCAGGTGTCCTCGGTCTCGCCGGTGAGCCGTTCCAGCCGCGCGCGCCCTGCTTCCACGCCCGCCGCGGACTCGATGAGCCCGGCCACCGCGTTCGCGGCCGCGGCGAGATCGCGCGGGCTCAGCCCGAGGTTCGCCATGGTGGACAGCAGGTATTCGTTGCCCGCCATCATCCCCGGCCCGAGGCTCGGCCGGATCATGGACACCTCCTGCACCCACGGATGGCGCCGGTACATCGCGCGCGTGCGGTCGGCGTAGAGGCGCACCTGGTCGCGCCAGTCGCCCGGCCGCGGCTCGCCTGGCCCCGGGAACGCGCGCTCACGCAGGACGACGTCCAACATGAGGTCGATCAGCTCTTCTTTGGACGGCACGTAGGTGTAGAGCGTCATCGTGCCGACGCCCAGCTCCTTCGCGACGCGGTGCATCGAGGCCGCGGCCATCCCCTCGGCGTCCGCGAGCTTCACCGCGGCGGCGACCACCTCGTCGATGGTGAACCGGGGTTTGCGGCCGCGCGCGGGTACCGGCGGCTCGGCGTCGCGATCGCGCCAGAGCAGGGCGAGTGTCCGGTTGGGGTCTCCCCCGCCGCTGTGTTCCATGGCCACGGCGGCGATCCTACATTCCCGTATGCTGTACGATTGAATTTAGGCGTACGACATACGATAAAGGGGAGAGCATGACGATCCTGGTGACCGGGGCGACCGCCAGCGTGGGCAGGCTGGTCGTCGACGAACTCGTGGCGACCGGCGCGAAGGTGCGCGCGCTGACCGTGAACCCGGAGCGCGCGGCGCTGCCCGACGACGTGGAAGTGGCGAAGGGTTACCTCGGCAAACCGCACACCCTTCCGGCCGCGCTGGAGGGCGTCGACACCGTCTACCTCGCCCCGCTCGCGGCTACCGTCGAGGAGTTCACCCGCCACGCGAAGGCGGCAGGGGTACGGCGGGTCGTCGCGCTCAGCGGCTCCAACGCCGATGACGACCCCCAGATCCCCGGCTCCAGCGGGCCCGGTTACCACGCCGTCGAGAAGGCGGTGGAGGCCGCGGGGTTCGAGTGGACCTTCGTGCGACCGGGCGCGTTCATGATCAACACCACCGGCTGGGCGTACTCGATCCGCGCCGAAAGCGTCGTGCGGGCGCCCTACGGTGCGGCGATGGTCAACCCGATCGACCTCGTGGACATCGCGGCGGTCGCGGCCAAGGCGATCGAAGACGAGAGCTGCACCGGGCAGAAGCTGGAGATCACCGGCCCGGGCGCGATGAGCCAGTTCGACCAGGTGAAGACCATCGGCGCGGTACTGGGCCGGGAAATCCGGTTCGAAGAGGTGACCCACGCCGAGGCCAAGGCGCAGTACGCCCGATGGGGCCTCGACGAGGACACGGCCGAATGGCTCGTCGGCGGGTTCGCCGACGCGGTCGACCACCCCCATCCCACGTCGCCGACGATCGAGCGCATGCTGGGCCGCCCGGCGCGGACCTACGCGCAGTGGGCCGAGGCCAACGTGGACGAGTTCCGCTGATCAGACCGGGGGTGGCGCCGGTGCGCACCGGCCGTGCGAGCGGTGGGCACCGGCGCCGATTACGGTTGTCCCGTGATCGGAAACCAGTTCTTCTCCTCCTTCGAGGACGGTGATCCGCAGCCGCGCGTACCCGGGGGAACGCGGATCCGGGTCGGGAGCGGACCGGAACGGTCACCGACCGCGAAGACCGGGGTGGGGTTCACCGGGACCCGTTCCCTGCGCTACGCCGTCACCGGGTTCACCCGGACCGTCCTGTTCGAGGTGCCGGTCCCGGTCACCGAGCTGACCGAACTGTCCTACCTGGTCTTCCCCGAATCGGGAGAGCACCGCTACCGCGCCACGTTCGTCGCGGTGGACGTCGAGTTCGACGACGGGACCACGCTGTCCGGCCTCGGCGGTCTGGACCAGCACGGGTTCGGGATGTCCGCGCTGGCGCAGGGCACGTCGAAGGCGCTGTACGTGGACCAGTGGAACGCCGTGCGCTGCGATCTCGGCGCGGTCGCGGCGGGCAGGGCGGTCCGGTCGATCGTGCTCACCACGGACGCCCCGGCCGCCGGCGGCGAGGCGGTCGGCTGGCTCGACGACGTCCGGATCGGCGTGCGGGCCCCGCGGGACGGGCGCGAGCCCGTCGACTACGTGCGCACCACCCGCGGCACCCAGTCGAGCGGGGAGTTCTCGCGCGGCAACACCTTCCCCGCCACCGCCGTGCCGCACGGCTTCAACTTCTGGACGCCGGTCACCGACGCGTCCTCGACGAGCTGGTTCTACGAGTACCACCGGCGCAACACCGACGCGAACCTCCCGGCGCTCGAAGCGTTCGGCCTCAGCCACCAGCCGAGCCCGTGGATGGGCGACCGGCACACGTTCCACTTCATGCCCGGTGTCGGTGAAGTGACCGCGGACCGCAAGGCGCGCGCGCTCTCGTTCCGCCACGACGACGAAACCGATCTCGCGCACCACTACGCGGTGAGCTTCGGCAACGGCGTGCGGACCGAGATCGCCCCCGCCGACCACGCCGCGATCGTCCGGTTCACCTTCCCGAGCCTGCCCGGCTGGGTCGTGTTCGACAACGCCTCGAACCGCGGCCGCCTCCGCGTCGACCCGATGGCGGGCACCTTCACCGGGCACACGCGGGTGCGCAGCAGGTTGTCGGCAGGCGCGCGGCGGATGTACGTCTACGGCACGTTCGACCGGCCGGCGCTGGACGGCGGACGGCTGCGGAAACCGTTCTGGCGCAAGGTGAGCGGCTACCTCGCGTTCGATTCGGGCGAGGTCACCATGCGGATCGCCACCTCGCTGATCAGCGTCGGCCAGGCGAAGCGGAACCTCGAACAGGAGATCCCCGAGGGCACTTCGTTCGACCACGTTCGAGACGACGCGCGCCGCGCGTGGCAGGACGTGCTGGGCAGGATCGAGGTCGAAGGCGCGACCGAGGACCAGCTCACCACGTTCTACTCGTGCCTCTACCGCCTGTTCCTCTACCCGAACTCGGCGCACGAGTTCACCGGCGAGCGGACCGGCCACCGGCACGCGAGCCCGGTGGTCAAGCGCCGGTGGCCGAGCACCCGGCGGCGGACCGGGGCCAAGGTGCTCCCCGGCGAGCTGTACGTCAACAACGGGTTCTGGGACACCTACCGCACCACCTGGCCCGCCTACGCCCTGCTGACGCCCGGAATGGCTGGCAGGATGATCGACGGGTTCGTGCAGCAGTACCGGGAGGGCGGCTGGATCGCGCGCTGGTCCTCCCCCGGCTACGCGAACCTGATGACCGGCACCAGCTCCGACGTCGCCTTCGCCGACGCCTACCTCAAGGGCGTCAAGAACTTCGACGTGAAGTCCGCCTACGACGCGGCGCTCAAGAACGCGACCGTCACGCCGCCGAGCAAGAGCGTCGGCAGGCGCGGGCTCGCGGAGTCGATCTTCCTCGGGTTCACCCCGACGTCCGTCCACGAAGGACTGTCATGGGCGTTGGAGGGCTGCGTCAACGACTTCGGCATCGCGAACCTGTCGCAGGCGCTGTACGAACAGTCCACACGCGACGATCCAAGGCGGACGGAGTACCGCGACAACGCGGCCTACTTTCGGCAGCGCGCGCTCCAGTACGTCAACCACTTCGACGACCGCGTGGGGTTCTTCCAGGGACGCGACGCGAAGGGGAACTGGCGGCACTCCCCCGCCACCTACGACCCGGTGCCGTGGGGTGGCGACTACACCGAGACCAACGGGTGGAACACCGCGTTCTCGGCTCCGCACGACGGGGACGGGCTGGCAAGCCTGCACGGCGGCGCGGCGAAGCTGGAGTCCGTTTTGGACACGTTCTTCGCAACGCCCGAAACGGGGCTGGCACCCGGTGCGTACGGCGGAGTGATCCACGAGATGACCGAGGCGTGCGACGTCCGGCTCGGGCAGTACGGCCATTCCAACCAGCCTTCGCACCACATTCCCTACCTCTACAACCACGCGGGCGCGCCGTCGAAGGCGCAGGCCGTCATCAGGGAGGTGCTCGCCCGCTGCTACGTCGGCAGCGAGATCGGCCAGGGCTACCCCGGCGACGAAGACAACGGCGAGATGTCCGCGTGGTACGTGTTCAGCGCGCTCGGGCTCTACCCACTAGCGGTCGGCAGCCCGCACTACGCGATCGGGTCGCCCCTGTTCGAGAAGGCGACCGTGCACCTGGAGAACGGCAACGACATCGTGCTCACCGCGCGGGGCAACAACCCGGGATCGGTCTACGTGGAGGACCTGCGCGTCAACGGGAAACCGCACCGGTCGACCACCATTTCGCACGCCACCCTCAGCGCGGGCGCCGTGCTGGACTTCGCGATGTCGCCGACCCCGACGGCCTGGGGCCGCGGCGGGGACACCGCCGACGCCGGGCAGCGCCGGTGGCCGCTGCGCGATCTGACCGGGCACGGGCGCTCCGCGGACGGCACCGACGTCACCGCGCTCTTCGACGACACGACCAGGACCGAGGTGCGGTTCCGGTCGGCCACCCCGCTCGTGGAGTTCACAGTGTTCGCAGTGGACGGTGAACCGCGCACCGCGCTGATGTACACGCTGACCTCCGGCGCGAAGCCGGGCGACCCGCGATCCTGGATCCTCGAAGGCTCCACGGACGGCAAGACCTGGCACGCACTCGACGAACGCCACGACGAGACGTTCCGATGGCGACGGCAGACCCGGCCCTTCACGATCACCGAGGCAGGCCCGTACCGCCGCTACCGCCTGCGCGTGCTCGCGGTGACCGGGCGACGGCTCGGGCTGGCCCAGTGGGAGCTCCTCGCGGACGGTGCGCGTTGATCAAACGGCTGTGGGACTCCGCCCGCGACCGGATCGTCGCCTCGGACCCCGGGTTCGTCCGGCTGCGCCTCGCCTTCTCGGCGGTGCTGGGCATCGTGCTCGCGGTCGCCGTGCTGGCGCCGCTCGGGCTGCCGATGACGATCATCCTGGTGGCCGCGATCTCCGCGATGGTCTCGGCGTTCACCGTCAACGACCCCGAACCGGCTCAGCAGGCGGTCACGCTGCTGCTGGTGCTCGTGGCCGGCGCGGCCGCGCTCACCGTCGCGAGCCTCGGCACCTCGCTGCCACCGCTGGACAGCATCCTGTTCGTGCTGCTCATCTTCGTCGCGGTCTACGGGCAACGGTTCGGGCCGCGCGGCATCGCGCTCGGCTCGGTCACCTTCTTCCTGTTCTTCTTCTCGATGTTCCTGCAGACCCATCTCAAGCAGGTGCCGTCACTGCTGCTCGCGCTGGTGGTCGGGCTCGGCGCGAACGCGCTCGTCCGGTTCGTGCTGCTGCGCCACAAGCCCGAAAGCGAGTTCTACCGGATCAGGCTCGCCTTCCGCGCGCGACTGGCCGCTGTCATCCGCGCGGCCGAAGGCTATCTCGCGAACAACGGCTCCGGCCGGACGAAGGCGCAGCTGCGCCGGGCGAACGAGCGCCTCCACGAAGTCGTGCTGCTGATCGAGGACGCGGCGACCGACGTGATCGGAGACCGTGCCGCCGATGCGCTGCGGCGCCGGGCGATCGAGGTCGAGCTCGCCGTCCAGTGGCTCGCGATCACGACGACACGGACCTGCGCGGAGCCCCTGATCCCCGCCACCCGCGACGAGCTGATCGACAGCCTGCGGCGGTTCCGCGCGCTGATGGAGCGCGACCCGCGCGAGCTGCCGCTGATCAGCGAGACCGGCGAGTTCAGCAAGATGCTGGTCGAGGGCAGCCGCCTCGCCGACACGCCGAGGCCCGGCGACGAGCTCCGCAAGGCGATCGCGGAGCTGGCCCTCGCGGACGTCAACGCGCAACGCATCGCGCAGCGCGACTACTCCGCCGAGGTCGACCACCCGGTGGCGGAGGAAGAGGACGAGAAGACCAAGGTCTTCGCCTACGACAACCAGACCCGCAGCGCGATCCAAGCCGTCGTCGGCGGCGGGCTCGCGGTGTTCGGCGGTGAGCTGATCTCGCACCAGCGGTGGTACTGGGCGGTGCTGACCGTGTTCGTGGTGTTCATCGGGTCGTCCACCGCCGGCGCGACGTTCGTCAAGGGCGCGCGCCGCCTCGCCGGCACGCTGATCGGCATCTTCGGCGGGATGCTGCTCGCGCTCGTCTTCTCCGGCAACACCCCGGCCACCCTCGCCGGGATTCTCGTCTGCGTGTTCGGCATGGTCTACATGTCGCGGGTTTCCCAGGTGGTGATGGCGTTCTTCATCACCTCGATGCTCGGGCTGCTGTACAGCCTGCTCGGCACGTTCAGCATCGAGGTGCTGTGGATCCGGGTCGCCGAGACCGCGATCGGCGGCGCCGCCGGCGTGCTGGCCGCCGTCGTGATCGTGCCGGTGCACACCCGCTCGGTCATGCTCGACGACGTCGACACGACGCTCGAGGACGTCCGCACCTTCCTGGAGCGGACGACGGAACTGCTGGCAGGCACCGAAAACGTCAACCTCATCGAGCTGAGCCGCGAGCTCGACCGCGACGTCGAGCAACTTCGCACGACGGTCGAGCCGCTCACCCACCCGATCAACCTCCGCACCGCGCGCCGCGACTACGGCTGGCACGTCCTCACCACGCTGGACACCATCGCCTTCCGCGCCCGCCACGTCGCCGCGAGGGCCCAGCCGGGGCAGCTCGCCGGGGTCGACGACGACCGGCTGCACCTGTTCACCGGCAGGCTGCTCGCCAACATCGACGTGCTCCGCCGCGCGCTCGCCGCGCCCGGCGGGTCCACGCCCGGCACACTCGTCCGCGACGACGGCACCCCGGTCTCCGACCGCACCGTGCACGCCGAAACCCGCGCGGTCCTGTCCAGCCTGAGCCATCTCGACGAAGCGCTCATAGCCCTCGGCCGCGTCTTCGTCGTCGACGCCACCGGATCCGCGGCGCGCTGAACTTCTGAAGAAGTCCGGGCATAACCCTGGTTCGTCAACGCCGAGAAGGGGCCCTTCGCGGCATCCGAGGCAATCCGCAGTGCGCTGATCAGCCGACCAGGCTCGCGGTCTTCCCCAGTGTCTCGATTCCCGCCACGGACCACGGGCCCGCCGAGATCACCACGGTGTGGTCGATCCCCCATTCCGCGAACTCCGCGCACCGCCCGGCGAACTCCGCCGCGGACTCACCCGGCGCGAGCCGGGTGCTGATGGTCTTCTCGACTTCCGCGTACGGCCGTCCGACGTCCTCGCAGTGGCGGGCCAGCACCGAAAGCTTGTGCCGAACCGTCTTGCCGCCGTCGGGGATGTCGAACACGTTGCAGGCGTCCGCGTACTTCGCGACCATCCGCAGCGTCTTCTTCTCCCCCGTGCCACCGATCAGCACCGGCGGGCGCCGCACGGGCAGCGGCGCGCCGATCGGGCGATCGAGGCGGTAGTGCTTGCCCGCGAACGCCGATTGGTCCCCGGCCCACATCCGCAGTGCGAGCTGGACGGTCTCCTCCATCCGTTCGAAACGCTCGGCCAGCGGCGGGAACGGTAGGCCCATCGCCAGCGCTTCGCCTTCGTGGTGACCGGTACCGATCCCGAACCGCGCGCGCCCGCCGGAGAGGACGTCGAGCGTCGTCACCGCCTTGACGAGCAGCGCGGGTGGCCGGAACGTCACGGCGGACACCATGGTGCCGAGGCCGATCCGGCTCGTGCTGGCGGCGAGGAATCCCAGCGCCGTGTACGCCTCCAGCATCGCCGAGTCCCGCGTGCTGTGCGGATCGGCCTGCAGCAGGTGGTCGGCGACCCACACGGTGTCCAGGCCCGCGTCCTCCGCGGCCGTGGCCACCGACACCAGTTCCCCGGCCAGGTTTTCCGGCCACGAGAAGTCCGTGACCCCGATGCTCAACCGCATGACTTCTCCTCAGGCTCGGGTGAGCAGTTCCATGTTGTGGCCGTCCGGATCGGCGAAGTAGACGCCCCTGCCGCCGTGGAAGTGGTTGAGCTGACCCGGTTCGGCGTGGAACGGGTCAGCCCAGAAGGGGACGCCGTCCGACTCGATCCTGGTCATCGCCGCGTCGAACTCGGCGTCGCCGACCAGGAACGCGTAGTGCTGGCTGGTGACCTCGTCGACCCGGAGGTAGTCCAGCGTCACGCCGTTCGCGAGCCGGATGGGCACGAAGGGCCCGGTGACCGCACCCACTTCGAGGCCGAGGATCCCGGCCAGGAACTCCGCCGACGCCTCGCGGTCGGAGACACACACGATGGTGTGGTTCAGTTCGACCGTCATCGCGCGCCGCCCTGGTTCGCGAACGGCGGGGGCCCGCCGATCGGGCTCAGGTGGATCCCGGCCAGCCGCCACCGGTCCCCTTCGCGCACCAGCACGTGCGTGGCGCGGAACCGGCCGTTGGCGGGATTCCCTTGGTGCGACGCCACTTGCGCGTACACCCCGATCGCGATCGCGGTCTGCCCGAGGTCGCGCACTTCGACGTCTTCCCACGCCAGCGACTCGGTGACGAGCGCGCCGCCGCGGTAGCGCTCCAGCCACTGCGACTTGTCCAGCACGAAGCCGAGCGGTCCGACCAGCCGGAAGCCGTCGGTGGTCAGCTCGTCGAGCACGGGTGTGTCGCCCCGTTCTTCGGCCGCCGCCCAGCGGCGACCCAGTTCGAGGACCTGCTCTTCGGTACTCATCGATGTTCCCTTCGTTCGACGTGGTGCGATGCGACCCAACAAACATTAGATATCTAATCGTTCGATGTCAAAGGCTTAGATATCTCGATCTCTGCGGTACGGTGTTCCGCGTGCCAGCACCCGCCATCGCGCCCATCGGCGTCGTCCTCTCCCGCACCGCCAAGACGGCGAGCCGCGCCTTCGACCAGGCCCTCGCGGCCGCGGGCGGCTCCCAGCCCGTCTGGCAGATCTTGATCTCGCTCAAAACGAGCCCCGTGGCGAACCAGCGCGAACTCGCCGACGCCGTCGGGATCCAGGGCGCCACGCTCACCCACCACCTCAACGGCATGGAGACGGCCGGGCTCGTCACCCGGCGGCGCGACCCGGAGAACAGGCGCGTCCATCTCGTCGAACTCACCGAGGACGGCGAAGCGCTGTTCCACCGGCTCGCCTCGGCCGCGATCACGCACGACAAGCGCATGCGAAAAGGCCTTAGCGAGAGCGAAATCGCGACGCTCGCCGAACTGCTGCACCGGCTCGCCACGAACGTCGCGAACGAGGGCGGTTGACGCCCCTGATCACCGGATCGATCAAGCAGGAGTGACTGGGCGCACCCGTACGGCGACCGGAGACGGACTAGGCTCGCGGTACTAGCCAAAGTCGTCTCAAGCTGGAGTACCGCAATGACCCAAGCCCCTGTCAACGTCACCGTCACCGGCGCGGCCGGCCAGATCGGGTACGCGCTGCTGTTCCGCATCGCCTCCGGTCAGCTCCTCGGCCAGAACACGCCGGTGCGGCTGCGGCTCCTCGAGATCCCGCAGGCGGTCAAGGCGGCCGAGGGCACGGCGCTCGAGCTCGAAGACGGCGCGTTCCCGCTGCTCGCGGGCACGGACATCTTCGACGACGCGAAGCAGGCATTCGAGGGCACCAACGTGGCGCTTCTCGTGGGCGCGCGTCCCCGCTCGAAGGGCATGGAGCGCGGCGACCTGCTCGAGGCCAACGGCGGCATCTTCAAGCCCCAGGGTGAGGCCATCAACGCGGGTGCGGCGGAGGACGTCAAGGTGCTCGTGGTCGGCAACCCGGCCAACACCAACGCGCTGATCGCCCAGTCGCACGCGCCCGACGTCCCGGCGGACCGGTTCACCGCGATGACCCGCCTCGACCACAACCGCGCGCTCGCGCAGCTGTCGAAGAAGCTCGGCGCGCCGGTCTCCGAGATCAAGAAGCTGGCGATCTGGGGCAACCACTCCGCCACCCAGTACCCGAGCATCTTCCACGCCGAGGTCGCGGGCAAGAACGCGGCCGAGGCCGTCAACGACCAGGCATGGATCGCCGACGAGTTCATCCCGACCGTCGCGAAGCGCGGCGCCGCCATCATCGAAGCGCGCGGTGCCTCCTCGGCCGCGTCCGCCGCCTCCGCCGCGATCGACCACGTCCACACCTGGGTCAACGGCACCGCGGACGGCGACTGGACCTCGGCCGGTGTCGTGTCCGACGGCTCCTACGGCGTGCCGGAGGGCCTGATCTCCTCGTTCCCGGTCACCGCGAAGAACGGCAAGTACGAAATCGTGCAGGGCCTCGAGATCGACGACTTCTCGCGCCAGCGCATCGACGCTTCCGTCCAGGAGCTCGCCGAAGAGCGCGACGCCGTCAAGAAGCTCGGCCTGGTCTGATCCAGCGGGTTTTCGGTGGCGGGCCGCACTTCCCGGCCCGCCACCGCCGCTCGTCCGTGAACACAGCGACCAGCACGCCACAGCAGTGGTCCGGCGCTCAGGCGATTTGGGACTACCGACAACTCCTGCACGCACTCCGGTCGTGTTCGGCGGCAATCGCGCTGGGCCCGACGAGGCGATCGTGGTGGAACCACGTGCTACCAGCACAGGGGAGAACATCGTGTTCTCGCGCGAGTCGTCCGCGCCTCGGCTCCGATCAGCGGATCTGGCGCTATCCCGGCTGGGGTTCGCCATCGCGCAGCAGGTGCCAGACGGAGTGCTCAGCAGCTACCCACGACTGGTCGATGCCGGATTCACCACGAAAATACTGCCGTGACCGTTGATCCGCGCTCAGTGGGAAATGACGAAAAGTGAGACGTCCATCCTGTTGCGCGAAACGGGAGTTCATGGCCTTTGCGAGCGGAATTCCTCCACTGTCGACGCCCTGACCTGCGGCGGGCCGCGCAGACAGTCGAATCGAGTGCGCGAGTTCGCCAATTCAGATGGCCCGTTCGGCTGCCCTGTTGCGCGAACCGGAATTTCGTGGCTTAACAGGCGGGCCGATAGCTTCGGATTCATGGAATGGAGCTTCAAGTCAGCCGAAGAGCTTGTTGTCGCGTTGCGCGCCGGTGCGGTGACGTCGGTGGAACTGACCGACGAGGCGATCGCCCGTATCGAGCGCGACGACGAGGTGGTCAACGCGATCTGCGTGCCGGACTTCGATCGTGCACGGGCCGCCGCACACGATGCGGACCAGACACTCGCGCGTGGTGAGGACCGGCCGTTGCTCGGTGTTCCGGTGACGGTCAAGGAGTCGTACGACATCGCCGGGCTGCCCACGACCTGGGGTATGCCGGCGCACCGGAACTACCTGCCTGCCGAGGACGCGGTACAGGTGGCGCGGCTCAAGGACGCGGGCGCGGTGGTGCTCGGCAAGACCAATGTGCCGTCAGGGCTGCAAGGCATCCAGAGCTTCAACGAGGTCTACGGCACCACCACCAACCCGTGGGAGCGCGGTCGCACGGCGGGCGGGTCCTCCGGCGGGTCGGCGGCGGCACTGGCGTGCGGGTTCGGCGCGCTGTCCATCGGTTCCGACATCGCCGGCTCGCTGCGCACCCCCGCGCACTTCTGCGGCGTCTACGCGCACAAGCCGACACTCGGGCTGGTAGCCAACCGCGGCATGGTCGCGCCGGACGCGCCCGCCTTTCCCGTCGACCTCGACCTCGCCGTCGTCGGTCCCATGGCGCGCACCGCCCGCGACCTCACGCTCCTGCTCGACGTCATGGCCGGACCGGACCCGCTGACGCTCGGCGTCGCGTACGACTTGACGCTTCCGCCCGCGCGCCACGAGCGGCTGTCCGACTTCCGGGTCTTGGTCCTCGAAGAGCATCCGCTCATTCCGACCGGGTCCGCCGTGCGGGCGGGGGTGAACCGGGTGGCCGCCGCGCTCGTCGACAGTGGCGCCCGCGTCGAACGGCACAGTCCGCTGCTGCCCGATCTGACCGAGGCCGGAACGCTCTACATGCAGCTGCTGATTTCGGGCTCCCGCGCGCGTTTTCCCATCGAATCGTACGAGCTGCTGCGGGCCCGCGCCGCCGCACTGAGCGCGGACGACCAGAGCCTGGACGCGACACGGCAGCGCGCCATGGTGTTCAGCCACCACGACTGGCTCGAGGCGAACAACGGCCGCGAGGTCCACCGCCACGGCTGGCGGCAGCTGTTCGCCGAGTTCGACGCCGTGCTGTGCCCGATCACGCCGACTCCCGCGTTCCCGCACGACCACCGCCCCAATCTGCTGGAACGGCGCATCGAGATCGACGGCGTCGAGTACCCGGACCTCGACCAGCTCGTCTGGGCGGGCCTGGCCACCATGCCCGGCCTGCCCGCTACCGCCATACCCACCGGCAGGTCCCCCGAGGGCCTGCCGGTCGGCGCGCAGCTCATCGGTCCCATGTTCGAGGACCGCACCCCGCTGCGGCTGGCCGAACTGCTCGAACAGAAGATCGGCGGCTTCCAGGCACCGGAGTAGCCGCTCGGCATCGTCTACTTCGGACGGCTCATGACCGCGCCGCTGGTCGACCGGTTCCGCGGCGCTCAGGATCCTTCGAGGCCGCGGCGCTTGAGCAGCGGGCCGATCTCCGGATCGCGGCCGCGGAACGCGCGGAACGCCGTCATGGAGTCGATGCTTCCGCCGCGGCCCAGCAGTTCGCGGCGGAAGTAGTCGCCGTTCTCCCTGGTGAGCCCGCCGTTTTCACGGAACCATTCGACGCTGTCGGCGTCGAGCACCTCGCTCCAGATGTAGGAGTAGTACCCGGCGCTGTAGCCGCCGCTGAAGATGTGCGCGAAGTAGGTGCTGCGGTAGCGCGGCAGCACGGTATCGAGCGCCACGCCCGCCTCTTCCAGCGCGGTGGCTTCGAACTTCGCCACGTCGGCAACCGTTTCGCCGGGGCCGAGCGCGTGCCACGCCTGGTCCAGGAGCGATGCGGCGAGGTATTCGGTGGTCGCGTAGCCCTCGCCGTACTTCCGCGAGGCCAGCAGGTTGTCCACCACGGCCCGCGGCAGCGGTTCCCCGGTTTCGTGGTGCTTCGCGTAGTTCGCGAGCACCTCCGGCCAGAACATCCACATTTCGTTGACCTGCGACGGGTATTCGACGAAATCCCGCGCCACGTTGGCACCGGAGAACGTCGGGTAGCGCACGTCGGAAAGGAGGCCGTGCAGCGCGTGGCCGAACTCGTGGAACGCGGCGTGCAGCTCGTCGAGGCTGAGCAGCGTCGGCTCGCCCTCCGGCGGCTTCGCGATGTTGAGGTTGTTCACCACCACCGGCCGGTACCCGAACAGGCCGGACTGGTCGACGAAGTTGTTCATCCACGCGCCGCCGCGCTTCGAATCGCGCGTGTAGTAGTCGCCGATGAAGATCCCCAGCGGGGCGCCGTCCGCGTCGAAGACCTCGAACACCCGAATCCCGGGGTGGTACTTCGGCAGGTCGTGCCGCTCGGTGAAGGTGAGCCCGTACAGCCGCGACGCCGCGTAGAAGATCCCGTCGACCACCACGCGGTCCAGCTCGAAGTACGGGCGCAGCGCCGATTCGTCGAGATCGAACCGGTCCCGCCGCAGCCGCTCCGCGTAGAAGGCCCAGTCCCACGGCTCGAACTCCGCGCCGGGCTCGTCGGCGGCGAGGTAGTGGCGCAGTTCGTCCGCCTCCACCTTCGCGTTCGCGACGGCGACCGGCGCGAGCCGCTCCAGCAGCCCCACGGCCGCTTCGGCCGTCCGCGCGGTTTCGTCCGCGATGATGTACGACGCATGGCTTTCGTAGCCCAGCACGGCGGCCCGCTCGGCGCGCAGCGTCGCGATTTCCGCCAGCACCGCCTTGTTGTCGTGCTCGTTCCCCCGGTTGCCCCTGCTCGTGGCGGCACGGTAGACCCGCTCGCGCAGCGCCCGGTCCTCCAGCGAGGCGAGCACCGGCTGCCCGGTCGGCAGGCCGAGCTTCAGCACGTACTTGCCGTCCTCGCCGCGTGCGGTCGCGGCCTCAGCCGCTGCCCTGATCTCCCCTTCGGACAGTCCGGCCAGTTCGGCGGCATCCGCGACGACGACCGCGAGATCGTTGCTGTCGGCGAGCAGGTTCTCCTGGAACCGCGTGCTCAGCGAGGAAAGCCGCTCGTTCAGCTCGCGGAGCCGTGCCTGCTTGTCGTCCGGCAGTTCCGCGCCCGCCCGCTGGAAATCGGTGTGGTAGCGCTGCAGCAGCCAGGCCGATTCGGGGTCGAGGTCGAACGTGTCGCGCGCTTCGAACACCGCGGTGACCCTGGCCGCGAGCTCCGGGTTCAGGTAGATCGCATCGTGGTGCGCGGCCAGCCGTGGCGCGATGGAAGCCTGCAGCCGCTGCCGAACAGGGTTCGTGTCCGACGAGGTGAGGTTGAAGAAGACCGACGAAACCCTGGCCAGGAGCGCACCGGAGCGTTCGAGCGCGACCACCGTGTTTTCGAAGGTGGGCGCTTCCTGGCTCTCGGCGATCTGCGCGACCTCGGCCGCCTGCTCGGTGAGCCCGGCGTCGAAGGCGGGTGCGAAGTGCTCGTCCGCGATGCGGTCGAACGGGGGCAGGCCGTACGGGAGATCGCTCGGCGCCGCGAACGGGTTGTCCGGCGAAAGCTGCTCCGCTGCGGTCATTTCCTGCCCTTCCTTCCCTGGAGGCCCGTCGTGCCACCGACCTCGGCGTCGGAGCTCGCCTTCTTCTTGCCGCTGCGCGGTTTCGGCGGCACGATCCCCGCGAGATCGCCGCCGTGGTCGTTCACCCTGAGCACGAACGGCCTGGTCTCGGTGTACCGCACGACCGAGACCGCGGCCGGGTCCACCACGATGCGCTGGAACGAGTCGAGGTGCTGCCCGAGCGCGTCCGCGATGATCGCCTTCAGCACGTCACCGTGGCTGCACAGCACCCACACCGCGTGGTCGCCGTGCGCCGCGGTGACCCGCGCGTCGTGCTCGCGGACGGCCGCGACCGCCCGCGCCTGCATCGCGGCGAGCCCCTCACCGCCGGGGAACACCGCCGCCGACGGGTGCGCCTGCACGACCCGCCACAGCGGCTCCTTGACCAGCGACTTCAGCTCGCGGTTCGTCCACTCGCCGTAGTCCACTTCGGACAGTCTCGGCTCGATGTGCTTGGCGAGGCCGCGCGCGGCCACCAACGGCGCGACGGTCTGCTTGCACCGCAGCAGCGGGGACACGACGACCTCGGCGACTGGGATCCCGGCCAGCCGCTCGACCAGCGCCTCCGCCTGTGCGCGCCCCGTCTCGTCGAGGCCGACCTTCGGTGTCCTGCCTGCCAGCACGCCGGAGCCGTTCGCGGTGGACCGGCCGTGGCGCAGCAGGATGACCGTGCTCATCGAGGTACTCCCATGAGGATCACCCTACGTCGTTTCGATCAGGTTCCGGTCGGCCCCGCGTTCGGGTCCAGCACGTGGGTGAAGATCAGCACGAACAGCAGGGCGCCGAGCGCGATCCGGTACACCACGAACGGCACGAAGCTGCCCTTCTTGATGTAGGCCATCAGCCAGGCGATCACGGCGTAGCCGACCGCGAACGCGATCAGCGTCGCCAGGATCGTCGGACCCCACTGCGCCGTCTCACCGTTCTTGCCGATGTCCGTCAGCTTGTACAGGCCGGAGCCGAACACCGCGGGCACGGCGAGCAGGAACGAGTACTCGGCGGCCTCGGAGCGCTTGTAGCCCATGAAAAGCCCGGCGCTGGTCGTGCCGCCGGAACGGGAGACACCGGGGATCACGGCGAGCGCCTGCGCGAACCCGAAGATCAGGCCGTGCGAGACCGTGAGGTGGTCGAGATCGCGGTAGTTCCGGCCGACGCGGTCGGCGATCAGCAGGATCACGCCGAACACGATCAGCATGGTCGCGGTGATCCGCAGATCCCGGAACGCGTGGTCGATGTTGTCCTGGAAGAGCAGGCCGATCACCACGATCGGCAGCGAGCCGACGATGATCAGCCAGCCGAGCCGCGCGTCGGGGTGCCCGCGCCAGTCCTTCTTGTAGAGCGAGAAGAACCACGCCACGATGACGCGGCCGATCTTCTGCGCGAAGTACAGGATCACGGCGAGCTCGGTGCCGATCTGGGTGACCGCCGTGAACGCGGCGCCGGGGTCGTCCCATCCGGCGAGCGCCGCGGTGATCCGCAGGTGCGCGCTCGAGGAGATCGGGAGGAACTCGGTCAGCCCCTGGACGAGACCGAGGACGAGTGCTTCGAACCAGCCCATTTCAGCCGACCTCCGCCATGCCGAAGACCTTCATCCGTTCCGCGATCCTTCCGTCGGTTGGGGGTGCAAAGCACTGCGAAGCGTGTTCGGCGCAGACACTAACGGGGTGCCGGCGCGCGACATGACTCGCCTTCGTCACGCGCGCGAAGGGGCTGCGGCTAGGCTCGCGCGTCATGGAGAAGCGACAGCTCGGCCGGTCGGGACTCCGCGTGTCCAGGATGGCCCTCGGCACCATGAGCTGGGGCAGCGACACCGACGGCGAGGAAGCCGCGAGCCAGCTCGTCGCCTTCGTCGACGCGGGTGGCACGCTGGTCGACACCGCTGACATCTACGGCGAGGGTGAGAGCGAGCGCGTGCTCGGCTCACTGCTCGGCGACCTGGTGCCGCGCGAGGACATCGTGCTCGCCACCAAGGCCGTCGCGCGGCGCACCGACGGCCCGTTCGGCGGCGGCGCGTCCCGTGGCGCCCTGCTGTCCGCTTTGGACGGTTCGCTGCGCCGGCTCGGGGTCGACCACATCGACCTGTGGCAGTTGCACGCGTGGGACCCGTCGGTCCCGCTCGAAGAGACCCTCTCCGCGCTCGAGTTCGCCGTGACCAGCGGCAAGGTCCGATACGTCGGCGCTTCGAACTACTCGGGCTGGCAGCTCGCGACGGTCGCTGGCCGTTCTTCGGTGATTTCGTGCCAGATGGAGTACTCGCTGGTGCAGCGCGGGGTCGAGCGCGAAGTCGTCCCGTCGGCCGAGCACCACGGCGTCGGGTTGCTCCCCTGGGCCCCGCTCGGCCGCGGGGTGCTCACCGGCAAGTACCGCAACGGCACCCCCGCCGACTCCCGCGGCGCGTCGGCCACCTACGCCGGCTACGTCGAGCAGCACCGCACCGAGCGGGCGGCGAGGATCGTCCAGGCGGTCATGACGGCTGCCGACGGGCTCGGCACGTCACCGCTCTGCGTGGCGCTCGCCTGGGTCCGCGACCGGCCGGGCGTGGTCGCACCCGTCGTGGGAGCACGGGACACCGGGCAGCTCACCGGCTCGCTCGCGGCCGACGAGATCACGCTCCCGCCCGCCATCAAATCGGCGCTCGACGACGTCAGCGCCATCGAATTCGGCTACCCGGAGCGGTGGCCGAGATGACTACCGGATGACACGCACGTGACGACACGGCGTCCGTGAGGGATGCTGGAGTCACGGCACGACGACCTGGAGGCTTCACTGTGCGTAGGCTCGCCACCGCGCGGCTGGTAGCGATCCCGCTTGCCTGCGCGCTGGCCGTGACGGCCTGCTCTTCCGGCGCGAGTCAGAAGGACGACCTGCAGATCGTGCAGAACCCGGTCGCGGCCGTCCCCGCGACGGCGCCCGCGGTGACCGCGAAGCCCGCGGGCACGGTGTTCGCGGCGCCGGGGAACGTGACGGCGGTCGCCACCACCGGCACCACGCTCGCCGTCGGCCTGCAGACCCCGCCCTCGGTGCGGCTCTACGATCTCGGCGCGCTCACCGCACCGCCGAAGTCCGTCCCACTGCCCGGCCCCGCGGAGCGGATCACGTCCTCGGCGGGCAGGCTGCTCGCCAGTGTGCCCGGCAGTGGGCAGGTCGCCGAGATCGCGCTCCCCGCGGGCACGGTCACCGAACTGGCCGTGCCGGGCACGCCGAGCGCGGCCACCGCCGTCGGCGATCAGACGCTCGTTTCGGTGCGGGACCGCAAGGAGATCGCCGTTCTCGCGGGCGGCAAGGTGGCCAGGACCATCGGTGGCAGCCTCTACAGCGCCGACGACGTGCTGACCACGGGTGACAAGACCGTGGTGCTCGACCGCCTCCGCACCGCCCTGTTCTCGGTCGACGTCCAGGGCGGCAAGGTCGGCGAAGGTCTCCGTGCTGGCGAGGGCGTGGCGAACGCCGTCGCCGATTCGTTCGGCCGCGTGCTCGTGACCGACGTGAAGGCGGGCGCGCTCATCGCGTTCTCGACCGACCCGCTGCTGATGCGGCAGCGGTACCCGGTGCCCGGCGGCGCGTACGGCATCGCCTACGACGCCAAGAAGGCACTCGCCTGGGTGACGCTCACCGGCCTCAACCAGGTGGTCGGCTACGACGTCCGTGGTGGCGAGCCGGTGGAGAAGTACCGCTTCCCGACCGTTCGCCAGCCGAACTCGGTGGCCGTGGACGAAACGACCTCCCGCGTGGTCGTCGGCTCCGCCGCCGGAGAAGGGATTCAGGTGATCACACCGTGACCGTGGACGAGGCGGTGGTCGAAGGGGACTGGGAGTACCGCCGGCTGCAGTTGCCGCCCGGTGTCTCCCGGCGCGCAGCGGCGACGCAGCTGGCGATTCACGCCGAGTTCGCGGGATGGGAGCTCTCGACCGTCCGGCTGTACTCGGACGGCACGAGGCGGGTGTGGCTGCGCCGCAAGCGGACCGCGGCGCTCGCGGGACTACCCGGCGTCATCGTCTAGTTCGCGCTGCACCGAGTGCACCACCCCGACGATCCTGGGGAGGATCTGCGCGGGCGCTTCGAGCGGCAGCACGTGCCCGAGCCCCGGCAGCACCACGGCGGTGCCGCGGCGCACCCGCCGGACGAGCAGCGCCACGTCCGCCGCGGGGATCAGCCGGTCCCGCTCCCCCACGATCGCCGTGACCGGGATGTCCGCGGCCACGGTCAGCGCGGCCTCCCGCGCGAAGGCGTCGAGCGCGGGCCGGAACAGGGACACCGTGCGCGGCCAGTTCCCCCTGATCATCTGGACGGTCAGCTCGACGGCGGCCGGGTCGGGGTCGTCGCCGAACAGCCACCACCGCAGGCCCGCGCTGACGGCTTTGCTGGTGTGATCGCGCACCAGCCCGATGATCTTGGACCCGAGCACCGCCTCGAGGTCGCGGACCAGCCAGCCGAGGGCTTGCGGCCACGACGCGGACGCCTCGGCGGTGAGCCCGCCGGCCGAGGTGCCCAGCAGTACCAGGCCGCCGACCCGCTCGGCGAACAGGCGAGGGTGACGCTGCGTGAGGGACATCACCGCGAGCCCGCCCATGTCGTGGCCGACCAGGACGACCTTGCCGCTCGGCACCAGCTTCTCGACGAGTTCCGCGAGGTCGTCGGCGAGCTGGTTCATCGTCGCCGACGACCTCGTCGCCTGGTCCGAGCGCCCGTGGCCGCGGTGGTCGTAGCTGAGCACCCGGACCGGGCGTTCGACGGCGGAGACCAGATCCGGCACGATCGCCTGCCAGCTGCGGAGATCGAGCGCGTAGCCGTGCGCGAACAGCACGGTCACCGGCGCGCCGGGATCACCCGTCTCGGACACGCACAGCGCCGTGCCGTCCGCGAGACGTACCTGTGCCATCAGGACGAGCGCAGGAACCTGTCGAGCACACGCGTGCCGAACCGCAGCGCGTCGACGGGCACCCGCTCGTCGACGCCGTGGAACAGCGCGGAGAAGTCCAGGTCGGCGGGCAGCTTCAGGGGCGCGAACCCGAAGTTGCGGATCCCGAGCGTCTGGAACGACTTCGCGTCCGTGCCACCGGAAAGCATGTACGGCAGCGTGCGCGCGCCGGGGTCCTCCGCCAGCACCGCCGCCGACATCGCGTCGACCAGCGCACCGTCGAAGGTGGTCTCGACCGGCGGAAGCTCCATCCACTCCTTCTCGATGTCCGGCCCGAGGATCTCGTCGAGCTCCTTGTTGAACGCCTCCAGGCGTCCCGGCAGGATCCGGCAGTCGACGGCCGCCTCGGCGACCGACGGGATCACGTTCGACTTGTAACCCGCGGTGAGCATGGTCGGGTTCGCCGTGTCGCACAGCGTCGCGCCGATCATGCGGGAGATGTTGCCGAGCTTCGCCACCGCCCCGTCGAGGTCGTCCTCGGGGAAGTCCCACCCGGTGATCTCGGTGACCCCGGCGAGGAACTCGCGCACGGAATCGCTCAGCACCAACGGGAACCGGTGGTTCCCGAGTCTCGCGACCGCCTCGGAAAGCTTCGTCACCGCGTTGTCGCGGTGGATCATCGAGCCGTGGCCCGCGGTGCCCCGGACGCGCAGCTTCATCCAGCGGATGCCCTTTTCCGCCGTCTCCACCAGGTAGGCGCGGACGTCATCCTTGAGGGTGATGGAAAACCCGCCGACCTCGCTGATCGCCTCCGTGGCACCCTCGAAGAGGTCGGGCCGGTGCTCCACCAGCCACTGCGCACCGAACTTCCCGCCTGCCTCCTCGTCGGCGACGAACGCGAAGATCAGATCGCGCGGCGGCACGATGCCCTCGCGCTTGTAGTGGCGCGCGATCGCCAGCGTCATGCCGACCATGTCCTTCATGTCGACCGCGCCGCGCCCCCACACGTACCCGTCCTGCACCGCCCCGGAAAACGGATGCACCGACCACTCGGAGGCGTCCGCCGGCACGACGTCGAGGTGCCCGTGGATGAGCAGCGCCCCCCGCGACGGATCAGCACCCGCCAGCCGCGCGACCACGTTGTGCCGGTTCTTGCCGCCCGATTCGACGTAGGTGATCTCGTAGCCCACCTCGGTGAGCTTCTCGGCGACGTACTCCGCCGCCTCCCGCTCCCCCACGAGCGTCTCCGGATCCCCGGTGTTGGTGGTGTCGATGCGGATGAGCTCGCTGGTCAGCGTGACGGCCTCGTCAGCGGCGGTGTCGATGCGGTTCGGTTCGGTCACCTCGCATTCCTACCACTGCGAGCCCGAGAAGCCCGGACGATCCCACGCCCACGATCGCGCATGCCCAGCCCGACGGCATCGATCAAGACCTCGGCACGCTGCGCGCCGAACGAACCACACCCCGACTGGTCAGCCAAATGATCTTGCCATGCCCGCCGGACAGTCCGGACCACACCCCCGGTGATGACGCCTTACGGAGGACGTATAGTGTGTTCCCAGCAAGTCCGAGTGGCGGAATGGCAGACGCGCTAGCTTGAGGTGCTAGTGCCCTTAACGGGCGTGGGGGTTCAAGTCCCCCCTCGGACACACTTTCGTGGCATCTCTGCTACATCCAACGTACCCGTGCTTGAACGCACTCCAACACCCTGAACCGGCGTTCTGCCGGACCCCGCGACGCCTATGGCGGCGGTGGTCGGCATGACCGGCGCGGTGATTGACCCGGTCGCCTTCCCCGCTTCGCTGGCCCGCGACGGGCGTTCCCCAACGGCCGCGTCGAACCGGCCGCTGCCGTTACCCACCGTCCCCACGGCCCGCACCGAGACTGCGGTGTACGGGATGGCGGCTGTCGACTGCCGCGGACGGGTCGCCGACCGGACGGTGTTCGCCGCGCTGGGCTGGGTAGCCGGGACGCCGCTGGCCATCAGCGTCACCCACGGAACGCTGATCATCAGCACCGACCCCTGCGGCGTGTTCGGCATGACCAGCCAGGGACACCTCCGCCTTCCTGCGCCGGTACGACACTGCTGCGGTCTCGCCTCGGGCGATCGCGTGCTGCTCGCCGCCCACCCCGAGCGCAACGTGCTGCTTGTGCACCCGCCGACGGTGCTCGACCTGTTGCTCGCCGACCGGCACGCGAGGCTGCTAGGCGGTGATCTCACATGACCGCCCGCCATCAGCAGCAGCATGCTGTGTCTTCGGACCGGGCTGCCGATCTCGACGCCGCCCGGCTGCTGCTGGCCCGGATGGGGGTCAGCGCCGAAGAGCTGCTTGCCGAGCCGGTCACCGGGCCGCCGCTGCCGACGTTTGCCGACTACATCCCCGTCGTATCCGAGGCGGTCTCTGAGGGCACCCGCCGGGTCTACACCTCGTACTGGAACCGGATCTGCGAGCACTGGGGTCACCGCCGTCTGAACGAGCCGACCCCCTCGGAAGTCAAACACCTGGTCGAGCAGGTCAGGGCTACGGTCGTTACCCGCCGCAATGCCCGCGGCGGGCGCAGCGCGGGCGAGCACCTGATCGCCGCCCTGCGCTGCCTGTACAAGCACGCCGAAGACGACGAGCTCATCGCCCCCGCCGACAACCCGGCCCGCAAGGTCGCCAAACCCGCGCGACTCCCGTCGACCCGCCGCGCGGTTGCGGGCGATCGGCTGGCCGAGATCAACCACACCGCGGCCACCACCGGCAACGACCCGGCCCTCGACACCCTCATCCTGCGGCTGCACACCGAGACCGCGTGCCGCCGCGGCGGTGCCCTGGCACTCCGGCCGCAAGACCTCGATCCGGACCAGTGCCTCGTCCGGCTGCGAGAGAAGGGCGAAACCATGCGTTGGCAACCGGTCTCGCCTACGTTGATGGCGCACCTGCAGCACCATGCCGATGAGCGAGGGGCTCCCCGCGATGGACAGCTGCTTCGTTACGCCGACGGGCGCCCCATCACTACCCGCCGCTATGACCACCTCTGGACTCGGCTGGGCAAGCACTTGCCCTGGGTGGCGACCCAGCAAATCTCCACCCACTGGCTGCGCCACACCACCTTGACCTGGGTCGAGCGGAACTTCGGGTACGCCGTGGCCCGCGCTTATGCCGGACACAGCGACCACGGCAACGACGCCGGAACCACCACAACCTACGTCCGCGCCAACATAGACGAAGTTGCTGCTGCGCTCGCGGCTCTCACGGGAGAACCACACCCCCTTGCCGCGTAGCTCTCCATCCCGAAAGGGGCGCCGCAGCTTACCCACAGGGTCAACGTTCGCACCCGCTGCTGGACACGCCCCGACGCCCGTCCGATTGCAGGGACCGTCTCGGCAAGCTCATCGAGTTCGCCACAAGGCCCAGGTCATCGACAACGACGACGGCATCGTGCTCGGCAACACCATCTGGCCAGGCGCCACGGCCAACCCCTGCCGCCCAATGGGTCATCGGCCGCATCGCGCACCCTCAAACACGGACACGGCTGCGATCGCACCGACCACTATCTGGACCATCGTCGCCGCCCACAGAGCCGAGCAACGCATCAAGCGGCTTCTTGCGATTCCAGGACACTTCTACGTCGACCGGCCCGTCAAGCACCTCCGTGTCAGGAAGGCCGCTCTCGCCCAGTCCGAACACGGTGCCGGTGCACGGCAAACCCAAAGACAGGTAGCAGCCTCGCGCCCAAGTTGCCGTCGGAGCTGGGCACTGAAGTCCGTCGTATTCGCCACGGCCACCAGGTTCGTAAACTGCAGTCCACAATGGAGCGGAAACGTCGTTGGTATGACGATCTTCAAGCTCCTTGGCTGGCCCAGCGCGAACCATCCCGCCGGAACACGAACCACACGGCCAACCGGTCAGTTGATTTCCCTCGCGGTGAGGGCCAGGCGTCAACGAGGCTCTGCTGGGCGTGCGAGTGGTCGAATCGGCAATCTGTTGAGGGGCAACGTGTTTCAGGCGCTATGCCCGTGAACGAGGTTCGCGTTGGACCTGGATGACTCGGTTGTAACGGTCGTCCCACGGTATCGACTAGCAGTCCGTAACCGCGTCGATGAGGCATTACCGGGACGGAGGCAGCGTGGCTATCGAGAACGATGTGGAATCGAGCCGATCCATATCGGCCGACGACGTGAAGGCTCTTCGTTTCTATCTGCGGGACGATATGCGGACGCCGAGAACGGTTCAGGGGCGTCGGATTCTGCCGTCGACCACACCACCGCCCGAGGTGATCGAGCGACTGGCGCCTGGGGTCGACCCCGCACACCTGCGGGCGACCCTGGCCAGGCATCTGGTCCGGTTCCGGCTGTCGGGTGGCTTGGCCTCGGAGGACCTGTGGCTGTGGTGGGACGCCACCGGGCTCACCTCCGATCCCGTGTCCGTCACCCGGATCGCTGAGGAGGCCGGAGTCACTCGGCGGACGGTGGAACGACGTCTCGATGCGGTCGACGCTTCCATTGCACTCATCCTGACGGTGAAGCGTCCCCTGTTTGCCAACACCGCCGGTGATCCACTGAGGGCGACAAACCTGCTCGCCCTGCGGGCGGAGGCCGTCGGCGCCATCGAACCCGAGCGGGACGCTGCGGCCGTGGACGCGTTCGCCGTCCGAACCCTGCCGCACGAGGCGCCGCAGATACGATCTGCGAGCCTGCCACGAGACAAAGACAAGCGGTACCGGGACTCCTGGCGCGTGCCGTCCAGGCTGCTCACCATGGCAGGGCAGCCACCGTTACGGCCGTCCCGGCCGATCGCAGGCACCGGGCTGACGCTGACCAACGACCCGCACGACGCCTTACGTCAGTTGACCGAGGCGTATGCCGCGGGCCGGGCCAACCTCTACGAGTTCCTGCTGCTGCAAGCTGACCGTGCGATCCCGGATATTCACGTGGCCGGACCGCTGGTTCGGTTGGCCTTGCTGGAGATCGCCTATGCGATCACCCGCGACGCCGAGAACATTGTTGCATTGCGTTACGCACGTGCCTGGGAGGCCGAGGCCGCTGCGTTGAGGTCCCCAGGCGAACGTGACCTTGCGGTGCTGCGGGCACGGGCTGGCCAAGCGCACATTTGCCAGATCTTCGGCTGGTTGGATAGCGCAAACGAGTTGTATCGCAGCGCGGCCCAGGTAGCCGTGACCGGCGAGTTCGGACATCATCGCCGCGCGGCGATGATCGCGCTCCATGACGTCCTTGGCCAGATCGCGTTGACGGAGACCCTGCTCGGGCGTCGGCGTGAGACGGCGATGGTCGTCCTCGACCGGATGGCAAGAGTGGCTGACGGGCTCGCCGGTGTGATTGAGGTCGAGTTCACCCTGGCTCGGCGGAGATTCGAAGTCGAGTTCGGTTTCAGTACCTCAAAGCACACGCTGTCGCCGCTGCCAGTCGGACGCGCGCATGACCGCTCCCTCCTGCGCGCGCAGGACGAGTTCTTCGCTGTCGCGGCCGTCCACCCCTCGGCCAACCGGCTGCTCGCCGCGGCGGACCTTGGCATGGCGTGGGCTATCCGGGAACGCGACCAAGAGGCCGGCAAGGCCCACTTCGCGCGGTTCACTCACGTCAGCGAGCACATCGGCAGCTTCGCTAATCTCAGCTACCGCATGCAGAGCCGGATCCGCTCGGCCGTCGGCCTACTTCCAGATCTGGCCGAACTGCCTGAAGTCCCGGGGCTGGCCGGGCCGTGGCGCGGTCCCGGGCAAGTCCCGTCGACGGCGACCGGCTTGCTGGTGTATCCGCGGCCCGGCAGGTGACGTCGCGCCCATCAAGGTCGGGCAGCACGGCGGTGCCGAACACGTTGCCCGACGTACACGCGGTTGCGTGATGTCGCACTTTCGCGAAGTACCTCCCGAAGTGGCATGGATGGGCTCGGCCTACCCCGACGATGAGGCCACTCAGTCCGCTACCCGAAGGGAAGTGCCAGATGCGGAAACGGGTGGTTGAGGCCCTGCGAAACCTGCGGACACGCAGGTACGTTGAGGCGTACGCGATTGCGGTGGTCGCGGCGGTGCTTGCGGCGTTGTCGCTAGTGAACGACGTGGTGAGCGACAACGTCCGCTGGGCGGCTGTGTTGGCAGGCGTCGGCGTGCTCGTCTACCGAGTCACGCTGCCTGAGGACACGATCAAGGTCGCTGCCGACGATTGGCTGTTCGACCGGTCTCGCTTCCACTCGGTGTCCTTCGCCTCCCGGCTCATGAAGGCCAAGCAAGTGTGGGTGCTCGCGCCGTCCGCGGCCAACGTACTGTCCGCGTCGAACAGCGAGGCGATCCGGAGAACCGTGCTGCGGCACAATGATGGTCGGCTGCGGGTCATTGTACTGAATCCAGATGAGGCGGGCGCCGTGGTCCTGGCGGGCCGCCAACTCGACGATTCGGTTGAGTTCCCGGCCGAGGAGTTCGAGCCCGCGTTGAGGAGCACGATCCGCAGGCTCGCCGCTTTGGCGGCGTGGGACACCTCGGGCACCGTGGAATGGCGTTTGGCCTCGTACAACCCTGGGTTCAGCCTGGTTGGTATCGACGTCCCGACCCAGGCGGGCGTGATCATCGTGGAGTTCCACGGTTGTCACAACGTCTCCACCGAAAACCGGATGCACATTGAGATCACCCGGAAGACCGGTGGCCGGTGGTATGCGTACTGGCAACGCCAGTTCGAGGAGTTCTGGAAGCAGGCGAATGCTCCAGGCATCGTAAGCGTCGAGTCGGGAGGCCAGCGATGACCGCGGCAACCGGGGTGGGCGTGCGGGAGACCTGCCAGGACCTGGCCGTCGCGCTCGCGGAGACGTTCCCGGTGATCAGCGGCGTGACCGGCAAGCCGATCACCCACCTGATAGACCACATTCACCGCGACGTCCCGGACTTCATTTGGGCGCTCAACGAGAAGGTGGCCGTGGAGAGCGCGGTCGGGGCCTCCTTCGCGGGCGCGCGGAGCTGCGTGATCATGAAGCACAACGGGCTGGGCTTCGCGCTCGACACCCTCGCCAACGCCGGGGTGCACACGATCGGTGCCGCACTGGTGATCGTCGTCGGCGACGACCCAGACGCGGCGAACTCGACCTGCGTCCTGGACAGCCGCGAGCTCGCCGCTGCCGCTCGCGTGCCTGTCCTGGAGCCCACCTGCGCTGGCGATTGCGCGGCCACGGTACGGATGGCGGTGACTCTCTCCGAGGGATCGAGGACTCCGGTGTTAGTCCGCGTGACACCCCGGTTGCACACGAGCTGTGGGGACGACGTCCCACCCGCTCGCCTCGGGGGCACGAGCCGACAAGCGCCGCAGCATCGGACCCACGACCGTGGCGCCGTGGCGCACCGGCTCACCAAGCTGGGGCGGGTGCAATGGCAACGCCTGGTCACGCTGCCGACATTCACGCGAGCCTCAACGAAGTTGGCTACCGAGACGCGCTGTGCCTGTGACGGCTCCATCGCCGTCGTCGCCGTGGGGGCCGTCGCGGATTGCTTGCCGGACAGTGTCCGTTGCGCGATGACGCTGCGCGCGTGCTGGCCGATACCGGAGGCGGTCGTCGACTTCGCGCTCGCCCACGGTCGGGCCTTGGTGGTCGAGGAGTCCAGTCCCCAGGTCGAGAGATTCCTCGCCGAGCGCACCCAGGGCAAGGCCGAGATCATCGGGCGCTGTTCGAGCCATCTGCCACCCGAGGGCTCCATCTCACCAGAATCGCTCGTCCGTGCGCTGACCTCTCCGCAGCCCGGCACGTGGCAGACGGCGCAACCGAAGACATCCGCGCCAGCGGACCCCGGGACGTACGCGGCACTCTTCGACGCCGTGGCCAGGCTTCGCAGGGTAGGCGCTTTCGTCGCAACCGATGTCGGATCGTCTGTGCGCCTGTGCTACCCACCGTACGAGGGCGCGGAGGTGGCTCTATGTCTTGGGTCCGCGGTAGCGGTGGCAGCAGGCGCCGCGCGTACGGGTCTGCGCGCCGTCGGCGTGATCGGGGACTACGCCGTGCTGCACAGCGGGTTGCAGTCGGTGCTGGAACTGGTGAACGGCGGCCTTCCCGTGCTGACCGTCGTGCTCGCGAACGCCCGGCAGGCCCAGACCGGAGGTCAACCCGTGCCGCGAGCCGACCTTCCCGCCCTTCTGACCGCTTGCGGGGTCAAGCACATCGACAATTGGGACCTCAACGAACTCGACGTCCGCGCGACCTTCGAGCGCCTGTGTGCGCTTCTACGCGGTCCGCTCCCGGCAGTCGCAATCGTCCATGCCGACCAGTGATCCATTCCCCGAAGATTGAGGTGCCATGACCACGACCAATGCACACGTCGTCGTCCTCGCGGGCGGCAGTGGCACCCGCCTGTGGCCAGCCAGCAGGCAGGACAGGCCCAAGTTCCTCCTGGACCTGGGAAGCGGTGAATCCCTCTTGGAATCGGCGCTACGCCGAGCTTTGCTGCTCACCACGCCGGACCGCGTGCACGTCGTCACCGGGGCCAGCCACGAAGCTCACACGCGGGCCATCGCCGAGCAACTGGGCATCGGCTCAACAATCATCGAGCCCTCGGCCAGGGACACCGCGCCCGCGCTCTGCCTCGCCACGACGGTGATCGCGCGTTCGGAGCCCGAAGCGCTGATCATCAGCACACCGGCCGACCACGTGATCGAGACGGACCGCAACCAGTGGGCCGCGACGATGTCGACCATGCTGGAGATCGCCCTCGGCGGGGACATTGCCTGCGTTGGGATATCTCCGACGCACCCCGACACCGCATACGGCTACATCTTGGCTCTCGGCTCGTCTCACGGCCCGCAACGGGTCGCCTCCTTCAAGGAGAAGCCCGATCGCGCCACCGCCGAGCGCTATCTCCAAGTCGGCGGCTACCTCTGGAACAGTGCGATCATGGCCTGGTCAGCGAAGTCGTTCCTTCAACACATGGAGACCCACGCGTCGGCGGTGCTCTCCGGCGTTCAGACTGCGACGATGGAGCCCGACCACGTCGATCCTGGTGCCTGGTCCCGCGTCCCGCGCGTCGCGATCGACTACGCCCTGCTGGAGCCAGCCGCCGCCGCAGGCTCGGTCGTGGTCGTTCCCGGCACATTCGACTGGGCGGACATCGGTACGTGGAACGCGTGGACCGACCGGTCCTCGGCCGCTGCCCGGCGGAACCGGAACCTGGTGGCGGTCGACGCGGAGGGCGCAGTGCTGTACGCCGACCCGGCCGTCGGCGGGAGGCGTTACGCAATCTTTGGGCTCGATGACCTCGTCGTGGTTGACACCGGCGACGCCGTCCTCATAACCGACCGCGACCACTGCGCGGACTTGAAGAGATTGGTCGCACGGATCGGTGAACTTGGCTGGGTTGACCTGCTGTGACCGCCGCCCGGGCTCACGGCCGCCGTGCGTTCCTTGGGCTGACATCAGGATTGTTCGCCTCCGCGGTCGTCAAGTCTTCACCGTCTTCGCAGAGTGTTGCGTCAGCAGTGGCAGACGCTGAGCACCTGCTGTCCCGATCCCTCGCCGAACAGGCCCGCGTACGCCTGGCCGCCTGCGCACCGGCCGGTCTGTCCGCCGACCACTGGACGGCGGCGCGCTTCCTGAACGCGATGGGTATCGCTCTTCGGGACACGGGCAACTCCGCCGATGCCCTGTCCGTCTTCGGGCGGCTGCGCGCCCACGCCACCACAATGGGTGCGGTCGATGTGTCGGCGCGGGCAACGATGAACATGGTCGTATGCCTGATGAACGCTGGCCGTTGGCGTCAGGCGACCAACTTGTTGGCCCACGCCCGTTCTGTCGTGCACGACCTGGACGATCCCGCGCTACGGGTCGAGGCACTGTTCTGGACCGCCAGGGTCCTCGAAACACGTGGAGCGGACAGCGCCGCCCTGGCCCTGGCTCGTCGACGGGTGTTGTCCGCGTCCACGGCGGTCGAGCACCAGGAACTCCGGATCGCGCGCCACGTCTTCGTCGCCCGCCTCGCACTCAACCAGACCACCATCGAGTGGGACCAAGCGCAGCGATCACTCGACGAGGCATGGGGGTTACTGGAGCCATCGACGTGCGTGCTGCGACGAGGGCAGCTGTTGACCACGCAGGCCCTGTTCGACCTCAGGCGGGGAGCACGCGGCGAAGCCGAACAGCGGTTCGGCGAGGCACAGTCGGTCTTCGCCACCGGCGGGATCGTTACACCGCACGCCAAGTCGCTCCGCCGCGAGCTTCGACTGACCGGAAACGAGCGGACGAGATGAGCCATCATCACGGCTTGAACTGGCTGATCTCGACCGCGCCGGAGGACGTCACCGTGCTCAGCGGCGCGGGGATCTCAGTCGAGGGACCTTCGTCCCTTCCGACCGGCTGGGAGTTGACGGAACGGATCTTCACCGCCTACTTCCCACCGGGCACGCTGAACAGGGTGCTGAGTGCCCACCTCGACATCGGGTGGAACGTGACACCACCGTGCCCGGACGACCCGCCAGGCACCGACGCGAGGCCACCTCGGCTGGAGACGGTGCTCGGCGTCGTGGCCAGGGCCCACGGTGGACGGGCCGTGGACGACAGCGTTGCCGACGTCGCCCGCGCAGCCTCCAACCGCTTGCACCGCTTCCTCGCCCACCACGTCGCCCGCGGCGGCATTAACCTGACCGCCAATTTCGACCTGTGCATTGAGAAGGCGATCGCGGCACACGGCCACGCCCCAGGCATGGATCGAATCCTGCATTTCCACGGGTCCACCGGACCACGCGGTGGGGTCCTCGGAGCTACGCTGGAACGCATCGAGAAGGGCTTCCCGCCTGACCTCGCAAACCGGTTCATCACCGGGTTGCGCGCACGCCCGGCGCTGCTAGTACTCGGGTACAGCGGCAGTGACTTTTTCGACGTGGACGTGGCGGTCCATAGCCTCGCCGCGGACGGCCTCGCCGGGATGCGTGTCCTCTGGCTGCTGCACAGCACGCACGCGCCGCACTTCGTCACCGCTGACAAGGACTTGCCGCCCCTGGTCACGGGACTGCGCCGGGCCGGGGCCCAGGTCGACCTGCTCTGCGGCCCCACGTCTTTCGTGCTCGACCTCCTTGGCCGGGGGTGGGGCTTTCCACCGCTGGGCGACGCCGAGGCACGACGCCCGTCCCCGCCGGTGATCACGGTCGATGACTCCCTGCGCGAGGTCGCCGCGCTCGAACTGTTCCTGGAGATCGGCGTGTTCACGCAGGTCCGAAAGATGCTCGCCACACCGCCCGCCAAGGCGTCCCCCGCGCTGGTCCGGTCCGCGACCAGCGCCACTCTGTGGGAGCTGGGGCGGTGGAACGATCTCAGGCAGTACTGGCGGCGCGTCCGACCGGCCACCGCCGAGGAACGCATCCAACGGCTGGAACGCATCGGTGCAACCTGGTGGGTCCAGGGCCGGCTCGTCCCTGCATACCTGTGGCTTACCTGGCACCGACGCCACGCCGACGGCGAAGCGAAGCAGGTGCTCGCGGAAACCGAGGGACGGGTTCTCGAACACATGCTCCGAACGCCAGATCTCGCCTGGTTCGCCCGACCGGTCGCGAAAAGGTTGCTCGACGTGCTGGAGGTTCCTACCCAGGCGGCGGGGGTCCGCCCGTACCGGACCCGGTCAGACCTCAGAAGCAGCCTCGAACACGCCATAGCCGGTTCTGCGCGCGACGACCACGCGTCGGTTTCGAGCGAATGGTTCGGCCAGGCGGGCAGCCTCCTAGCGTGGATCACCTACCGCCACCGCACCCTGCGGGATACCTACCACCCGTCGGTCGATGTGGCCGAACTGAACGCCCGCTACCGCAAACTCCGTGACCAGTACAGCGCGCTCGGCTCGTTTTCCGGCGCCCTACGGACAGTCCTGCTGCCCGGCGCGGAACGTGTTTTCACCACGCGGGAGGTCCTGAACGATCTCCGACGTCTGCAACACGCCCCGTGGCACCGCATCCGCATCCTCGTGCGCCACTGGCATGCCAAACACCGTCCTGTTTGATCGAACCCGGACGGTCGGACATCCCGTCAGGGCAACACCGGTCACGCCAGGCACCGTGCGAGCGAGCGCAGTGACGAGCAAGATTCGCCCTGCCGCTGGCCAACACCCGCCCGGAGCGACCGCCGGGTGCAGCGGGCCCGCACGCCGTGACTGATCTAGATGGAAACCGCCTACCCCCAACGGCAGCGGTCGAAATGATCCCGGGCCGTCGGTCGGCCCGAGATCAACGGCTGCTGTTGCCTGCCGGAGCGAGCGGGTGTGGTTCACCGGTCAGCGCGGCGAGCGCAGTGGCGACTTCGGCTAAGTCGGCCCGCACGTAGGTCGACGTCGTCCCGGCGTCGCTCTTGCCGTCGTGCCCTGCGTAGGCGCGGGCCACGGCGTAGCCGAAGTTGCGCTCGACCCAGGTGAGGGTGGTGTGCCGGAGCCAGTGGGTGCTGACTTGCTGGGTGGCAACCCACGGGAGCTGTTTCCCGATGCGTTGCCACAGATGGTCGTAGCGCCTCGCGGTGATCGGCTGGCCGTTGCGGTAGCGGAGAAGTTGCGCTGACGGATCTCCGTCTCCTCGCTGTTCGTTGTGGCTGATCAGGTGGCGCATCAGCGTGGGCGAGACCGGTTGCCAACGCACGGTCTCGCCCTTCTCCCTCAGCTGGACGAGACACTGCTCCCGGTCAAGGTCCTGCGGTCGGAGCGCGAGGGCGCCGCCGCGGCGGCACGCGGTCTCAGTGTGCAGGCGCAGCAGGAGCAGATCGAGTTCGGGATCGTTGCCGGTGCTGCCCGCGGCGTGGTTGATCTCGGCCAGCCGAGCGTCGGGCCCCGCCTCGTGAGTTCTTGCGGACCACGACCTGGTGCCGGACGTCTTCGGCGAGTTGCTTGATCTCCAGCGGCGTGGGCTCGTCGATGCGTCGGTCTCCCCACACCTGGACTACCCGTCGCCAGTACGTGCTGTATACGCGACGAGTTCCGGCGGGAACGGCGTCGGAGACGCGAGTGACGTAGTCGCGAATCAGCGGCATTGCCTCACGGGCGGCGGAGGGCGTGGCAAGAAGGTCTTCGGGTTTTACTCCGAGCCGAGCGAGTAGAAGCCGGGCTGCACTGATCTCCGCGTCATTCATCGCGCATCCCGATGACGCAGAGTCTCGTGGTAGGCCAACAAGCTGGCTTCAACCGACGAACCTGGATAGACAGCCAGGAGGTCGCGATCCAGTGACGCCGCGACGAGCAGACGTGCGCCGGTGTTGAGGCGGCAGACATGGCGGATCGGCGCGGGTAGTCGAAGGTGTCCTTGGCGGGTAACGGCATCCGGCCCGGCTGATCGTGTAACAACGATGACCGCGCGCCCCAGCGCCGTGATGGTGATCGTGCAGTCTGGCGTCCAGCCGAGGACACGTAAGGGCGACCGGTCTGCCAGTCGCCCACGACTATCGATCGTCGTCACGACGAAGTAGAGCGTGCCGCTCTGGGCAGGTTCGAGCAGCGTCGCAGTGGGGAGACTCTTGGTTTGCTGACGTGTTTGCGGAGCGCCAGGCGACCGAGTGGACAGAATGTGGTCCTCGATGGACTGCGGTTCCGCATCCTTCGCGCGCATCATCAATCCCTCGTGGAAGGTTGGGAAAGCCCGGCATCACAGCCAGGGGAAGCTCTTACGCGGCAACGGCGGTGTCCTGCATCGCGGAGCCGGTCCGCGTCTCCGCGTCCCGCGTCCCCTGCGCGCCGGTCATCTCGGCACGCTGCGGACGCGGGACGGAGTTGGGACACCTACCGACGTGACTGCTCGCGGTGTTTGTCGGGCGACCACGGCCTCGTCGGCAGGACGGGTACTGTCCTGCCTAGGTCCCTGTCGGCCGCTTCGACGACAGAACTCGTGCCGGTCTTCTGGCCGACCCTGAGAACCAAGATGTCCTCGTGCGCTATGACCCAGGCGGGCACGCCGCGGTCGCGGAGCTTGCGTACGTAGTCGAGTTGGAAGAACGACGAGCGCGGTACGAGCTTGCCGTCGCGTAGCCCGGCGAGAAGTCCGACGCAGCGTTGGACGGGTTCGAGTCCTGCGTTGATCGCGGCGTCCAGGGTGAGTGACGGGAAGTCGATGAGTTCGCCGTCGATGCGAAACGGTCGGGTGGTGATGGCGACGACTCCGCCGGGCCGCAGCAGTGGGACGGCGCGGCGCAGGATGTCGGTGAACCCGCGCAGCAACATCGGCAGGCTGCGGTGCGCGAGGTTCGCGCGATCGCGGCTGTACCGGTTGTCGTGCTTGCGCACCGGACGGTGCCCGGGGGCATGCACCTGGCCGTGAACGCTGGACCCATACGGCGGCGAGGTCACCAGCAACCCGACTCGCCCGGCGTAGCGGTCGGCGAGATCGGGGAGAACCTGGCGGGCGTCGCCGACGTGCACCTCACCACGACCGGTTCCACCGTTGTCGGCGGCGAGGGCGAGGTTGGCTTCGCTGACTTCGGCCCACCGGCTCTCGTACTCGATGCCGAGGGCATCGCGCCCCTTGTGGACGGCTTCGACCAGGGTGGTGCCGACCCCGCACATGGGGTCGAGGACGACGTCGCCGGGTGCGGTGAAGGTGTCGATGGCGTGGCGGACGATGGCGGGCAGCATCTTCGCCGGATGCGCAGTTGCCTCGGACACGTACCGGGTGCCGCGCTGGGTGCGCGGCGCCTGCTGCGCGGTCGGCCACACGGTGACCGGAAGCTCGACCAACGCGTCGCTGCCGCGGGTCAGCGCCTGCTGCGGAATCGGCTCGTAGGTACTCATCAGGCGGCGCCTCCGAAGTCGGTGTGGAACACGAGCAGGTCCGTGTGGGCATCGGCGTGCACCGCGTCGGCGGGCAGCGTGACCGAGGCCGGCGGACTCGAGACGAGAAGCCGGTCGCCCTGGACGTGGGCGAGCACGGCGATGATGTGCTGGAGGTAGCTCAGCCCGGCGTTGGTCGCGGCGGTGACCACCGCCCCGGTGTGGTCGGCGAACCGACCAGCCCCGGCGGGGTTGCGGGTGGCGACCGCGAGCACTCCGCCGGGCGCTAGCCAGCGCGCCCAGGTGGTGTAGGGCTGGCCGTCGGTGTCGATCCACGGGGCGGGCAGCTCGGCGGCCAGCAGCAGGTCCACCGAGCCGGGTTCCGGGGTGCGCGCCCCGCCGCCGACCCGGTCGCGGTGGCCACCGATGGTGACGGTCTCGGGGTCGACGCAGAGGACTCGGCGGTCGCCGTCGGTGTCGGCGATCGCGGCGATCCGGGCGGCGTCCGGACCGGTCACCGCGACCGTGTTCCCGCGCGTGGTGAAGGCGGTCACGGCCTGGGTGACGAGGCTGCGGGTGAGCCCCTCGATCAGCGGCGGCAGGCCGTGCTCGTCGGCCAGCGCGGGTGCGCACAACCAAATTCCCAGCGGCACGGCTGCGCTTTTCCGCGGCCGTGGCTGCGGGTGCGCTTCGATTTCTGTTGCGGATTCCAGCGAGAAAGGAACAACGCTCATCGTGAGTGTCCTCGCAATTCGCGGTTGCGGGCTCTGACACTGCTCTAAAGCGCGGTTGTGCGCCGGATTTTGCAGACGAGTTTGAACTTTTTTTCCGGACGACCCGACGCGCCCTGCTCGGCGGGCGTGCCGCTGTGGGCGCGACGCCCTGCCCCGGGGGTCGCAGCGACCGTCGCGACCGCGCTGGCGAGCACAACCGGGCGTGCACGCACCGGCCAGAAGTATCTGCGTCCACGCCCGACAGGAGGCGCGGTCAGTGGGGCGCGCACACCCCGGTCGAGTCTTCGCGCTGCGCGCCGCGGACGGCCTGCGTGCACCGAGGGACCGGGTCGGTCACGGTCGCGAATTCACCCGCGAAGCTCTCGCTTTCGGTGCCCGGGGTGCTCACGGTGGGGCGGCGCATGGGGCGCCCGACCGGCGTCGCCGGGCGCACGGGTCGAGACCGAACGAGCGACTGTCCGGAGCGCCTCGCCTGCGGTGCGCGGCGTCCGGCGCGTGAGCGTCATCGGACCGCGAGACGCGCCGCGCGGGATACCCCGCGCCCGTCCCTCGTTACGGTCGAGCCACCGCGAACTTCGGGGGCTGACAGGGCGGCGGCGCACCGACTCCGGTGTCCGCTCACACCCGCCGCGGCGCGCGGCTCCGCGAACCCATGCGTCGTGTCCGCGCGGCGCCACTGGAGCAATCACCCGGCTTCACCGCGAGCGCCTCCGACGTGGCCACGGGGCCGCGTCGGGGCGGTCGCTCACGGCGGCGTTCACCACCCCCGAGTCCGGCCTTCCGCGGCCCACTTCGCCGCAGCCTGCTCCTTGCGGTGCCTGCGCAGGCAACCAGCCTGCAAGCGGGTCAGCAACCAGGTGGTCAAGATTTTTTCGGAGAACTTCCGGCGAGATCAGTGACCGCTCGGCGACCCCTTACGATTTCCTTGCACCGCAGTTCAGACGGTACGCGAGTCCGATCGGCAACCGGTGTTGAACGGTCGAGGTGATCCCTTGCGGTTTCCTTGCACCCCGGTTTTCAAGATCAACAGGGAAGGAAAGCGCAAGCGGTCTCCGGCGGCATGGACGGCGTCATCGACCACGCCGATCCGCCGGGTTCTTTCCCGCGGATCGGCTCGCACAAGGGAGTCCTGCGATGCCGTCCATGCACCCGGGTGCCCACCGCCCCGAACCCTCCCGTGTCCGCCACCGCGACCGTGACACCAGCGCCGAGTCGGTGGAGTCCGCCTCGGCGCTGGACGCCGCGGAGTCGGCATTCCGTCTGTTGTGCACCGGCCCGGCGCCCCTCGCCATCGACTGCGCGCGGATCGGGCGCGGGCTGCCGCGGCGACGCGTGCCGTTGGTCGAACTGCGCGACGTGCTGCTGGACCGGGCGACCACCGAGGCCGCCCGGGAGGCGGTGTGGCGGCAGTTGGTGCTGGCCGCACAGACCGAGGATCCGGCGTGGGTGCTCGGCGCGGTCGGCGTCGCGATGCCCGGGTTGCGCAAGGCGGCCGGGGAGCTGGCGACTGGCTACACCGGCGACGTCGAGGACATCGACGCGGAGATGCTCGCGGGGTTCACCGGTCGGTTGAAGGAGATCGATCCGGACGCGGGATCGCTGGGGCCACGGTTGGTGTGGGCGGCGCAGCGCGCCGGGGCGAAGTTGCGCGCGGCGGAGTGGGACTACGCCGCCCGCACGGTGCCCCGCTGGGAGTCGTTCGAGCCGCGCCAGCCCGACCAGGGCCACCCCGAGCTGGTGCTCGCCGAAGCCGTCCGCGAGGGCGTGCTCACCGAGGCCGAAGCCTCCCTGATCGCCGACACCCGGCTGGATGAAATGCACCTGTACGAGGCTGCCGAAGAACTGGGCGACTCGTATTTCCGCGTGCTTCGCGCCCGGGAAAGGGCCGAGTCCGCGCTCATTTCTTGGCTCGGTGCGGAGCGCCCGCCAAAAAAGTCGAAATCCGTCTGCAAAAAGTCGGCCTGAACCCCGCTTTAGAGCGTTGTGAGGGGAATCAGGTCGAGAACCGGGCAGACGCGCACCGCGGTAGGTGCCCGCCACCGCCGCATCCGCCGGGCACAGCAGGCCGCACCGCGGGTGACCGGCTCCCTGGTTCCCCTCACATCCACCTCGCCCACCCGCCACCGGTGTCCTCGGGAGGGATCCTGGATGTCTCTGCGATCACCGCGCCACCCGCGCGGCACGCGCCCACGCACGCTACACACCGTCACCCTCCTCGGCGCCGTCCTCGCGGTGCTCCTCGCTGCCGCCACCCCCGCGGCGGCCGACCCACTCGTCGTCGCCGCGCCCCCTGGCTCGCTGGATCAGGTCATCACGAACCTGCGCAACTTCCTGATCGGTCTGCTGGTCGGGTTGGCCACCCTCTTCCTGACCATCGGTGGCGTCCGCTACCTGGCCGCGGACGGGGATCCGGGCGAGGTCGAGCGGGCGAAGAAGAGTCTGCGCAACGCGCTGATCGGCTACGGCCTGGCGATGCTCGCGCCGCTCGTCGTCAACATCCTTCAGGGCTTGGTGGGCTGACCCATGTCGACGCCTATCGCCTCCATCACCACTGCACGTCGGCTCGGGACGCGGCGGGTTGCTGCACGGTTGCGCGTCGCGGTCCTGGCGGGACTGGTGTGCGCGTTCGTCGCGGCGCTGCTGGGTGCCTCGGCCGGGCAGGCACACGCGCAGCCACCCGTGCTGCCGCTGCCGCCCGTGGCCACCCCCGGCCCCGAGATTCCGCTCCCGCCTCATCCGCCCGCGCCGACGCCGGTGCCGCCGACGGTGAACCCGTCGGTTCCGCTCCCGCTGCCACCCAACCCCGACCCGGGCTGGCCCAGCGAACTGCCCCCACCTCCCACGCCCGGTAAGCCGCTGCCGTCCTGGAACCCGCCGCCTGCGCCGCCCTCGTCCTCGGTGCAGCCGCCGCCGATCGTGGTCGACCCGAACCACCCGGTGGCGCCGCCACCGCCCTCGCAGCAGCCGGGGCCGCAGCCGCAGTCCGGATCCACGGATTGCGGGTGGCTCGACATCGTGTGCAAGGCAGGGCAGGCGATCAACAAGTGGTTCACCAACCTGGTCACCTCGGCGATGGACCCGGTGCTCGACCTGGTCGGCCGGACTTCGATGACCACCCCGGACCTGGCGGGCAACCCGCAGATCTCGCAGTTGTGGGACATCACCCGGTGGGTGGCGAACTCGCTGTTCATCCTGTTCGTGGTCGTCGGCGGGATCGTGGTCGCCTCGCACGAGACGTTGCAGACCCGGGTGACGTTGAAGGAGACGCTGCCGCGGATCGTGGTCGGCTTCATCGCCGTCAACGCGAGCCTGTCGCTGATCGGACTCGCGATCAGCTTCGTGAACGGGATCGCCACCGGGATCCTGGCCGGCGACTCGTCCGGCGGCATCACCACCGGGGTGAAAGACGAGATCCACCGCCAACTCGAACGGGGCGGGATCTTCATGATCCTGGTCGCCCTCGTCGTCCTGGTGCTGGCCGTGGTGCTGCTCGCGCTGTATGTGCTGCGGCTGACCATCACCATCGTCATCGTGGTCGCCGGGCCACTCGCCTTGGTCTGTCACTCCTCGCCGTACACCGAGGGCATCGCCAAGCTCTGGTGGCGCGTGCTGTTCGGGGTGCTGGCGATCCAGGTGTTGCAGGCGATCACGCTGATCGTGTTCGTGAAGGTGTTCTTTGTCCAAGGCACCTCCGGCCCGGGATCCAGCCAGCTGCTCGGTGTCTCGGGCGGGCTGATGAACCTCGTCATCTCGGTCGTCCTGTTGTTCATCCTGATCAAGATCCCTTCCTGGGTGATGCAACAGGTCGGCCTCGGCGGGCGCTCGCAGGTCGCCTCGATCGTGAAGTACGCGCTGCTGGCCAAGGGCCTCGGGCTGCTCGGCGTCGGTAAGGGTGCCGGTGCCGCCGCGGCCCGCCGGGGCGGTCGCCGCGGTTCCGGTGGCGCGTCGGCACGGCCGCGGGGTCGGGGTCCGACCGGCCCGCGTCCCGGTGGTGCGGCGCCCCGTCGTCGCGGTGGTGCGGCGTTCGGTGCGGGTGCGCAGCGGATGGCCCACGGTGCCGCGCGGGCAGCGCGGGAGCGGGCTGCCCGCGCGTGGGCCGCGCCCGCACGCATGGCCCGCGACGCGCGCGCCGCGAGCCGGGGACGCAAGCAGCCGCTCAGCGATGGCGGGTTCACTCCGGCGTCCGGGGCGTACGTGCCCGCACCGATGTCGACCACGCCGTCCGCGGCGAGCGTGGCTCCGCCGATCGAGTCCACCCGCTGGGGCTCGCCGGATTCCCGGCGCCGCACCACCGCACCGGGAGCGAAGTCGGCGGGGTCACGGGCGCCGCGCCCGGCGACCGCGAGCCAAGCCCGCGACCGGACCATGCCTCGCAGCACGGGCGCGGCCTCGGCGGTTCGCCGGAGTTCCTCGCCGCATGTGCACGCGCCCACGTTCCAAGCACCCGGTACCGCGCCCTCTACCCCGAGCGCGACAGGCCGCGGCGCACGCGCGGGCAACGGCAGGGGCGCCGGTGCGGCACGGCAACAGCCGGGCGCGCCGCGTGCCGGAGCGGCGAAACCACAACCACGCAACCCGAGGAAAGGGGGTCGCTGATGCGCAGCGATGAGGAAGTTCCGATGTCGGCGCGGGTGCCTGCCGATGTGGAGAAGCCGGACAAGATCGTGTTCGGGTTGACGGCGCGGCAGGCTGCGATCCTGGGTGTCACCGGGCTGCTGTTGTGGGGGCTGTACCAGTCCACGCACAGCGTGGTGTCGCCGATCGTGTTCGCCGCGGTGGCGATCCCGATCGCCGGGCTCGCGTTCGCGGTGGTGACCGTGCGCCGGGACGGGCTCACCTTGGATGCGTGGCTGCTGGCCGCGCTCAAGCAGCGGCGCAGTCCGAAGCGGCTGGTGCCCGCCGACAGCGTGCGCGGCGACGCCGTGCCCGACGCCCCGGCCTGGGTTGCGGCGAAGGCCGGGCCGCTGCCCGCGCCGTTGCGGCTTCCCGCGGAAGCGATCTCGGTCGAGGGTGCGATCGACCTCGGTCCGCAGCACGGCACCGCGCACGCCGCGGCCTGCTCCACGGTGAACTTCGGGCTGCGCACCGCCGGGGAACAGAACGCACTCATCGGCGGCTTCTCCCGCTGGCTGCACTCGCTGTCGGGTCCGGTCCAGATCGTGGTGCGCGCCCAGCGGCTTGACCTGGAGCCGTATCTGGATGTGCTCGCCGACGAGGCTGGCGGACTTCCGCACCCCGCGCTGGAGCAAGCCTGCCTGGGGCACGTGGAGTTCCTGCGCGAGCTGTCGGCCAGCCGGGATCTGTTGCGCCGCCACGTCACCGTCGTCCTCCGGCAACCCGCCACCGGACGGCACGGCCACGACACGAGCGCGGCCGTGCAGACCGTCGCGCGACGCGCCCAGGAAGCGGCCCGTGCACTGCGGGGCTGCGAAGTCGTGGTCGCCCCGCTCGACGGCGCCCAGACCCATGCCGTGCTCGGTGCTGCCGCCGACCCCAACGGCGGACCGCAGGCCACTCGCGCGGGCACCGCCTCGGGCGTGGTCACCGCCCACCCCGCCCTCCTTCACCAGGACGGCAACACCGTCGCCGACGCGACCGAGGACGTGGAGGTCTAGAAGCGATGAACTCACCGAACACCAGCGGACTCCTGCGCCGTGCCGCCCGTCGCGTCCTCGGCAGCACTTCCTCGTCCGGCTCCGCCGGGACGGGGGCGGGCGCGGTGGCGGGGCCGGACGCGGTCGAGGTCGGGCCGCGGTGGTTGCGCGTCGGCGACGGCTACACCGCCACGTTGGCCATCACCGGATACCCGGCCGAGGTCGGCGGCGGGTGGCTCGAGCCGCTCCTGTCTTACCCGGGCCGACTCGATGTCGCGCTGCACGTCGACCCGCTGAATCCGGCGACCGCGGCGAAGCGGCTGCGCAAGCAGCAGGGACGGTTGGAGTCCGCGCGCCGCTCCGCGGCACGGGACGGCAAGTTGGACGATCCAGAGACCGAAGCCGCAGCCGCGGACGCCGCGGACATGGCCTTCGCCTTGGCGCGTGGCGAGTCGAAGTTGTTCCGCGTCGGGCTGTATCTCACGGTGCACGCCCGGACTGCGGAGGATCTTGATGCCGAGGTCGAAGAGGTGCGGTCGCTGGCGTCCTCGCTGCTGCTGGACGCGCAACCGGCGGCGTGGCGGTCAGTGCAGGGCTGGACCTCCACCTTGCCTCTCGGGGTCGATTTGCTGGGGATGCGCCGCACCCTCGACACCCCCGCGCTCGCGGCGAGCTTCCCGTTCACGTCGCCGGATTTGCCCGCGGCGGATCCGTCGCCGCACGCGCCGTTGACTGGCCGTTTGTACGGAGTCAACGCCTCCAGCAACGGGTTGGTGTTGTGGGACCGCTGGGGGCAGGACAACTACAACTCCGTCACCCTGGCCAGAAGCGGCGCGGGCAAGTCGTACTTCACCAAACTCGAAGCCCTGCGCTCGCTCTACCCGGATCCGCACCGGCCCACGCCAGAGGGCGAGGTCGGGGTGCAGGTGTTCGTCATCGACCCCGAAGACGAATACCAGCGCCTGACCGAGGCGGTCGGCGGCACCTATCTCCACCTCGGCGCACCCGACGTTCGGCTGAACCCGTTCGACCTTCCCCCGGGTGCGCAACGGATCCCGGACGCGTTGACCCGCCGGTCGCTGTTCCTCCACACGCTGCTCGCCGTCATGTTCGGCGAGCCGTTGACGCCGCAGGAAACCGCGGTGCTCGACCGGGCGGTCACCGCCACCTACGCCCGGGTCGGCATCACCGCCGACCGCCGCACGTGGTCCCGGCCCGCCCCGCTGCTGGCCGACCTCGCCGACGCCCTCGACGACGACAGCACCGCCACCGGCGACCCAGCGGGAACCGATCTCGCGGCGCGGCTCACGCCGTATGTGTCGGGCTCGTTCTCCGGCCTGTTCGACGGCCCGACCACGCGCGCACCGGATGGGCATCTGGTGGCGATCTCGTTGCGGGACCTGCCCGACGAGCTGAAGTCGGTCGGCACCCTGATCGCGCTCGATGCGGTGTGGCGGCGGGTGCTCGATCCGCACCACCGGCGCCGCCGCCTGGTCGTGGTGGACGAGGCGTGGCTGTTGATGCACCAGCCCGAAGCGGCGAAGTTCCTGTACCGGCTGGCGAAGTCGGCGCGCAAGTACTGGGCCGCGCTGGCGTTCGTGTCCCAGGACGCCGGAGACGTCCTCGCCACCGATCTGGGCAAGGCGATCGTCTCGAACGCCTCGACGCAAGTCCTGTTGCGACAGTCCACCCAGGCCATCGACACCATCGCCGACGCCTTCCGCCTGTCCGATGGGGAACGCGCTTATTTGCTCGCCGCGGGGCCGGGCGAAGCGCTTCTGGTCTCCGGCACGAATCGGGTGGCCTTCCACGCCTTGGCCTCCGACGCCGAGGACGAACTGATCACCACTGACCCGGAGTTCCTGTCAGGAATCTCGACCGACGAAGAGGACGACCTCGAACCATGAGCACACCCTCGAACATCGATGCCTCGATCACCAACCCTACGTCCGGGATGGCCGACGCGCTCACCACGGCCGCCGAGCGTGCCTGCGCATGGATACAGCAGCATCTCGTGCTGCTGATCGTGCTCGCGGTGCTCGCCGCCGCCTGCCTCGCCGCCGTGGCAAGGCTGCGGCGCGCGACGCGACGCCGCTGGTACGCCGGGGCGCGGGTGGTGACCGTGCTGCCCCCGGCCGGACTCGACCCCGCCGCGGCGGTGGCCGGGGCGCGGCGGTTGTGGTGGGACCTGCCCGGCCTCGCCCCGCCCCGCTGGAAACGCCTCGTGGCCGGGGTGCCGCACCTGGCCGTCGAGTACCACCTGGCAGCGGGCGAGGATCTCGCCGTCCGGATGTGGCTGCCCGGGCCGGTGCCCACCGCCCGGATCGATGCCGCGCTGCGCGCCGCCTGGCCCGGCACTCTCGTCCTCGACCACGCCCCCACCACCTCCCAGTCCGGGCAGAGTGGTGAGTCGACGTCTGCGGGTAAGGCGGGGCTGGTCGTGACCGGTGGCACCGTGCGCCCGGAGCGGCCCGAGCATCTGCCGCTGCGTGTTCCCGACGCACGCGACGAGTCGGTCGATCCGTTGCGGGCATTGGAAGCGGTGGCCGGGCAACTCGCCGAGGGCGAGTCGGCGGTGGTGCAGATCCTGGCCCGGCCCGCGGTCGGACGCCGGTTGCGCCGCTACCGGCGCACGGTCGATCGAATGCACTCCGGCCGCCCGGGACGTCGCTCGGCGCTGGCCAGCTTCGTTTCGGTGCTGGTGCGCGAGTTGATGGAGATCGTCACCGGCAGCAAGTCCACCGCCGCCACCCACGGCACCAGCGAGCAGTCGCCGCGGCGACTGGACCCGCAGCAGACCGAGGAACTGCGCGAGATCCGGGCGAAAAAGCAGCAACCGCAGTGGGAAGTCGCGCTGCAGTACTACGCCGCCACCACGCATCACGGACAGCAGGCCGCCGAACGCGTACGCGGGATCGCCGACTCCCTGTTCGGCGCCTTCGCGTTGCTGGCCGGGCGCAACGCCCTGGCCCGCCACCGCCTCCCCAAACCCCGCGCGGCCGTCGGGGCGCGGCGGCTGCGCCGCGGCGCGCTGCTATCCGCCGGGGAGCTGGCGGCGCTGGCGCACCTGCCCGCCCGCACCGAGGCGCTGGCCAGCGGCCAGGCCCGCAGCGTGCCCGCACCCCAGCACACCACCCGCCGCCTCTAGCTCCCCCGCAGCGAGAGGAGTTGTCGTTGCCCACCAACAAAAAGCCCGCATCCACGGCCCGACGCACGGACGCCGCAGCGGAGGCTGGCCCCGCGCGGCTCACGCTGCGCCCGGCCAACGACCGCCGCCGCCGCACACCTAAACCACTCGGGATCACCGACGCCGGACCAGCCCGTCAAGTCGTGCTCCCCGTGGTCGATGCCCGCCACCACCTGCACATCGCTGGTACGACCGGCAAGGGCAAGTCGACCGAGCTGCTGCACCTCGCGCTCGCCGACATCGAGGCCGGACGCGGCGTTGCCGTCATCGAGCCCCGCGGCGACCTCATCCGCGACCTACTCGACCGGATGCCCAAAGACGCCGGCGAGCGACTCGTGCTCATCGACCCCGACGAAGAAGTCGCGCCTGCGGCGCTGAACGTGCTCGATCCGGCCGGGCTCGGTGGCGAGACCGTTGCCGAGCACCTGGTGTCCACGCTGCACCGCATCTACTCCTCGTGGTGGGGACCGCGCGTCGAGGACACCCTGCGTGCCGCGGCCTACACCCTCACCAGCCGTCCCGGCTCCACGCTGGCCGACATTCCGCTGCTGCTCACCAATTCCCGCTTCCGCAAAGAGGCCACCCGCCGCATCCGGCGCGAAGACCCCACCGGAATCGGGGCGTTCTGGAGCGCCTACGAGAAACTCACGCCCTCGGCCGCGGCGCAGCAGGCGGGTCCGGTGCTGTCCAAGCTCCGCGCAGTCACGGCCCGCCGGTTCGTCGGCGACCTCTACGGCACCGCCACCAGCTCGTTCGTTCCGGCCGACGTGCTCGACGGCGGCATCCTGCTCGCCCGCCTCCCGAAAGGCGAACTCGGCGAGGACTCCGCGCGGCTGGTCGGATCGTTGCTGGTGGCGTCGCTGTGGCAGGCCGCGATCGGCCGCTCGCACCAACCCGAGCACACCCGCGCCGACGCGACCATCCTGATCGATGAGGCGCAAAACTTCCTGAACCTGCCCACCCCGCTCGGGGATGCGCTGGCCGAGTCCCGCGGCTACCACGTCGGCTGGGTGCTCGCGCACCAGCACCTCGACCAGCTCACCCCGAGCTTGGCCAAGGCGCTGGACGCTAACGCCCGCAACAAGCTGTTCTTCGGCGTCTCCCCGGACGACGCGCGGCATTTGGCCGCGCACGTCGGCCCGCACCTGGACGCGGGCGATCTCACCCGGCTGGCCAAATTCCAGGCCGCGTGCCGGTTGTCGGTCGACAACCGCGACACGACCGGCTTCACCCTGCGCACCCTGCCACCGCCACCGGTGATCGACGGGCGGGCCGACGAGTTGCGCGCCGCGGCCCGCGCCCACGGCATCGACCGGGCCACTCGTGACCGCGCTCGCAGCCGCCGCACCTTCGCCACCCGCGCCCCGCACGAAGGCACCGACGTCGAGTTCGACGGCGACCTCGACTGACGCATCCCCACGGGTGCGCTGGTCGTCACCCCGCAGGCCGTTACTGGAGGATTCCTATGCCTGACAACGGAAACACGCCCGCACCGAGCCCTCCTGCGCGCCGCCGGATTCGCCACCGGGGCGGAATCGCCGACCCGGTCGAGCTGGCGTCCCGGCTGACCGAACGGGACCGGACCCTGCTGCGGCTCTTGGACGAGCACCGCGTGCTCACCAGCGGCCAGATCGCCGACCTGTTGCCGTATCCGAACCTCAACCGGGCACAGCGGCGCCTGCTCGCCTTGTGGCACTGGCACGTGCTCGATCGGTTCCGGCACCCCGCCGAGAACGGGGCGCTCACCGGCTGGCGCTACACCCTCGGGGTGGCCGGGCACGGGGTGCTCGCCGCCATGCGCGGGCTCGCCCCGCCCCGGCCGAGCAGCGTCCGCGAGCAGGTGCTGCGCCTGGCCGCCGACCCCCGGCTGGTCCATCTGCTTGGCATTAACGACGTCTTCGCCGCACTCGCCGCGCACGCCTGCGGCAGTGACGACGCCGAGCTGCGGCTGTGGCACGGCGAACGGTCCGCCACGGCCGACTGCGGCGGCCTAGCGCGCCCCGACGCCTTGGTCGTCTACCGCGAGCACGGCACCCAGCTGGTGGCCTGCTACGAGCACGACACCGGCACCGAACCGCTCACCCGCGTGGTCGAGAAACTCGACGGCTACGCCGAACTCGCCCGCGCGGGCGGGCCGCACCCCGCGCGGAAAACCCAGCAACACCAAGGATTCTGGGTGCTGTTCGGACTCCACTCGCCCGCCCGCGAGGCCAACCTGCGCGAGCGGCTGGCCGCGGTCGACCACACCGGCCCCGCGCTGGCTGATGGGGACGTCGGCTGGCACATCGCCACCGCCAGCGCCGACGACCTGCACGCCCCGGCCGGGCCGGTGTGGCTGCCGCTGCACGCCCGCCACCGGCAGCGCCTGGCCGACCTCGCCCGTACCCGAGCCCCCGCCGACCGATGAGGAGGACCGCGTGAAAGCCAGCGTGAAAATCGCCGTCGCCGCAGGCTGTGTGGCCCTCGCGCCGGTGCTGCTCCTCTCCGCCACCCTCGGCGCGGTCCTCGGCACCGACGGCGCCAGCGGCGGCGCAGGCGGAGTCATCGCCTGCTCCACGATCGGCACACCGACCGGCAGCGTGGCCGGATACGGCCCCGACCAGATGGCCAACGCCGCCACCATCGTCGCCGTCGGCAAACAGCTCAACGTCCCCGAGTACGGGTGGGTGATCGCGGTCGCTACGGCGATCACCGAGTCCCAGCTCCACAACCTGAACTACGGAGACCGGGACTCCCTGGGGCTGTTCCAGCAGCGGCCCTCGATGGGTTGGGGCAGCGCGCAACAAGTGACCGACCCCGCCTACGCGGCCAGCCAGTTTTACCGGCACCTGCTCGCGTTACCGAACTGGCCACAGATGGGCCTGGCGCCCGCGGCGCAAGCTGTGCAGCGCTCCGGGTTTCCCGAGCGGTATGCCAAATTCGAGCCGGATGCGCGGCAGATCGTCGGCGCGCTGACCGGAGTGGCCTGTGCCCCGGCCCCAGCGCCATCGAGTGGCGGAGGCTGGGTCGCGCCGACCGCGGGGCGCTGCACCTCCGGCTTCGGGCCACGGGGTGGGGAATTCCACCGCGGGCAGGACATCGCCGCACCGATCGGCACCCCGATCGTGGCCGCCAGCGGCGGGCGCGTGATCGCCTCCGGCCCGGCCAGCGGATACGGCCTGTGGGTCCGCATCGAGCACGCGGGCGGGGTGATCACCACGTATGGCCACAACAACCGCAACCTCGTCACCGTCGGCCAGACAGTCCAAACTGGACAACCGATCGCCGAGGTCGGCGATCGTCGCGAGTCCACCGGCCCGCACCTGCACTTCCAAGTCGAGCCCGGTGGCCAACCCGTGGACCCGGCTGGCTTCTACCGGCAGCAGAACGGGCCGCCGTTGTGTGCCCCGTAGGTGGCACGACGGGATCCGGTCGGGCGTCGATGAGCACCCGTGGTCTACCGGGACCAGTCAGCCTGCCGCCCGCCGCTGGCGTTGTTGGCTCGGGCGGCGAAGGTCAACACCGAGTCCGGCCAGCTCGTGGGCGGCGTTGCGCAAGGAGCGATGGTCCGACGCGGTACACGGGAGGGTGTAGGTCTGCCCGCCGGGCAACTCGACGCGCCAGTGCTTTCCGCGGCGGGCCAGCTCACACCCGGTCGCCCGCAGCCGGGCGCGGAGTTCGCGCCAGGTGGTGGGCCAGAGAGTTCCGACGCCTCCGCGTCGTCGTCGGCGTGCCGGTGCGGCCCGTCGGCACCCCGGGTGCGGGCGGGCGGGTTCAGTGTCGGCGTGGAAGGCGACGTAACACACCACACTGTCGGAGGCACGCACCCGAATTTCGCAGTCGTGGCGCCGATGGCGGAGCAAGCCGGGCGCATCACACACCGGGGCGGTCCAGTGCGGGTTATGGAAGGTGGCGAGCACGGCCCGTCTCGCGTCCGGTGTGGACACTCGACAGGCCGCGCCCGGGGTCATGCGAGGCACTTCACTCGGCGGCATTTCGTCCGTCCACAGTGGACCTGTATTCGTTGCGGAGTTCGAGAAGTGTCCGGCCGTCGCGGGCGCGGTACCAGAATCCCCACCCGTTCTGGTGCGGGCTGCCGAGCGCGGTGGTCGCGCCCGAGGGCGTGGTGAACAGGCGGCCGTCGTCCAGTTGCAGCATGCCGTGCGCGGTCACGTGGCCGGTGCGGTGCACGCCGAGACCGGGCCGTCGGTAGACCAGCTCGTCATCGGTGGCCAGCAGGCCCGCTTGGAGCAGGTCACGCACTCCGATTCGCCCCACTGATCGGTTGCCGACGACCGGCATCGGCCGGGGCGCGGGCGGGTCGGCTTCCGTGGCGTCGATATAGGTGCCCATGACGGTGGCGGCAACAGGGGTCACCACGGCGGGCCAGTCGCGGCCGAGGCGCGGCCACGTTCCGGCGGGCATCCACTGGCCGTGGTCGGCCAGCGCGAGCCGCACGGCCACCGCCTCGTCGTCGGTATCGCTTGCCGCGGGCGGGGCCAGCCGGAGAACGAGGTCGCCGTCGCACCCGGTCGCCGGGTACTCGTGTTCGCACCATTCCCCGGCGAACAGCACCACCTCGCCGCTGGCGACCCACCGGTCCGCGGCGGTGACCAGCAGCGCCCACGCGCCGGGCGGCATCCGCATCGGGACCGCCTGCAGGGCGCCGTCGGCGATCAGCACCGCGGCCTCGCGGCCCAGCGCCTCGGCGACCCGCAGCTCCGCGAGACCGCGCGGGCCGTCTTCCGGTGCGGGTGCGGCGGGGGCGAGATCCAGCCGGACGGTCATGTCAGGCCACCCCCTCGGCGACGCCCGGCGTGGTGTCGGGCCTGGGGGCGGCGGTCGGCACTGGGACCAGGTCGGTACGGCGTAGCGGGTGGATCCGTAGCCCAGCCCGGTAGATGCCCGACCGTGAGGCACCGGCCGCCTCGGCGATCCAGGCACGCGCCTCGGTGACGGTGGCGAACGGGCCGACGAACAGCGCCAGCCGTCGGGCGGGCGGGTCGATCAGCAGCGACACCACGACCGCGCCCGGCGTGTCCGGGTTGGTGTGGTGGGCGGCGAGCCGGTCGGCGACCGGGGCGGGCAGCTCGATCACGTCGCCGTTCATCTCGGCGGTGGCGCGGGTGGTGAGCGGGTCGGTTTCCGGCGGGTGTAACGCAACGGGGCGCGCGAAGGTGTCGGCGTCGGTCAGCCAGTCGGCGGCCACCGCGGCGTCGCCGTGCGAGCCGAACGTGCCGTGCACGTCGAAGTCGCTGGCGCGCACCGTCACGGTGGCGAACAGGGGCGCGTTCATGGGTCGGCGTTCCTTCCGTGTTGGGTGTGTGCCGGGGTGGCCCGGCCATCGGATGGACGCTCGACTCGGCGCGGAATGTCAAGCGCCGCAACGAAACGCGGGCCGTACGTGCCGGTGGTCGCCGTTCGCGGCGAACGGCGACCACCGGCACGCGGCGACGGGTCACCAATCGTGGAAACGCATCGTTCCGATGAACCCGCCGACAACGGCGCCGGAGTCCGACATGACGTCGACCGCGAGGAGGAACCGGCACCGTTCGGGCCGCAGGAGCTCGACCCGGTTGTAGTTACTAGCCAGCTCGAACACGACCCTGATCGTGTCGCGGATGACGTCGCTACCGGTCCCGGTGCGCGCGGGCGGTGTCGCCAGCCCGGACACCGCGACGCGCACGACGCCCTGCGGCCCGGATTCGTCGGCCGCGACCTCGAATTCGGCCTCGCGGGCGATCAGGTCATCGCCCTGGACGTCGAGGATGTCGCGTTCGAGCCGTTTCGCCACGTCGGGCAGCGGCAGGGTCGCCGTGTCGTCGTAGTGGTCGCCGATCGCGTAGTCCCCATCGGGCCGCTCGTTCGCGGTCGCGGGGTCGGTGTCCAACATGGTTGCGGTGTCCGTTCCGTGTGGGTGTTGCGCGGTTCCCGCGCGGTCCACATGGACGCTCGACTCGTGCCGGGATGTCAAGTGGCACAACGGAAAACGGATGCGGCCGTCATCGTTGGCGGAACCTGCTCGTGTTTGTCGGCAAGGCGGCGACCTACGACAGATCCGATTGTGCGGCGTCGGTATCCGATTGGTGCGGCGTCCAGCAGAGCGAGCGCAGGGCTTCTTCCAGGGTGAGGTCATGGTTGTCCATGCGGCTTTTGATCGCCTCGGCCGGGATATGTGCGCGGCGCGCCCAGTCCGCCAGGCTCATTCGGGTTCCGAACGCGGCGAGGGGTTCGCCGCTGCCGAGTCTATTGCGCGAGTCCGGTTCCTCTATGATCGCTTGTTCCGGATCCCACCCGGCGAGTATCCGTTTCCGCAAGGTTGTGGTGCTACAGTTCGCTCGAGCGTCGACCGCCCATCGATAGAGCGGTTTTGTCTCGCCGAACGCCGTCACCGCGACCATGAAATCCGATCCGTCGGGTCCTTTGGCGAGCGCATCAGCGAAGGTCATCCCACTTTTGGTTATCCTCTTATAGAGGGTGTGGTATTTAATGCCGCTCTGTTCCGCCCATCCCCGCAAGGTCAGGGTTCGCCCGTTGTAGGTGAATTCGAGCGGAGGCTTTTCGTGTTTGGCCCGAGTGATGGCGTCTTCGGTCGCCCATCCGAGCGCGAGGCGGGTCCTGACCGCCTCCCGACTCACGACGCATCGCCAGTCTCGCGACCATGCCGTCAATGTTTTGGATTCGCCGAAGGCGCTTATCAGTCCGCGCGCCCTCTCCCAATTGTAGCGGTCGTCCCGCGGCTTTCCCGTGTTGGCCATAGTCGTATTCGCAATCCGGCTTCGGCGTGCACTGATTGGCACGGCCGCCTGTGTTGTCGGGTATCAGACGGCGGGGTGATGGCCGTCCGGCGTACGTCGATATGGACGCTCCGTAGGGCCGATGTTGTCAAGCCATCGCGGGAAATTCCCGGACGGCAAAACGCGTCAACTAGCTATCGCAACGGCCGCTACAAAAGACACGTGTCTTGTTTGGACGGACCCGTTGACTTCGCCCCGGGATCGAGCGTTGATGGACGCGTAGCCCGAACGACCCCGGTAGCGCGCCGGAGGGCTACAGCCCCCGGGGGCATGACCATCCACAACCAACACCCGATTCAAGGGAGTGCATCGTCATGCCACGCACCACCAAGACCACGAAGACAACCAAGCCCGCGACGACGGCGAAGGCCGCCACGAACGGCAGCAGCGGCCCGTCGGCCGCCGACCGGCTGCGCACCGCGCTGCGCCGCAACCCGGGCATGACCGCCCGCGAACTGGCCGAGCTGGCGAACATCGGTGGCTCGACCGCGACCAAGTTCCTCGCGGCCTGGGCGACCGATGGGCAGGCCGTGCGGCTGCCCGGCGAAGACAACGGCGGGCGCAAGGCTGCCGCCCGCTGGGCGCCCCCGGAACCGGTCGACGACAGCCCGAAGCCCCGCAAGCGCAACACCACCGCGACGCGGCGCACGAAGGCCGACACGACCGACACCAAGGCCACCACGGCGAAGTCGGTCACCGACGCGCCGCCGACCGGCAGGTTGCCCAAGGGCGCGCTGCATGGCCTGGTCGAGGACTTCCTGTCCGAGCCCGACCGGCGAGACAACGCCTACACCGCGGGCGAGATCGGCCGCAAACTGGGCCGATCCTCCGGCGCGGTGCGCAACGCCCTGGACAAGCTCACCGAGAAGGACACCGTCGCCCTGGTCCAGGAAGAGCCGCGCCGCTACCAGCTCGCCGCCGACTGACCCACCGCCCGGACCGGGGCGCCGCCGACAACCCGGCGGCGCCCCGGTCCGGCATTCCGATCGATACCCCGCCGAAGGAGGACTTCCCATGCAGGCCAACCCGCCCTACCCGCTGCCCCTGTTGCGGGCGGCCCACCGCGGTACCGCCCGCGGCGACGAACTCGCCGTCGTGGCCGTGATTCCCGAGGCCCACCGCGCCGCCGACGTGCCGCGCCGGGTGTCCGGGCCGGTGATCGGGATCGGGTCGCGGATCAGCGTGCACGACCGCGAGACCGGTCGGCTGGTCGAGGACATCCGGCCCGCGTGGATCACCCACGCCACCGTCGAGCGGGGATGGCCGCGGTGACCCGCCGCAGCTACCGGCGCGGAGACCGCATCACCGAGCCCGCCGTGCTCGTGCGCCGCAACGGGATCCGCTACGCCGTGCTGACCTACCCGTGCTGCGGGTGCCGGACCTGGGTCGACGTCGCGCTGCTGGCCTACCACTGGCTGGTGCCCGACCGGCCGTTGACCATGTGGTGCGGGCGCCGGTACAACCACCGCACGCTGCCCGGCCGTGTCGGGTGCGACTGGCCCTGGACGATCACCATCACCCCTGCCGACGACGGCACCACCCCGGCCAGCTTCACCTGGACCGCATAGACGGCGAACCGCTGCCCCGACGACCCACCGCGGGCCGTCGGGGCAGCGGCACTTCTAACGCCACGCGACGGTCACCGGTTGGCAGGGCGCCGGGCACGCACGGCGATACCTGGAGTCCACAATGGATTGTGGACTCCAGGTATCGCCGCGTTGCTCGGCGCGGGGTGAAGCGGGCTCGGCCGTCGAGGGCACGGAATGCATCGGCGGACCGGGCCAGCTCGTCGATCAGCGGCTCGCTCTCGCTCGATTTAGCGGACGTCGTCGAGGTTGAGGATGCCGCACGGGCTCAGCTCTTCCTCGTGCCCGGCCGTGCAGACCCGGACCCGGCCGTAGCCGGGCGCGGCCACCTGGGCGTCGACGGTGGGGCGTGCGCACTGTCGGCATGGCGGGCCGTCGTACCGGATGCACGTATGGTCCCCGGAGCTATCCCGGTACGTTCCGCACTCGGCGCAGAAGATCCGTTCCGGATCGTCGGCGGGCGCACGTTCCCACGGGTCGGTACGGGTGTGGCGGATCTACACGCGGTCGTTGTCGAAGGCGTAGGAGGTGTCGGCGAGGTCACCGTAGTCGTTCGGGTCCGGCGTGTCGGTGGGTACGTAGGTGTGATCGATCCACTGTTCCCACAGCGTGAGGAGGGTAGCGACCACGGCGCGGTAGTCGGTTTCGGTGGTCACGTTGAGCAGGTGCGGTCCGGGGATGGCGTCGAGTTCGGCTGACTCGAAGCCGCGCACCGTGCCGAGCCATTCGGCGTCCGCGTCTCGGCCGACATAGAAGGCAGCGTAGTTCGTCATGTCATGGCTCTCTATCCATAGTGGACTTAATGGTGTTGGGTGGCCTTGCCGGTGAGGGGGCGCCGGATCAGCGTTGGGCTTCCTCGAGCAGGAGCACGCCGCATGCATTGCCGGGGATGCCTTCGAAGAAGGCGAGTACGCGCAGGAGGTCCTCGCGGCTCTCCGGGCGTCCGCCGCGGGCGGTGGTCGCCGCTACCCAGATGCTGTTGGTGGAGTCGCGCACCCAGGCGCGCCCGGCGGCATAGGTGAGGCTGTAGGCGGACCGGGCGTCGTAGGGCCGTAGCGGGTCACCCGGGATGTGTACGTCGCCGTAGCCCCGCTCGGCCCACTCGTCGATCAGGGCGGTGACGGCGGTGAGATAGGCGGCGAGGTCGGTGGCCCCGAGGGCATCCTGAGCCACGTCGAGGGATTCGACCAGGACCGCTACCTTTTCGGGGTGGTCGTGACCGACATGCAGGGTGGCCAGCGGGATAGCATCCGGGCCTCGGCCCAGGTAGATGGTGGCGCAGCGTTTCATAGGAGTCACCTCCGGTGGCGTGCATCTGTCTATTGTGGACTTTCCTGTCGTGGCGGTGCGTCGCGGCGGCTCGGGTTGCTACGAGTGCGCGGTCCGGGGTTGGGTGTGGTGTTCAGTTCCAGAGCGGGTTCGGGTCGTCGATCACGGTGATCGTTCCCGGCCCCCGCCCCTGGGCGCGCAGGTCCGGGCCGTCGTACGCGGTGCCTACATGGGTGAGCAGCCCGAAGCGGCGGTCGGTGTCGTCGTGCGGATTGCTCCACCCGTGGGCGGCGGCCAGGGCGGTGATCTCGTCGAAGGCGCGGCGGTCGGCGTCACCGGGCGGGCGGCGGGTGCCGGGGGTGTCGTCGAGGCCGTAGAGGTACAGCTTGATCTCGTCGCGGGCGGTGTTCGCGACGGCGGCGTAGCGCACGTCCGGCCACACCGCCGAGGTGACATTGCGGCCGAGGGCGGTTAGTTCGGCCATGAGCCACGCGGCCAGAGCAGGAAGATCGAGAGCCCATGTGTCCAAATAGGACTTACCGTAGCGGCGGCTCGCCGGGGTGAGGTCGACCCGCGGCGCCGCGGGGGCGCCGGTGAGGGTGATGGTGTGCCATTGACCCCTGCCCGGCCGGTATGGGCGTTCGTGCACCGCGGGGTAGTACAGGACCTCGCCGTTGTCGAACGTGTAGGCCGCGCCGGACCAATGGCCGCCGTGGTCGCCGTCGGCGGGCGGGCAGGTGCCCAAGGCGGGCGGCGGGTCGGCGTGGTCACTGGTGGCGTCGCCGCACCCGGCCGCGCGCCAACCGGTGACGAACGCGCCGAGCGCGTCGAGGTAGTCGTGTTCGGTGGTCGCGGACAGCAGCCGCCGTCCGACCGGGAGCAGCGCGAGGGTCGCGGGCTCGGGTGGCGGGTCGGGGGTGTAGGCAACTGCGAGGCCGTGCGCGGTCGAGGTGTCCCCGCGGCCGGTGAAGAACCCGGCGTAGCCGGACCGGTCCCGGTCGAAGTCGACGGCGGGCACGGTGGGCGTGGTGCGGTCGGTGGCGGTCATCGCGGGTGTTCCTTTCGCTAGATTGAGTCCACTGTGGACTAAAGTCGGTGTAGTTCGAGTCGGACGGTCTGGTCGTGGCACCGGTAGAGCGCCGCCGGGTCGAGCCAGCTGTCCTCGCGGCCGTCGTCGGGCGATACGCCGATTTCGGTGGTGCCGTAGCGGGATGACTCGACAAAGAGGGTTCCGGCACCGAGCGTGATCTTGTCGCCGACCGCGGCCGGGTCCACCCCGAGGCCGTGGGCGATGTCGCCGAGGTGGAACGCGGGCCGGGTGCCCGTGATGACGGCTACGAGCTGGCCGCGTGCGCCGACCGGGGCGGTGTCGAACAGCACCGAGTCCGGTGTGCCGTCGTCGGGGTTGCGGGTGAGGTGCACGGTGCCGTACCGGTCGATGCGCCGTTCGTCGGCGTGCCAGTTGAGAACACCGGTACCGAGGATTATTTCATCCATTGTGGACACTCCTAGGTGTTGGTGACCGCGCCGGGGGTCAGATGCCGTGAGCTGAAATCTGTCCGGTGGGGCTCGCAGGTGGACGAGGGTGTGCGCGCGGATACTTGCGGTCGGCGATTCGTGTCAGCGCCGCGTTGATTTCTTGGTTGGTCCAGTGTCGCCCGGGGCGCGCGGGCATGGTCCCCGGCGTTTGTCCACTGTGTACTCTTGTGGCTAGTTCGGGTTCGGCGGCGCGCAGGACCGCGTCGAGCACGTCGGCGGGCGCGTTGTCGATGTGGATTCGCCAGAGGACCAGCCGGGCGCGGTCGCCCGTGAGGGCGGTCACGGCGAGTGAGCCTTCGCGGTCAGTGATCGTCACTGTGACCCGGCCGCCGGGGCTGCGGAAGGTTTCGCCGTCGTCGTCGGGCTCGAATTCGTAGCCTTCGAGTACCCGGAAGTAGTCGAACATGATGTCCGTCATGATTCCTCCTGTCTATCCACTGTGGACTCACGTGTGGTCGAGCGCGGCCTTGACGTCGGGGTGACGGGTAGCCGGTATCCAGGTGTGGTCCGGTTGCCGGATCCAGACCCGGTCGAGAACGAAGGCGTAGATGTAGTCGGCGTCACCGGGCGGGGTCTCGTCGTGGCGGCTCGGGTAGATCGCGGCGCCGTGCCCGTCGTCCTCCCACACGTCCAGGAGGTCTTCGACCGCGTCGCGGTAGGTGTCGGGGTCGGTGGCGGTCAGGGCTAGGCGCCCGGGGCCGACCGCGGCTACGCCTGCGGGGTAGCTATCGCGTTGCAGGGTGCCGAGCCAGCTGGCGATTAGCCCGGTTCGAAATTGTGCGTAGGTGCTCATGTGATTTCCCGTATACCGTTCGGGCGTATTTCGGGCGGGGCGCGGAATTGTTGGGTTTTGCGGTTTCCGTCCCGCTGACAATTCCAAGCTAGCTCGGTGCGGTAGGGCGCGCAATAGCCCGGCGCGGGTTTTTTCGGGGAATTTTTCCTAGCCGCGACGCGCGTGTGACGTGCGCGAATGCGCGCCCGCGCGCGCATGGGAAACCGGCAGATAGCGGGAATTGCGGCGCCGTTCCGCCGTTTTTCGGCGGAATTGTTTTGTGTCGCATTTTGCGACACAAAACAGCGGCGGAAGCCGCGGAGAGGTGAGCAACATGTGAGGTAAGAGGCCCGTACGGACTGGTTATCGTGACCAGTCTGGCTCGTCGGCCACCCGGCGCAAGGCGCTGTGAGCTGCGGTGTTGGGGAGCGCAAGGGGGTCAGTGGGGGGTCATCCTTAAGACGACGTGCCTTCGACGCCCAGGACGACGTCCCGGATGACCCCCCACTGACACCGACCTTGACGGCCGTACTGCCGACGAATGGGCTTCTGTCGGCGCGACCGGTCGCCGGGAAACCTGCGCTTGTCGCGACGAGGTGAATTGCGGGCGCGTGCCCCTTTTCTGTCCGCCGATGCGGTGTGATGTGGTTGTGTCGACGGAACTTATGCGTACTCATTGCTGGGCCTAGTTGCCTGTGTTTGGGTATTTTGTGGTGGTCTGGACCGAAGGAGAGCACACCTTTATGTAGAGCGGAAGCGGTGGGATTTAGCGCTGCGGGACGGGTGCTTTATCGAGCAGCGCAGTGGTTTCGGGATCGGGTTCGAGATCGATGTCGCGCAGATTGCTTTGCAGGCGCCGGTAGGTGGTGTGGGCGGCGTCGAGGCGGCCGAGGTCGCGTTGCAGGGCGATGGTGCGCCGGTAGAGGGCCTCGGTGTAGGGATCCCACGTGATCGCGACGGCGAGCGCGTCGAGCGCCTCGTCAGGGTTGTGGTCACGGACTTCCCCGGCGAGGGCGACGAGGGCGTCGACGGCCTGGCTACGCCAGTGCTCGGCGATGGGTTCGGCCCACGAGTACGGTGCGCCCTCCAGTGGCGGCCCGGCCCGGCACAGGCGGGCGAGCTGGCGCAGCGCGTCCAGGCGCGTGTCGGCGTCGCTGGTGGTGCGGGCGCGGGTCAAGGTGCGCTCCAGCGTCCACACGTCGGCGGTGATGGTGTCGGGGTCAAGGCGGTAGCGGCCGGACTCGGTGACCACGAACGCCGCGTCGTTGTCGCCGGTGGCTTTGCGCAGGGCCGAGCGGGCGTAGGAGATGGCCTCGTGCAGCCGCGCGGCGGGCTGGTCGGGCAGGACGGCCTCGCGCAGCGTGTCCGCGGTGCTGCCGGGCTGGTGGGCGGCGAGGTAGGCCAGGACTTCGCGAGCGCGAGCGCGCAACCCGCGGACGTGGTCGCCGTGGGCATGCACGCGCGCCCCGCCGAGCAGTTGCACCACCACCGTAGGTTCCTCCTCGCCCACCGAGGCGGGCGATCGCTGGTCGTGCGGGGCGTGGGCGTCCGCGATGCCCGCGCCGTGGGCAGCCTCCGCCTTCGAAGGCGCATCCGGGGTGGCGTCGTCGTGGGATTGGCGAGGCGCGGGTGTACGGGCGGCGGCGAGCAGGTGCCAGATCTCGTCGGCTTCGGCCGGGCTGAGGATTTCGGCACGCGCTCCGGCCACCGAGGCAGTGCCGGGGCCGTGCGCTGCGGCGATGGTGCCGTCGGCGTCGAGGGTCAGCTGCGTCAAGTCGCCGGCCTCGTGAAGGTGGTCCTCGCCCAGGAGCAGGAGGTGGATGCCGACCGCGCGGCCTTGCTTGCCGATCGAGGCCCATTCCCGTCGGAACTGCGGTGACGGGCGGGCTGCCGCCAGCAGTGGCGGCACCGGCTCGGCGATCTCGCCGAGCCGCTCTTCGTCAGGGTGGAGGTCGGCGTCGAGCTGGTCGTCGTCGCGCAGCCGAGTGCGCCGGGCGAGCTCGGTGTGCAGCCGCGCCAGCGCCGCGCTCTCCTCGTCGGTGACCTCGACCCCCGGGGCCTGCCGCAGCGCGAGGTCATCGCCTCCAGCGATCAACTCGGCAATGGCAGGGTCCGCCAGCAGCGCCTGGGCCGGGTAGCGCGCGTCGACCGCCAGCACGGTGGCCAGCGCGGCGCGGACAGCCGCCACGGCACCGGGACCGGCCAGCGCGAGCCCGACCGTGGTCGACAGGTCCAGCGTGTTCGCGCTGGTGTCGGTGTGGGTGGTCAGCACCGGCGCGGGCGGTGGCCAGACCCGTCGCCGCCCGGTCACGAGGGCGCCGGGCTCGCCGCTGTGGGCGCCGAGGTCGCCGGGAATCTGCTCATTCTCGGCAGGTGGGTCCTCGTCCACCGTGGTCTCGCCTGCGCGCCGAGTGCGCTGCGCGACGTGATCGAGGGTGTCGATCACGGATCCTGGTGGGGCGAGATCGGCCTGCTGCAAGGGTTTCTCGGCTGGGGCGAGGTGACCGGTCGGGTTGCGGCGCGCGCGGCGGCGCCGCCGCGCGAGGACAAGCAGGACGGCGACGCTGAGCGCCAGGCCGAGCCCAACCAGGCCGCCGCCGGGAAGCTGCACCGGTGCCTCCCGGTCAGCCTGTGCACCGTCGTCGTGTCCCGGGTTCGGGGCGGCGCTGGAGGGCGGCGCGGGCGGTTGGCTCGGCGAAGCAGGTGCTGGTGCGCCGTGACCGGGTGGCTGGGCGGCGGGCGGTTTCGGCGCTGGTTGTGCCGCGGCGGCGGGGAGTCGGATCTGCCAGCCGGGCAGGAGCTGGTCGGGGTGGCGCAGGACGCGCCCGTCCGGTTGCGGGAGCCCGCGGTTGGCCTCGAATAGCGCTGGCCATGCGTCGGGGTCGCCGAGTTCCCGACCGGCGATGGCGGAGAGGGTGTCGCCGGGCTCCACCGGCACGGTCCGCGCGCCGGATCCGGCCTCCGGCCTGTCGGCGGGCAGGTTCACCGCGTCCGGCGGCAACAGCAGCACATCGTGCGGGTACAGCTCGTGGGCGTTGGGGACGCGATCGGCGTTTAGGACGGCGATCTCGTGGTAACGGCGGCCGTCGCCGAGGTGGTATTCGGCCAGCCCCCACACCGTGTCTCCCGGGTGGACTGTGACGCGGGGGCAATCCGGCTGTACGGACGGGTCCACCCAAGTCCGACTCGGCTTCTGCTGTGCCGGCGAGTCGGTCTGCTTCGACACCGGCTCGGCGGTGGCGTGAGTCTGCTGCGGAGGCCGGTGCGGGGCGGTGGCCACGATAGGGCTGCTGGTGGTCGGCAGGGCGGTGGCGGTGCCGGTGGAGATCAGTACCAGCGCCGCGGCGACGAGTCCGGCGAGCCACCGGCCACGCGGAACACGGGCCAGCACACCGCGGGCGGTGCGAACTCCCTGCCTGGTCTGGCGGATTACCTCGGCCGTGACGGACAAGGTGAGCAGCAGCCAGCCCGCCCACGCCACGACGACCACGAGCACGACGACGAGGTCGCCGGTGAGCCACGCCCACCGCAGGGTGTTCCAGATTCGTTCGGGCCATTGGCTAATCGGAGCCAGATCCGGCCACTGGTCGGGAATCAGACGGGCGGGGTCGGCGCCGAGTGCAAGGAGTCCGCAAGGTATCCCGACGACGAAGGCGAGCAGGGCCAGCGCGGCGAGCAGGCCACGCAGCCGTTGTGCCGCGGGCGAAGTCATGGCAGGCCGCCGTCGCGGGTGCCGACCCCAAGCTGGGCCAGGGCGGTGCCGGTGGCCTGGGCGCTCCCGCCGAGCAGGCCGATGGTGGTGGGCTCGGTGACCGTGACCGTCACCCGCACGGCGCGGGGACCGACGATGGTGACCTGGCCGGGGTGCCCGGCGCGGGCGAGGTAGTCGGCGGCGGTGCGGGCGGCGCTGGCGGCATCGACCCCGACGTTCGGGCTGCGCGTGTCCACGGCGGTGTTGGCCGCGCGCGCCCCCTCAGCGGCCAGGGCGTCGGCGCGGGAGATCGCCCGTAACCGCGCGGAACCGTCGACCACCAGCGCGAACACCAACAGCAGCGCGGGCACCAGGACCGCGACCATCACGCTGACCGACCCGGAATCCCGCGGCCTTGCTCGGGCAATCGGCGCGCGGGCGGTCATGGGATGCCTCGGTACGGGTCGACCGGGCTGGTGAAGGTACCGGTGACTCGGGTGTCGCCGGGGATCGGGAGGGCGAGGTCGTTGAGCGGGACGCGGCAGGTCACGCTGGCCCGGACCTGACCGGCGCGGCCGACCGCGATCTGGCTGGCATCGACGGACACGCTGGATTCGCGGCAGGTGATGCCCTCGCGCGCCAGGCGTTCCCGGGCAACCTGCGTTCCAGCCTGCAGTGCCGCGGCTGGGCCGCGGGCGATCGAGGCGGCGCGCGCTGCGGCGGTGGCGGCGTTGTCGACCGCCTGCTGTGCCGAGGAAGTGCGGGCGCCCGCGACGATCAGCAGCCCGACGAAGAGCACGGCGGGCACGAGCACGGCAGCCTCGACGCTGACGGAGCCCGCATCACCCCACCACCACCGAATACCGCGTCGGCGGGAGTTCACGGTCCACCTCCGGCGGCCAGGGTGGGAACGGTGAACCGCTCCTTGCTTGCCTGGGCACTGGCTTCGGTGTGGATATCCAGGCCCGGGATGGGCAGCAGGCGCGGCACGGTGCCGGAGACGGTGACCTGGACGGTTTCCGCGGTGACCGTGGCCTGCGCCGCGGGGTCGGTGAGCACGCCGCTCCCGGCTCGGGTGGTGAACGAGCGCGCGGTCTCTGCCGCGATGGTGGTCGTGGCGCCGACCGGGCGACCCGCGTCGACTCCGGCTTGGGCTGCCTGGGCAGCGACGGCGTGCGCGTGCCACCACAATCCGCCCTGCACGGCCGAGAGGATCAGCAGCAGCACGATCGGGAACAGCACGGCTAGCCCCACCGACTCCGACCCGGTGTCCCCGCCCGGGAGGTGCAGCTGCATCACCCCACCTCCGCGGTGACCGGCTCGGAGGTGTTCGCTGTGCCGTCGCGAGGTGCGGGAGGTGCGGTGGGTGTGGATGCCTGGCTCGCCGCGTGCGCTTCTCCTGTGGATGGTCCCCGTCTCGTGGCGTTCTTCGCGCCCGATGCGCTCACTGTGGGCTTCGGCTTCTTTCGCTTGGGGCGGCTGGATTTCCGGCTGTTGAGCCACCCGGTGAGATCTGCGGCGGGGACGTCGGTGAACTGTGCCAGCTCGTCGATCTCGATGACGTCGCTGGCCTCGGCGAGCGCTTCGCCGAGTTCCCGCTCGATGTCGCCCAGTTGCTCCGCGACTGCTGCCCGGTGCTGGGCGAGTTCGCCGATCCGTTGTGCGGCAGCGGATCGCTTCGCGCTGCGGGCGGCGTCGGCCTCGGCGACACGACGTTCGATCTCCTCAGTCGTAGCCATCCTGGTTCCTCCGATTCGTTGAGCGGGCGCGGGTGATCACGGCTGGTTGGGAGGTTTGAGCTGGCCTTGAAATGAGGTGACCAGGGCTTTGATGGCGAACCCCAGTCCGACTGCCACAGCGAGGCCGATGGCCACCAGCACGGCCTTCTCCACGGATTCGGATCCCCGGTCCCCGGAGGCGCGGATCCGCGCCCACCGTGTGTCGAGGGCGTTGGTGCACGCGAGCACGAGCCCGGTCAGCACGAGTCCCAGGCGCACGTAGTGATGGCGCGCTCTGGTGACGATGTGGTGGATGGTGTTGGACATCCGAGGTCAACTCCTTCGCTCCAGTGGCGGGATACGTTGTCCCGCAACGTCTTTCTCGCGGTAGCTGCGGCTAGGTGCCTCCAGCCAGCAGGCGGATGAGCGCCGGGAAGATCGCCAGTAGCAGGAACGCGACCAGCAGCAACGCCACCGGCAGGGCGAGGCGTTGGGAGCGGGCGTTGGCGTCGGCCTTGTCCGTGGCCAGGGCGGCCGAGCGCAGCGCACCAGCTTTGGCGATCAGGGTGGTGTAGATGGCGGCCCCGTCGGCGGCGGTGGCGAGAATGTCGGCCAGATCCGCGAGTTCGACCACGCCCATCCGTTTTCCCAAGCGGGATAAGGCTTCCCACGGGGTGTGCCCGGCGCGGATGGCCCGGCCGAGCGTGCGGTTGATCCGCGCGAAAACCCAGGAGTCCGCCACGGCAGCGGCTTCAGCGAGCGCTTGGCTCGGGGCGCGTCCGGTCGCGCGTTCCTGGGCGACCAGATCGAGGTAGGCGGCGGTGGCCCGCCGGAACTCCTCTTGCGCTTTATCGGCGTCCTCCCGCACGGCCAGCACCGGCACCACCGATCCGGCCACCGCAGCGAGCACGGCAGTCAGCACCACCACGGTGGCAGGAAGGCCGAGGCCGCCGAACCAGCTCAACCCCGCCAGGACGAGGACGCCCGCGGCGGCTCCGGCGGCCCAGGCCAGGCGGCGAGCGACATATCGCTCGGGGGTGTGGTCGAGCACGTCGAGGTCGGAGGTGGGGATGCCCCACCAGCGGCTCGACGACCGAGCCGAGTAGCCGGCGACTCGCTCCAACCGCGTCGACCACCGGCTCCGTGGTGGAGCACCCTCGGCGCGGCGGGCTGTGCGGTCGTCCAGCTCGGCGACCGCGGCGGCCAGGTTGAGCGGGGCCGGGCGGACCAGCGCCAGGATCACGCACACCAGCGCGAGCCCGGCGAGCGCGCCCAGCGCGGCGGCGATGAAACCAGGACTCATCGCGACACCACCTCCTTGGATTGGGAAACCGCGGCCAGCCGCCGCTTCGGTTTCGGCGCGCCGACCGGGGTGCGCGAGGTCGTACCGAGCAGCCGAGCCGGACGGCGAGTGCGGGTCAGGATGTGCATCCACCACCCCGCCGCACCGAGCAGACCGCCGATCCCGGCCATCACCAACTGACCGAGCAAACCGTTGAAGGGCGCCAAAAACTCGCGCGCGAACACCACCAGCCCGGCCACCATGACCGCGGTGATGCCGAGGATCGCGCGCACATCGGTGCGGGGTTTGGCGCGGTCGGCCTCGATGTCCCGGCGCGCCACCACTTCGCGTTCGAGAGCCGTGGCTTTCGCGTCGAGGACATCGACCAGGCCACGGCCGCCCGCACGGGCGCGCAAGATCAGCGCACAGACCACCTCGTCGGCGGCCTCATCGCCGACGTCCTCGGCGAACGCCCGCAGAGCGGGTTCCAGGCCGCGGGTGCGCACCCGCACAGCCAGGGTCTCCACCTCGGTGGCCAGCGCATCGGGGGCGGTGCGGGCCGAGCTGGCGATCGCCTGCTCCAGGCCACCGGCGCCGGAGGCCAGCACGTCGGCCAGGCGCCGCACCCAGCTCGCCAACGCATCCAGCCGCGCAATGAGCCGCTGGGCGTCGTGGCCGCGCGCCAGGATCGGGACCGTGATCACCCCGGCGGTGGCCAGGATGGCGGCGACCGGCCAGCTCGTGGCCCACCACACCAGCACCCCTGCGGCCACCGCGACCAGAACCCGCAGCAGCGGCAGCCGCGCGGCGAGCGCCCGCCAGTCCAGCGCCCGGTACGTGATTCCTCGAGCGGACTCGTCTGGCGGTCGCGTCGCGGGCGGGAGGAACGCGGTGACCGCGCAGGCAACCGCGCCTACGGCAAGGATGCCGAGCAGCCCCGGCCACAGTGCCGTCATCGCAGACCCCCTCGGTCCGGGAAACCCGCGGTCTGCCAGGAACCGGCGGTGTCGAGCCCGGTGCGGTCGAAACCGTGGCGCTCCAAGCGCTCCAGCAGGTCACGGCTCGGTGCGTAGGCGGGCACAGCGCGCCCGTCCTCGGTGCAGGGGCCGAAGATCCGGGTGGTGTCCGGTCGGCCGGAATCGCCGACCGGACCGACCTCGATGATCTCGGAGACGAACCGCTCCCGGCGGTGCCTGCCCAGGTGGTCGTGGTCGGTGCGGGCGACATGCACGACGAGGTCGATGGCCGAGGCGGTCCACTGGTGGGCAGCTTCGATGGCCAGGGGCGGATCGGCGAGTTGCCCGAGCGCGGCGATCCGGTCGAACACCGCCGATGCGGAGATGGCGTGCAGGGTGCACATGCCACCGGTGGCCCCGTTTCCGAGGGCGCGGAGCATGGCGGTGACTTCTCCGGCGCGAACTTCGCCGACGATCACGCGGCTCGGCGAGTGCCGCAGCGTCTGCTTGAGCAGGTCGTCCAGAGTGATCTCGCCGATGCCTTCCGAGTTCGCTGGGCGGGCTTCCAGCGGAGTCACTAGTGGACGGGGGCCGATGTGCAGGCCGAGTTCGTATTCCTCCTCGACCGTAACCACGTGCTCGACGTCGGGGATCTCGCTGCACAATGCGCGCAGCAACGTGGTTTTCCCGGCGGCAGGGCCGCCGGAGACGATCACGTTGCACCCGGCCCGGACTGCGGCGCGCAGGAACACGGCGAGCAACGGGTCGAGGGTGCCGCCCGCGACCAGGTCGTCCAGGACGACGTCGACCAAGCGGTGGCGGCGGATCGCCACCCGCGGCCGGTCGGACACCTCCATCACGGCCGCGACCCGCGCCCCGAGCGGGCCACCGGCAGGAATCCGCAAGTTCCCCAGCGGGCGACCGGCGTTGAACTCGCGCGACGTTTGGCCCTGGCGGGCGAACATCGCCGCGAGCATCTCGATCAACTCGGCGTCGGTGTCGGCGACCGGATGCGGCCACCGTTCGATCGAGCCGTCGGCCAGCTCAAGCATGACGTGGTCGCAGCCGTGCACGTGGATGTTCTCCACGTCCTCGCGTTCCAGCAGCTCTTCCAGCGCGCCGAGCCCGGACAGCGCAGCTACCACCGCGCGCGCCAGCCGCTTCTCGTCCTCAATGGACAATGGCGCCTGACCTGCGGCGGCGCGGCGCTGCACCCAGGCGGTGACTTCCTCGGCCACGTAGGCGCGCATCCGCGCCTGCTGCTCCTCGACCGACAATGGCGAGTCCAGATGCGTTTCCCCGGCGGCAACCCGTTCCAGCCGGGCGGCAACCGACTCCCGTATCGCCCGCACGGCCTGCGGATCCAGGAACCCACCCGCACCGCCATCCTGCGGTGCTGCGGGCGCTGGCGGCGCTGCTGGCCCGGTTCCCGGCGTACCGGCGAACGGGGGCGACGGATTGGCCGGACGGTGGAGGGACGTCGGGCCGGTGGTGGGTCGGTATCCGTTGTGCGGCAACGTCATCGAGCACCCCCGGTGAGCACGCTCGGCGAGACCGGCGCGGCCGGTGTGCGCAGTTCGGCGGGGGTGTACTGGTGGTAGGTGCCGTGCAAGCGGCGCGCCGCGCGGCGCACGCTGCGCAGCAACGGCGACCGGCGCGGCAGCGTGCCCCCGTCGGCGCCGTCGGAGAACACCGCCGCGGCTCGCGCGTCCGCAGCGACCTGCACGCCCGCCTCCCGGCCCAGCGCCGCGCGGACTTCCCGGCTGCCCGCCGGGGTCGTAGCGCAGACCGCCAACCCGAGCCGTTGCGGGACGATCCGCTCGGCGAGCTCGGCCAACAGCGGGCGCGCGGCCAAGATGTGCCGCTGGGTCGGGCGTACCGCCACCAGCACCAGATCGGCGGCCAGCAGCAGCGGCCACGGGGTGAGCGCGCTGTAGCGGCCGACGTCAACCAGCGCGTCGGCCGGGTGACCGGACGTGGTCTTGAACGCGGCCAGCGCCGCGGTCAACCTTGTCCACCCGGCGGTGCCGACCGCGGCGTGCTGGCCCGGCACGTTCAACCCGGCCAGCAGCCCGACGTGCCGGGCCGCAGGCGCCTGCTGCACGTGGTCGAGCAGCGTGGCCGGGTCGCCCGCCATCGCGTGCCGGGTCGCGGTGGCGTGCGAGAGCACACCGAGGTCGGTGCGGATCGTGCCGTCCACGACCCACTGGCCGAGCCAGCCCGCTGCGAGGTCGCCCCCGGCCGGGTCGCAGTCGGCCAGCAGCACCGGCGCAGGCCAGGCCGCCGCCAACGCGGCCAGCGTAGTGGTCGCGCCGGGTGCTCCCTTGCCGGAGACGATCGTGATCATTGCCAACACCCTCACCGCCCTTCCAGACAGCAGTCGCTCTTCTAGGCGCCGGGTCCGAGCTGGACCAGGACCACTTGGCCCGCGGCGGCGCTGCTGGCGGCCTGCGCGGTGTCCGCGCCGACCAGGACATCGACCGTGACCGCGCCGCTGGAGTCCGGCGGGCCAACACCAAGCACCCGCGCTCGGAACGGCGTGGCCGGGCTCGCCGTGGATTGGCTCGCGTCGGTGCCGGTGCCGCCCGCGACCGGGGTGACCTGGACCAGGTCTCCGGGCGCGAACCCGCGGGCGGGCAAGTGCCCCGGCTTGACCGGAAGCCCGACGAGGCGTTCGCCCGGCCCGGGAATCGGTTGGGCGGACAGCTGGCCGGGGGCGAGCACGGTGCCCGCGGGCAGCGTCGAGCGCGCGACCTGGCCGACCGCTCCGCCTCGATCGCTGGCGGAGATGGAGGCCAGCCGCTGGTCCGGGACCGCCTTGGCCACGCCGAGATCGCCTTCGCCGATCCGCTGGCCCCAGCCCACGTCCCGGGTCAGCACCAGCACGTCGACCCGCTCGTCCTGGCCCGCGATCAGCGCGTAGTTGCCGTACGCCACCACGGCGGCCAGCACCACCGCGACGCCGAGCAGCCACCAGCGCCGCCGCCGGGGCACCCGCGGGCCATCGCCGCCTTCGGCCTGGTCCGCGGCCACCGAGTCGCCGCTGCGCGATTGCGGCGGCCGGGAAAAAGACACAGCAGTACCCACTGGGGTAACTCCTTCCCCGTTCCAGAAATGTTGTTTCCTTTATTTCCGCAGAATGCGAGAAACGAATACTTCGCAGAATGCGGTTGTCAAAGTCCTGTTCGTCAGTTCGCGCGCAGCGCCTGCACCTCGGCGACCGCGAACGAGGCTGCGGCCCGGGAACTCATCTGCGGGAAGTCCCCGCCGACATCAGCCGTACCGTCCGAACCGACCCAGCTCACCGACCACTGGATCGCCCACTCCGCCGTGGCCTGGTCGTTCGGTTGCCCGACCGAGCTGCGGGTATAGACGAACCCGCAGTCCGGGCTGGCGGCGTGCAATCCGTACGAGCGGTCATATGGCGTGCCCGGACCCGCACACGACATCGAGCCGCCGGTTCCGGAGTTGAAGGTCATGCCCACCGGGGTGGCGGTCACCTCGGCCCAGACCGGACCGACCTGCACCCGCTGCACCGCCGGATGCCACGCGCTCCGGTCGGTCCACACCCAGGTGTTCTCCCCGACGATCGTGGCGTCCCGCCCATCGGGCAGGCGTACATCTGGCGAATGCCGCGGCACGGGCAGAGGAAGGCGAAGCTGCTCGAACGCCTGCGCCGCCAGCTCTGCCGGAGTCGGCAGTGGTGGAGCGGCCGGCGCCTCTGGCGCGGGTTCGGCAGGAAGAGGCGGCAGGCAGCGCATCCCGAACGCGCTCCCACCTGGGCGGCCACCACCCGGTGGAGCGCCAACGCCGAACCCGCCGAGGAAGCATCCGGGTGGGATGCCGCTCGGGGGCTCCGCGGTCCCGCCAGCTCCAACCGGCCGGTCCTGACCAGACTTCGGTCGTGGGCCGCCGGGCCGGACCGGCGCCTGCCCGCGCTTCTCCAGCGCTTGCATGTCGATTTGGGGCGGCGCGTAGCGGCCCGACCGGTCGCCCGGTACCACGATGACTTGGCCGTCGTCGTTCGGCGGATCTTCTGCCATCGCTGGTGAAGGCGACATGGTCATCGACCCAGCAACTAGTGACCCGGCGATCAAGGAGGTGATCAACCCGCTTCTACGCCACACCATCAGCATGTCCCGCCGGGAAACGAAACCTGGGCGACCTTCCACCGGCCGTCGCTGGTGTCGCGCTTCAACGATGCGGTGGCCGGATCCCGTGGAACACCAACGGTTTTCCGGTCACCGGTCTTGGCGTCTGCCTGGCCGGTGCGGGAAGCATCCTGGCAATCGACCACCTTCGCGGTGTCGCCATTGACTTCGACCGACACGATTCGAACGGTGACATCGCCGTAGAGCTTGATGCCAGCCTGCTTCTGAGAGCGCATCGCGTTCAGCGTCGTCGTGAGCTGGGGATCAGTCGCAACCGCGGCCACCGTGTCGTGCCAGGTGTCTTCCGGCTTGTCGTCGGCATGCATGGTCTGAGGCCAGAACTGGGTGTAGGCGGCCTCGACCGCCTGCCGCTGGTCCTGCCCGGACGTCGGTGCCGTGGGGACCTGCGATGGAGCCGACAGGGTCGGTGACGACGTCGGTGACGGAGCATCCCCACCGCTACAGCCCGCCACCAGCATGGGCGACAGAGCCGCACCTGCCAGGGCAACGAGCTGGGACCAACGACGGGTGCCGACGATCATCACGAGTACCTCCCCTGTGCTTCCGATTTTGATGTCCGAGCTGACCTTCCTACCCCCGGCTGCGCGCGGCTAGCCAGCTACGCGAACAGCATGCTGACCAAGGCCCCGGCCAGCAGGGACGGCCCGGCGGGAAACTGCGAATTCATACGTCTGGAGCAGGCCACGACCACGAGCGCGACCACCGCGGTGAGTGCGCTGGCCATCAGGAGTCCCCGCAGCAGCCCCTCCAAGCCGAACCAGCCCAGGTACAACGCGAGTGCCCCGTACAGGGCGGTATCCCCGCCTCCCGTGTGGTTGGGCGCCCACGCCTGCACCAGCGCGGCTAGTGCGAACACCACCACCGCCGCGCCGCAGGCGAAGCCGAGCTGCGGCCAACGCTCCTCGATCGCCGCGGCGCCGAGCAAGGCCACCATGCCCCCGCCCGCGAAGGCCGTCACGAGCGGAAATGGCAGTCGCCGACAACGCAGGTCGGTGAGCACGAGTCCGCATCCCAGCGTGCAGGCCCAGCACCACGCGAGCCAGACCGGAGTCGTCCCGAACCGGAACCACCCGGCCCAACACAGCGCCGCGGTCACCGTCGACACCACCGCGAACATCACGGCGCGGGTGAGGCCCGGGGCCGTCAGCGGCGAGCCGACCGCCCGCTCCGCGAGCCTCAGCAACACTGGCCCGGCCAGCAGGCCCGCCGCTCCGACTGCCCACGGCACCAACGAGACCACCACGAGCACCTCCTCCGGAGTGAGCGCAAGTGGGCCAGCGATCGCCGAGAAGAAGATCGGGGGCACCGACCCCCGACAGACCGGTGCCCCCAGATCCGCCATGCCGGGCCGGAGCGGGCTCGGCCACGTCGGGGAGCGGCTCACGAAGCGGAGCCACAAGTCCGGCTAGTTCCGCCGCCGATCTTGGAAACCTCGACATAACCCCACCTCCCAGCGCTCTGACCTGCGGTTGTAATCGATTACCCCACATGTACGCGGTCTGGCGAGCAACTTCCAGCCCCGCCCCGTTCACCGACGCGCCGGTCAACGGGAAATTCCACCCGTTTGGAGCAACTTTGGTCACAGAGCGCGGTCGAGTTACCGGCAAGCGGACTAAGCCTGTGCGCTTTCCGTTACTTCGACGCTCGTCGGCGGCCCGCGGAGCGAGTCTTCGGGCCTGCAGAGCGAGTCTTCCCTGCGCGACGGTGCCGCGGGGAGCCGTCGGCGTTCTCGAACAGGTCGGCGTGGCGGCGTAGCCACGCCTGCATGCTCTCCAGCACGGGAAGCAACTCGGCGCCAGCGTCGGTCAGCCCGTACTCGACCGAGCGATCCCAGCCCTCGGAGAGGGTGGTCTTGTACACCAGGCCCTCTTCGGTGAGCACGCGCAGCGCCTCGGTGATCCGGCTGGGGCTGAGGGTGGCTTTCGTGCCGTTCCAGCGATCGAGGAACGGCCACTCGGCGGCCATCCGCGCGAGGTCGCGCGGGCGGCGCGGACCGTCTCGCAGCAACGCGAGCACTGCCAGATCCCAGTTGCTGTGGAACAGCTTGCCTATGTTGTACGTGTCGACCGCCAGCGTCCAGTCGTTAGCGCGCATCAGCCCTCCCCTGATTGCCCGCCAACGCCGGATTCCAAGCCGTCAGCGGGACCGCGGTGACCGCGTCGAACACCAAGGTCTTTGGTGCCCGGCAACCCCCACGCCTGGTCGCATCGCACGTTCCCCTTAACGTGCGGAGACAGGTGAACCATCCACGCTACCGGCGCCGGTCACAAACCCGCATCATCATCTTGTGTGTCCGAATCCTACAGACGAGACCGACAAAATGACCTCGCGTTAACGCTCAGTAGTTGATCTAGACGCGAGTGTGTGAGCTGCGCTGAGATCAGTCTTCGCCGTCGTTGGGGGCCGAACTGAGCTCGGGAGGCCACCAGGCTTCATCACGGAGCGTGCCTACCGGAAGCCGCCGCCGCACTAGCGGCGGGTAGAGGTCCGTGGCTTCGATGTCATCCCACCGGATCCACACGGCGTCCCACAGCTGGCTGCGGCTGGCGACCTCGACGTCATCGGCACCGACGAGCGAGGTGTCGAACACCAGGTTGATGTGGTTCCCCTCGGGCTGCGGTTCGTCCTCGATCGCGGTGTGGAAGGCGAGGTCGCCGACCTCGGCACCCAGTACTTCACGCAGACGCGCGCGCAGTCCGCCGCAGACGGTCTCTCCGGAATGGATCAAGCCGCCGGGCAGCATGTGCCACCGTCGGTCGCGATGCCGCAGCGTCAGCAAGAACTCTTCACCAAGCAGGCGAGCGATCACTGCATACGCAGAGACCGCCGTCGTCAACTGCGCGGTCGGCCCGGCAGCGCCTCGACCCTCATTCATCTCGCGCACCTCGCTCGTCGTTGCCGTCGGAGGTCACCAGGTTCCGCCGACTCCGCTCGCTGACCCACGCCGTGCGGACCCCTTGACTTCGATGTCGTGCTCCGCACGACGACACCCCCTTGTAACGACCACGAAGCGTTCCCGATCGGGCAACCGCGGCTCGCGCCGTCACCCGTCTGGGGGCACGTCCTACCAGGTCTGTGTGTCGGTGTCGAACCTGCCTTACCCACCCTGAAGCTGTCAGCGATGAAGGCATATCCTGCTCGGCTTGGCATCCATGCCGCATACTGCGGGGCACGTCCGATCAGCAGCTTGTCACCGCGAGGTGGTGACAACAAGGCAGTCACCGGGGCGCATAGCGCAACCCCCGAGGAATTCGCCAGGATGACGGTATGGCTCGTTTGTTGGTCCTCGGCGGCTCCTGGTTCCTCGGCCGTACCGTCGTCGAAGAAGCTCTCGCCCGCAGTTGGGAAGTCACTACGTTTCGCCGTGGCCAAACCGGACACGACGTGGCTGGCGTGACCACCGTTCGCGGTGACCGCACGAATCCCGACGACCTCGCCCGGCTGGCCGCTGGCGGCCCGTGGGACGCGGTGGTGGACACCAGCAGCTTCGTCCCGCGCGAGGCGCATGCGGTGGCGAAGGCGCTCGATCCGGTGGTCGGCCGATACGTACTGGTCTCCACCGTTTCGGTGTACGAGGGGTGGCCGATCGAACCGCTGACCGAAGAGTCGAGCGTTCTCGATTGTCCGAGCACCGCCGGCCCGGACTTCGGCTTCGACGGCAATCCCGGACCTTCGATCTACGGCTTCACCAAGGCAGGCTGCGAACGCGCCGTCACCGAGGTCGTCGGCTACAACCGCGCTGTGCTGCTGCGGCCTGGCGTCATCCTTGGCCCCTACGAGTACGTCGGCCGTCTGCCCTGGTGGCTCCACCGCATCGCGCGTGGGGGCCGGGTTCTCGCGCCGGGCCAACCGCGCCGAAGCATCCAGCCCGTCGATGTCCGCGACGTGGCCACGTTCGCCCTGCACACCGCCACCGCCGACGGACCAGTCGGCACGTTCAACGTGACCGCCAGCGGACGCGAGACGATGAGCGACTTCCTCACGGCATGCCAGCAGGCGACCGGCTCGGACGCGACCTTCACCTGGGTCACCGACGAGGAATGGCTCGTCGCACAGGACGTCGCACAGTGGACCGAGTTGCCTCTGTGGCGCACTTACCGCGGCGCTTGGGCCGTCGACTCCGCCAAGGCGCGCGACGCTGGCCTGATTACCCGGCCGTTCCTCGATACCGCGACCGACACCTGGGCGTGGCTGCGCAGTGGCGGCGATGCCGTTGCACACGAACGCGCCAGCGAGCAAGGGATTGCTCTGGATAAGGAGACCGCGATCCTGAGCGCCTGGGACGCGCGGGAAAGCGATCGTTGCGGCAGCCAATGAGCGCGCTACTCGGGCGGGAGACCGGTTAGTTCCCGGACGGCAGGGCTGGGCGAGCGGTTACCCGGGCGAGGCTGGAGGCGGTGAACGCCTCGATCTCCTCGCCGATGTGCCCGGCTTCGACCGCACCCCGGTAGCGGGTGGCCCCGAGGAGACGGCCGAGACCATGCAGCCGCTGCGCAATCGCCTCGGTTCGGCGAGCTGGCTCGAGTTCGAATACCGGCCCCAGCGCGTCCTGGGCGCCCGCCAGGTCGCCGTGCAACGTCCTGGCCGTGGCCAGGTCAACACGAGCACCCAGCATGCCCGCACCCCACCGCTGTGACTCGGGCATCTGGTCGAACAGCGCGAGTGCGCGGCTGGCTTCGGACTCGGCACGCTGCCCGTCGCCGAGCGCGACGAAGGCCGCGCCACCGCACAACGCTGCACGCGAGCGGTCGAAGGCCAGTTCGCCGCCGATCTCATCCAGGAAGCTGTCCCCGCCTGCCCGGTCGAGTTCGGTCGCTGCGGAATCGAGTTCGGCCTGGGCTTCGTCACGGGCACCGATCAGGGCAAGTGCACGGGCGTGCACGCTGTGCAGGCGAACCCGGGCCGTCCCAGCAGGGGCGGTCTCCAACGCGCCCTCGGCGATGGACACCGCCCGGCGCGGACGGCACCACAACGCGACGGTGACCTGCAACGCGCGTGCCCACGCCTGCAATGACGAGTGATCGACGACGTTGCCGTAGGTATGGGCAGCCCGCGCCTGCTCCTCGGCCACGTCGGCGTGCCCGAGATCCCAGGACACCGACGACAGCAGCCCGCACACCTGTCCGGCGAGCAAGTACAGCTCCGCCTGCTGGCGCGGTTTGTGCGTCCGGTCGAGCTGGTCGTAGACGGTGTCGCGCAGTTGCACCAGCTCGGTCAGCATCTCCAGGGGCGGTGTGGTGTAGTACGCGCGGGCGGCACGCCCGGCTGCCGCGTGCAGGTGTTCCAGCGCGGTTGGGTCGATGGCCGAGGACGACTCGATGGCGTGCTCGGCGGACTGGCGAGCGGCGTTCACGATCAGATCCTGTTCACTCCGAGGGGACTTGCGGTGCGAGGCAATCTCGGCCTTCGGCGGGCCGAGCAACTCCTCCACGGGTTCGTCGAACCAGCTCTGCAGCACCCGGCAGGACTCCGCCCGCGGAGTACCCGGGTCACCCCGGAGCCATCGCTTCGCCGTTCGCTCCGACGTATGCGCGTGGATCCCGGCCTCCTTGGCGCGCTCGGGAAACTCACGCACGAAGTCACCCAGCGAAAGGTGACGCGCGAACAGCAGTTGCTCCAGCCGCGTACGTGGTGTTCTGTCGACCATCCCGTGCCTCCTGCCCGTCACCGTAGCCAGCAACCATCGCTCACGCGCACAACAAGCGCCAGTGGCCTCGATCTGGCCTCAAATGGCCCTTGTTTGGCCCGGGACCGCTCTCGAAGGACGCGGTGTAGAGGACGGTGCCGGTCCGTCTCAACCGACACGTCATCGCCACACGTTTACCGAGGCGACCGCTCGATCTGTTCGAAGATGTCCGCGTCGGTTTCGCGCTGCCATTCGGGAAGATCTGACCAGTCGGCTACGTAGGCTGGCTTCGGCTCTGGGATGTGCTTGTAGATCTGCGCGATCCAGCAGGTGGCGACGAAGCGTCCTTTCTGCTCGCGGGTGAGCTTCGCCGTCTGCCCGTCGCTCAATTCCACGAAGGTTCGCACTTGTTCGTACACCGCCGCAGCACTTTGCCGTTCCCAGTCCGGCGTCTCCTCCCACGGCGCGACGTAACCCGGCTTAGGCTCGCCGGGGTAGTGCCGCTTGACACCGGCGATCCAGGCGTCGCGGAAGATGCGGCCGGGCTCAGAAGACACAGGGAGGCTCCTCTACGTTGATCAGTTAGCGGTGGTCAGGTTCGTGATCTGGCGGTCAAGGTGGCGGACGTGTCGGTCGGCGAGCATCGGCTTGAGCTGGGGCTGCAAGATGCTCAACTTGCGGCCGACGTAGCCGGTTGAACCGGTTTGGCGAGCGGCATCGACCGCCGCTCCGCCGTAGAGCACCGTTTGTTCAGCGTCGTTTCGTTGTGCGCCAACCGCCGCAAGATCGACCAGGACGCCCCCGCGGCGCCGCACGGACAAGCGCTGGTGCAGCGCCTCGTTGAGTGATGGCTCCGCCAGCTCCGGGCGGCCAAGTTCGACGAAGCAACTGCCTCGTTCCTCGTCCAGCCGCGAGTCGGTGAAGCGAAGCCAACCGGTTGCTGCAGGCGAATCCAGTTCGGTGACGAGTGCGGCCGTCTCCAGGGCACGTTGGCACTGGACCGCATCGCCGAGACCGGCGAAGGTCTGCGCTTGGACCGCCGCGACCCACTGCCGCGTCGGCAGAGCAGCGTCGCCGCGGCGCGCCAGATGGGCAGCACCTTCGAGCAGCGGGGCGGCTTGGTCGAATCGGCGTTCGTAGACACCGATGAAGGCATGCCTGGTCATGGCGCACGCCCACAGGTCGGGGGCGTCGGCTTCCTTGCTGGCGCTGGCGGCCAGGGCGTAGCACTGCGCGGCTTCGCTGTAGCAATCGGCGTCGAAGAGGATCTCGCCGCACAACTGGAAGAGGTCTCCGGCCAGCGTGCAGAGCCGTTGGTGGGTGGACGCTGGCTGTGATCGCTGGAGGTGTCCGGTCAGCACGTCGAGCTGGCGGCGGACCATAGGCAAGGCTTGGAGTTTCGAGGGTGACCGCGCGAACTCGTGCCAGAGGCGGCTGTTCAGTCGGCCGTATTCGTCCAGGGTCGCGGTGCCGACGCTGCCGCCACGGTTGGCTGCGGTCAGTCTTTCGATATCCAGTTCGCTTGACGACGGTAGCGCCAGAAGCGACCCGGCCAGGCTCATCACCCGGAGCAGTTCGCGTCGATTCACAGCATCACCCATGGGGGACGGGGCAGCGGGCTGAACAGTTGCGGCCGGTGCAGGCTCGGCGGCTGCGTCCGCGGGGAGCTTGAACCACAACAGCCGAGCGGGAACTCGGAGAACACGCGCCCACTGTATGAGCTTGGCGAGGTCCTGGGTCGGCGGACCGTTCTCGATGCGGCTGAGCTGTGTTTGGTTGAGACCGACCCATGCGGCAACGGTGCTTTGCGGCAGGGGCCGACCATGCCACGGGTGGGTTCGGTACGCGTGGATGACCCGGCCGATGTGCCAACCGTCCAGAGCGTCTTGCATCCGGTCGGTCTCCCAGAACTCCAGCGGGACGACCGGCGGCTCGGCCAGTGCCGCCCGCGTCTGCTTCTGGCAGGCAGCACACGCCGTCCCGCTGTTGTCCGCAGCTAGGCGCGTACCGCAACGGCAGTACCGGTGTCCGCCGTGTTTTCCCATGTCAGAGGTGCCTTACTCCGTGTAGCGATGACGTCGTATCGCAGCGTAGCCAACCTTATGCGTCCGTGGGAATTCCGGATATGCGCCGGATGCATACCGGCCAAGCGGAACACGTCATCCCTGGTCAGTGGCCCTTGCGTCACGGTGAGAAGCGGCGCACGAACAGGTGGCCCCCAACCGGCCGGTAATGGCCCCGGTTTGGCCTGCGAATGCGCCCCTGCTTCACCCGATGGTCATCAACGGCACGAACACGAACGCACACGGACGGGAGGCGCCATGCGGTCAAGCGACCGAGAAGACGAAGAGTCGGCCGGCGACCTTCGTCCGGAGCCGCTCGTGCAGCACGCCATCTGGGTGACCTGCCAGGACGACGGACTGGACCACCTTGTGTACGACGACGACATGGGACGGGCAATCTGCTCCGTCGAGGCCGTCGGCTTCCACGCGTTGTGCGGCCGGATCATTCTTCCCGCACCGATGGTGTCCCCGCCGCTACCGATGTGTCCCGGATGCGTTGCCCAGCGGGATCGGGCCTGCCGAAGTCAGCGACCGGTACGCGGGGCACGCAGTTCTCGGGCGGCGCGGCACCGTTCGCCTGGTTTCGTACGCAAGCTCCTGCATGGGCTCCATGATTCCCTGGCCAGCTCTTCGTCCGCGGGACGGCACGCCTCGTCCGGCGTTCGATACCCCGAGCAGGCTGGCCAGGCTCTGCCCGTGGCGGGGCCGGGGCGCGTCTGCCCCCGGCCCCGCCACGTACCAGGCGTTGGCCCGGACGTGGTGCTCCCGGCGAACCGGCCGGAAGCAGACCTGGAGAGCGGCCTCGCCGTAGCTGACCGGTTCGGTCACAACCGGCAGCGGCCACCCCACAACGGCCCCGACCACCGCTGGCGGCGCACAACGAGGTGCGCAGGCGTGGCGCCAGCAGCGCACGGCACGAGCAGGACTGATCACCTGCCTGGCGAGAGCGCTCCTCGCCACCGTGCGTCTCCCCAGGCGTGGGCGAGCGCGCGGCATCGATCCCCCGACTCGCCGTCAGCCCACGCCGGGGGCCGCGCGGTCCACCCGCCCGCCGCGCGGCCCTCAACCCCGCGGAACCGGAGGGCTGCGTAATGCGCGTTCTGACGCAACCAACGACGTGGGCGCCCGACCGCCACGACGACGACCTCGCGCACCTGCGCGAGACATGCGACGGCCAGCCGCGGTTCATTACTTCCCCCGACGGCCCCGTTCCGGTGGCCGCCTGCGGTGCCTGGCTCGGAGACGGAGAAGCGCCGTCCGGCACTGCCCGCCGGTGTCCGCAATGCACGGAGATTTACCGAGCGATCGGAGGGCTGGCCTGATGAGGCTCTGCGGTTGGTTGGCTGTGAAGAACCCAGGTGGCCAGCCTGCTGGACGGCTGCGTGATCTTGCCGAGTCCGACATCGCTCGATGGCAGGTTCTCCGCCGCGCGGATCGTGGCGGCCTGTCGCTGCACGGCGATCTCGTGGTTGATGAGGGACGTCCGTTGCCGTCCTACCTCAACCCCACCCCGCATGGCCTCATCGGCAAGAGATTGCTGGTGGTGGCGCCGCACCACTTTCTGGATGGCGGCATCAGCGTTCGTGTCGAGCTGACCGCCGCAGGCCGCGCCGAGCTCGCGCGCCTGACTTCTGAACGGCAATACGACCTTCGGGGAAATGCGCGATCGAGTTCTGTCTCGGCTGGTCTCTGTCATCGAGTGAAGGAGTCCTCCATGTGGGAGTGGACATTGGTCATTCTCTCCGCGGTGGTGTTCGTGATCCGGATTGGGTATCTCCTCTTCGACCGACCCAGTCCGTTGGGCACTGATGCGCAGCAGCGTGAACGGACTCGAAAATGACCGCGCCGGTTCTCGCGCCCGAGAAAGGGGGCGACCAGCCCCCGGATCCTGGTGACTTTCGTCCGGTCAACCTCGAAACCCTGGAGCGTCTGCTCGCTGGGCTGCAAGCCTGGGAACCGCCGCCTCGGTCACCTCGGGAGGATGACCGCGGGCGGGAAGAGCCCGGTGACACTGTCCATTGGTATCCCGGATATTTCACTGCTTCTCTGCATGCGGTCGAGCTGTCTTCTGCACCACCGTTGGTGTTTCGGGGCTTGCGGATCCGGTGGGCGGTGTGCAGTGCGCCTGCGACCGTGATCGAGATCCCGGAGGGCAAGGATCGCTGCGAGGCGTGCCAGGCAATTCTTCGCAAACGTGGACTTTTGCTCGAAAACACCAGCACTCCGAAAAAACCTGCCGACTAACGCCAACTTCGCGTTCCCTGGAATGCGAGCGGAGAACCCATTCACGAAAGAAAAGGAAGGGGGTGATTTCGTTGACCGCGGCTCTGATGGAAGCACCGCAGGTGTTCGAGTTGGACGTGCAGGTGGAGACCGACCGGGTTCGGCCGGAGGCGATGGCCTGCCAGACCGACGACGGGTGTGGCTCAACCTGCGAGATCTCGGCTTGTCACTCGCAGAAGTGATACCGGCGGGCGGGCCAGAGTTCCCGATACCTGGCCCGCCCCCTGCCCTTGGCGGTTTTCGTGATTGATCCTTGGAGGTGCGGGCGATGCCCACGGTGGACTACCGCCATTGCGGTACCGGATTGCTGCGCGCGTCGGCGCAGCGCCTCGCTCCGTCGCGGTGGCCGGTGTTGTCCAACGGCCTCGATTGCCGGGCGTGGCTCGATGAGGTCTGGCCGACGGTGGCCGCGGCGGTGACGCATGCCAGCCCGGTGCTCGCTTCGGGTGTCGAGGAGATTCTGCGGGGACGTCAGCGCTCGACGCGGGAGGTTCGGCGGACGACGGAGGCGCTGCTGCGGTACGTGCTGCGGTTCGGCCGCTCCACCCCGTTCGGTCTGTTCGCCGGAGTCGGGCCGGTCATAATCGGCGGCGACACCAAGGTGCGCGGCGGCGACCGGCATCGCGTGGTGGCACGCCCCGATAACCGGTGGCTGCGGCAGGTGATCCAGCGTCTGGAGGCGTGCCCTGAGCTGCTGGCGCGGCTGAAGGTGGTGTTCCACGACGCCGTCGAAGAGTGCGGCGACCGACTCGCGCTCGCCGAAGCGGAAGTGGTGAGCATCCGAAACACCCCTGCAGTCGCCTCCGTGCGCCGCCTCGCGGCCAGCCCGGTCCGCTTCCCGGTGTTGGTCGAGGCGCTGACGGCCGAATACTCGATGGCCGGTGACCCCACCGCGATGTTGTTGTCCTTAGTGGAGCGTCGTTTTCTGGTGACCAACCTGCGAGCGCCGGGAACGGTCAGCGACCCGCTGGGCTTCCTTGCCGATGCCTTGCAGTCACTCGATTTTGACGACGTGCCGATCTCGGCGTTCGCGGCCGAGGTGATCGAGATCCGCCGCGCGCTCGACGCGCTCAACCAGGATTCTTACGAGCAGGCGCGGGCGAGGCTGGCCGACCGGATGCACACGCTCGTCCCCGCGCCCCGCGGGCCATTGTCGCTCGATCTTCGGCTCGATGCCGACGTCCGCCTGCCGCAGCGGGTGGTGCGGGAGATCGAACGCACTGCGGGGGTGCTGGCGCGGTTGGTGCGCGAGCACACCGGAAGCCGGGCTTTTCGGGACTACTTCACCGCGTTCTGCGACCGGTACGGCACCGGAACCCTCGTCCCGGTCCGTACGGTGGTGGACTCCGCGGCGGGGCTGGGGTGGCCGCGCGACTACCCGTCCAGCCCGGCGGCCAGCGGGCGGCACGTGTTCTCCGAGCGTGACCGCCTGCTGCTGTCCTGGATCACGGAGGCGACAGCCCGCGGCGGGCGCGAAGTCGAGCTGGACGACGCCGCGGTGGACGCGCTGGCTGTCGCGGGTGGTGACCCGGACACGATTCCGCCGCACGTCGACCTCGGTGCGCGCATCCACGCTGCGAGCGTGGCCGCGTTGGAGCGCGGTGAGTACCGGTTCACCGTGGCGCCGGGCCGGGTCGCGGGCACGTTGTCGGCGAGGTTGAGCCCGCTGGTGCCCGAGGCCGAGCTGGCGGCGGTGTTCTCCGCACTGCCGACGACCGTCGAGGGCGCGCTCGCCGTGCAGATGTCGTTCACGCCGCCGTACGCGAGTGCGGAGAACGTTGCCCGCCTGCCGCGGTTCACGCCGGAGGTCGTTTCGGTCGGCGAACATCACCGGGACTCCAAGGGCGTGATCGGGATCGACGACTTGGCGATCACAGCGACCCGCCGCCGCCTGCACCTGGTCAGTCTGTCCCGTCGCCGGGTGATCGAGCCGATGGTGTTGCACGCGCTCGCGGTGAAGCAGCAGCCGCCGCTGGCGCGGCTGCTCGGGGAACTGTCTCGGGCGCTGGACAGCGGCTGGACCGGCTTCGACTGGGGGCCGACCGCGGCGGAGTTGCCGTTTCGGCCGCGGCTGCGCTACCGGCGCGCCATCCTGTCTCCGGCCCGCTGGCGGCTTGCCCGCGAAGCCCTGCCCGCCGATCCGACGGGCTGGAACGACGCGCTGGAGCGGTGGTGTGCGACGTGGCGCTGCCCGGACCGCGTCGAGCTGCGCGACTTCGACCAGCAGCTCCCGCTGAACCTGACCGTGCCCGCGCACCGGGAGGTGCTCTTCCACCACCTGCGCCAGCACGACGAGGCCGTCCTGGTCGAGGCGCCCGAGCCGGAGGCCGACGGCTGGCTCGATGGCCACCCGCACCTCGTCGTGCTGCCGCTGGTGTCGCGGAAGGAGCCCGAGCCCGCCCCGCGCGTTCAGTCCCTTCCGGTTCTCGGCAGCGAGCACGGGCATCCGCCTGCTTCGCCCCGATCTGGCTGGCTGTACGTGAAGCTGTACCTGGCTGAGTACCGGATGGACCCCCTGCTGGTGCACGAGCTGCCGGAGCTGCTGGCCGAGCTGGGCGAGCGGGACTGGTGGTTCGTGCGCTACCCGCAAGCCCGGGAAGGCGACGAGCCCGATCATCTGCGCCTGCGCGTGCGCACCGATGGCGACGGCGACAAGATCCTGGCTGCGATCACCACGTGGGCCGAGCGGCTGCGCACCGACGGGCTACTCAGCCGCTGGGGCTTCGACACCTACTACCCGGAGGCCGGTCGCTACCGGGCCATCGACGAGGCCGAGACCGTGTTCGCCACCGACTCGCGCTACGTCCTCGCCGGGCTCACCCACAGGACCGCAGCGGGGCCGTCGCCGGTGGCGGCCACCGGCCTGTCGCTGTTCGATCTCGCCGCCGCGTTCCTGGGCGACCACCAGCGCGCCGCCGACTGGCTGCCTCGGCAGGTGCCTCCGGCGGTGCCGGACCGCGGTGACGTTGATCAGGTGACCAGCCTGGTCCGTAGCCGGGCATGGCGGGACGCCGCGGAACCGGCCGACGTCACCTCGGCGCTGGACGCTCGCGCCGAGGCGCTACGCCGGTACCGGCACGCGCTGCCCGCCGACGCCGATCTTGACGCCTGCCTCCATGCTCTGCTGCACATGCACCACAACCGCGCCCTCGGCGTCGACCGAGACCGGGAAGCCATTTGCTTGCGGCTGGCGCGCCAAGCCGCCGCAACTTGGCGCAGCACTTCCGGGAGGCAGCCGTGACCGCGCAATCGCTGGCCGACGGCCCCGCCGGGCAGGCGCTGTTGGCCCTGGAACGCGGCCAGGACGCTCACCGCTGGCTGGCCGCCTTGGTGGCCGAACCGGTGATGGCCTACCCCGAGGAAGCGAGCTTGTTCGAGGGCGCACCCGCGGTCGCGTTCACCCTCGTCGCCACCGACCAACGGCGGGCGCTATCCGTACTCGATGACCACGTCGAGAAGATCACCCGGTCCCGGCTTGAGGCCGCCTACCAACGCATGGGCCGCGGCGAGCTGGCCGACAAGCGCGAGTTCGACCTCATCGGCGGCCTGACGGGGCTAGGTGCCTACCTGCTGCGCCGCGGCACCGCCGACGACCTGCTGCGCGAGGTGCTGCGCTACCTCGTGCGTCTGACCCAGCCGCACCCGGACCGGCGGCCCGGTTGGTGGGCCTGCCACGGTCCCACCGGTCCTGGCCCGGCCTGGCAAACCGGGCACGGCAACCTGGGCATGGCCCACGGCATCGCCGGGCCGCTGACGCTGCTCTCGCTCGCGCTGCGCCGCGGCATCGTCGTGTCCGGGCAGACCGCGGCCATCGACCGGATCTGCCGGTGGCTGGACCGCTGGCGCTGCGGTGTTCCGCCACGAGCATGGTGGCCCGAGGCCATCAGCCAGGCCGACCACGCGCGCGGCGCTGCGCACCAGGCCGGACCATCGAGACCGAGCTGGTGCTACGGCACGCCGGGCATCGCCCGCGCGCAACAAGTCGCCGGCCTCGTACTCGGCGACCGAGCCCGGCGACGGTGCGCCGAGAACATCCTGGCCTGGTGCCTGGGCGACGAGCAGCAGCTCGCCCGGCTCGGTGACGTGTCGCTATGCCACGGATGGGCCGGGGTTGTGCACACTGCCTGGCGCGCCGGCCGCCACAACGACCAACTCGCCGCCAGGCTCCCGCGCCTGCTCGACGGCCTCGCCGTCAACCTGACACGCCAGCCTCCGGACCGGCGCGGGCTGCTCACCGGCACCGCCGGGGTCATGCTGGCCCAGCGCTCCGCCCGCACGAACACGCCACCGGTCACGCAGTGGGACACCTGCCTGCTGCTCAACGAATGAAAGGAAGCGATGAACAACACCACCGACACCACCGCCAGCTCACCGGAGACCCTGCGCGAGACCATGCTCGCCAAGGTCCAGCAGAAGGGCTACGCGAAGCGCCCCGAGGTGGCGCGGGTGCTGCGTGAGGTGCCGCGGCACGAGTTCGTACCCGAAGCCGACCTGGACGCCGCGCACAACCCCTGGCAGGCAGTGATCACACACCGCTTCGCCGACGGCACCTCGCTCTCCTGCGCCTCCGCGCCGTTCGTCGTGGCGATGATGCTCGACCAGCTCGCCGTGGAACCCGGCAACAAGATCCTCGAGATCGGTGCTGGGACGGGATACAACGCCAGCCTGCTGGCTGAGCTGACCGGCAACGACACGAACGTGGTCACCATCGACATCGACCCCGACGTGACCGAGCAGGCCACCCGTAACCTGGCCGCCGCCGGTTACGGCGGCGGGCACGTGGTCACCGGCGACGGCGCGCTCGGTGTCCCCGAGCACGGCCCGTACGACCGGCTGATCGCCACCGTATCCCCGTGGGACATTCCCTGGGCGTGGTGGCGGCAGCTCGCCCCCGGCGCCCGCGTGGTGCTGCCGCTGCGGTGGCGCGGCCAGGCGCGCTCGGTCGCGTTCACCTACCGGGATGGGCGGCTGGTCTCCGACTCGATCGAACTGTGCGGCTTCGTCTACCTCGTCGGCGAGGACGAAGGCGAACAGTCCGCGCCGATCACCTCTGACGAGACCATCCTGCTGCACTGGGACCGCGACCAGCCCTTCGACCTCAACGCCTTGCACGGAGTGCTCGATCGGCCACGTGCCAGCGAATGGTCCGGGATCACCATCGCGGGCGACGAACCCCACGACGGTGTATGGCTCCGGCTGACCGTCACCGACCCGCGCGTGTGCCGCATCAACGTCCCCGCCGACACCAAACCCGCGGTCTGCGACCCGATCTCGCCCGGTCGCGCACCCGCGCTGGTGGAGGGCAGCTCGCTGGCCTACCTCACCTCCCGCCGCCACGAGGACGGCGACACCACGCGGTGGGAGCTGGGCGCGACCGGGCACGGCCCCGCCGCGACCGATCTCACCCGCCACCTCTGCGAGGAGATCCGCGCCTGGTCGGTACAGGGCGAACGCAAGCCCAGCCTCGTCGCCTACCCCGCCGACACCCCCGACAGCGAGCTGCCCGGACCGGTGATCGACAAGACCCACAGCAGGCTCGTCCTCACGTACGAAACCGAGTAAGCAGGTCGGCGAGGAGCAGATGATGACCAGGAAGCCCGAACCGCTGACCGAGCAGGCAGTCGATGCCTTCGAGACCGAGTTGATCCAGGCGTTCCGTCGTGCCGTCCGCACCCGGGATCTGCAACCGGTCATCGAACTCGCCGACTTCCTGGTCGCCAGCGGAGCCACCGTGCGCTCCCGCGGTGGTTTGCTCGGGCTCTTCTGGTTCCAAACCTCAATGCTTGACAAATTCCGGGTCGACCAGAGTTCGGGGAGCAGCTACGGGATGCTCGGGCTCCAGCTCGTGAACGAAGGCTGGTGCACCCATGCGGACATGGACAACGGCATCTCCGAGTATCTCTTCCACCTGGGACTCCGCAAAGGATCTCTACCCAACGCCCTCTATGACCTCATGTTGGAAACTGGGAGGCATCGAAAACACTTTCGCCAAGTGATCCGCGCGGCAAAAATCACAAGATTGGAAAACGAGAACTAATCTCGTATGCACTCATTATCAAGGCGGCGAGATTTCATCAAGAAATGGCCGGGAACCGCACGGGGGCTAGCTGGCGATGTGGTGGCTCTGGACTATCCTCGCCGTGCTGGGCGGACTCGTCGTCACAACCCTACTGGGCACGTGGCGCTACGCCCACCGCGGCCGACACCCACCACCACGGACCGGCCCAGGCCCACGCATCAGCGGACCGCAGGCACGTATCGCCCGTGAACGCCTTGACGACCTCAACGCTCGCCGCGCCGCGCTCGGCAAACCGTCCGCGACAGAGATCCGTTACCTCGGCGATGGCACCGCCACGACCGATGACGATATTCCACCCAACCAACCGCTGAATACCGACCACGACAACAAGCGGAGCGCGCAATAAGTGCGCCCCACCCGCGAAATAGTCACACGATAATCGAAAACGCACACCCTTGGTCGCCAGTTCTGTCACGGGGTTTCACCAAGTGCACCCAAATGGAGCCCGCAAGAATGAAGGAAAACAGCTCCTTGTCAACCGATGAGCGCAAGATTTTGGAAGTCCTCGCCGAATCGGAACAAGGCATGGACTGCCGCGAAGTCGCCAATCAATCCGGTATGAGCCTGGCCGGGACCTACCGACTGCTGTCGGCGTTGCACAACAAGAAGCTGACCACGAAGACCACCGTGGCGCATGACAACGGGCTGAGGGTGCTCCTGCACGCCGCATCGCCGACAGGTCAGCAACGACTGCTCCCTGCGAGGGAACGGCAACCAGCAGAAGACCAGCAAGTTCCGCCGAAGTAAGGCAGCCAAATACCCGGTGGAGTTGCGCGCGTGCGCGTTCCCGCATCGCTCGCACCGCTGCCCCCGCCGGGTTCCCTGCCGGGCGGGGCAGTCATCGCCTCCCCGCCCCGCCCGGCCCTAAACGAAATCCCAAGCCACGAAAGGACGAAGCGTCAATGCACATCCGGCCCGTGACCCGACTCCCTGACGAACAGCACCCGCCGCTGGGGCCGCACACCGACGCCATCATCAAGGCGTTCGAGTCGCGCGACTGGATCTTTCTGGACTGTCACGACGCGAACACGGCCTTCTTCACTTACCGCGGAAGCTTCGGCTGGATCGACTTCGAGCGGAAGGCATACACACCCAGCGACATCGACCTGGCCACGTTGGACTGCCTCGTGATTCGCGACCGCAAGACCTTCCTCGCCGAGGTAACCACCTGCGGCGTGACCAAGGGATGCTCGCACCACCGAAGCATGACGGTCAGGTTTCCGTTCGACGGACTGGTGCTGCCCGACCAGCTCGACGAGCACGAGACCCAAGCGCGGGACATCGACACCGCTGAGGTCGCGCAGTGCCTGCTGTTCCGGGAGTGCAGTGAGGCGGTCTGCCGTGGTTGACCTGATCGTGGTCGACCTCGGCCACACCACGGGCAGGTTCACGGGCGACTCGACCAGCGCGGTATTGCGCGCGCTGTCCCCGCTGACTTCGGTCGCCCCGCATCGCATCGTCGAGACCGTCCGCTGCGTGCTGCACCGCGCGCCCGAGCTGACCGATGAGTTGGCCGCTCAGGTGTGTCAGCGCCTGCTGATTCCGCCCAGCGAGTTCCCGACGTCCTGGGAGCGCGGATACGCCCCGTACGAATACACAGGTCGTGCGCTGGACGAGCTGTGCCGGATCGCGCCCGTGGTAGCGCTGTCCAATATGGCGGTCACGGGCGGGCCGGAGCGGGTCGCTGCGGTAAAGGCAGCGCACCGCGGCGACCTGGTCGCGGTGTACACGAGCTACCAAATCGGCGGAGCGAAGCCCGAGCCGTGGCTGTGGCAGGCCATCGCCGCGCGCCACGGCGCGGACATCGAGCGCGTGGTTCACGTCGGCGACCGGCTGGACGCCGACGTGTACGGCGCGTTGGTCGCCGGTGCGCGCGTGGTGCACCTGACCCACGGCGACGGCCTGGCCGTGTATCCGAAGAACAGCGAGGGCCGCGTGTTCGCAGCACGCGACCCCGGTCGTGCGCGCATGGGCGACGTAGGCCGCTATGGAGGACATGGACGGGGCAGCGAGGCACTGCGCCGCGCAGCGGAAGAGACCGCCGGCGAGTTGGAAGGTTTCCTTCGCTGCGCGAGATGGTCGCCTTGGACGCGACCACCGACCAGGTGATGACCTATGGCCGCACCGTGCGGGAGATGCAAGCCGCCATGCTGCGGCGCGACGTTGCCGCGCACGGGAAAGCGCTCGGGATGATGATGGCGATCCGGCGCTTGCAGGACTGCGGCGCCGAGTGCCCGGCCGTGCGCGTGACCTCCTTCCTAGAACAGGACATCCGCAACGTCCCAGACGACGGCCTACCCCTTCTCGATTGATCACGCTCTCCGGCCCAGGTGCGTGTGGCGACCAGCCACCGCCAGCGGTCCGAAGCAGTGCCACCAGACGACCGGACATCCCGGTTGAGAAGAAAACCGAATCGAACAACAGAAAAGAGGGATCCATTTGCGGCACAAGCGAATAACAGGCGCACTGTTCGCGCTCGTGTTTGCCTTCGCCAGCCTCGTCGCTCCCGCCACCGCGGACGCGATCGTGGGCGGCATCCCGGCGAGCGACGAGTACGCCTTCTCCGGCTCGGTCCAGACGCCCCACAAGGGCGAGAAGGACTGGCACACGTGTGGAATCACGTTGATCACGCCACTGCACGCGCTCGGGGCCGCGCACTGCCAGACCAACTTCGAGGGCGGGTCGAAGCTGCGCCGATTCGGCGCGGCGACGGCAGAACCTCCGCCGGACTTCGAGGACCCGTCCCGGTTCCATGTGCAGTTCGGCAGCCACGATCGGCTGCATGGCACCGAGGTCCGCGGCGTGGTCAAGATCAGCAAGCCACCGGAGTGGGCGAAACTGAAGAAGACCCCGCGCGGCGAAGTGGGTGACCTGGTGATCCTGACCCTGGATCGCCCGATCACCACGATCCGCCCGGCGGGCCTGGCTGAGGTGAACCCGCGGTTTCCGCTGCGGGAGATCGGCTGGGGCCTGCACTCGGTGGACGACGTAGGCAAGGGACCGGCACCACGCTGGCTGCACGAGGCGGACGCACCCGGCGTGGTGCGCACGTCGGCGGACTGCCGGGGCGCGGATCTCGGCGTGGACGAACTCTGCGTCCGCAAAGGCCGCGACGCGGCCAACCCGGCGAAACCCGCCGGGGAGTGCTACGGCGATTCGGGCAGCCCGGCCCTCCAACGCGGCCGCGACGGCGACTGGAACGTGGTCGGCGTGGTCAGCCGCGGTCCCGAAGGGCCGAACGGTGAACCTCGGTGCGCCACGGATGCTGTGATGCCGAAGCCGACGTACTACCTCAACTGGATCATCCAGGAGGTGTCGGCGCAGGGCGCACAGGTACGTCTGGCTGAACTTCCACGGGATTCCGGGAGGCCAGGCGACGCCCAGCCGGTGGTCCAGCCCGTAGGCGCCGCGGCATAACCGCACGAGAAAGGTAGCCCCGTCGCTCGAGGCTGGCGACTTCGGTCTTCCGGCGAGCGGCGGGGCACCACTCGGCCTGCACGGTGGTGCGGCGGGCCGCTCTGACGCGAAGCGCGTCGAAACTCGTTCGCATGGCTAATGGTAGTTTCGCGCGAACCGTCTGGATGCCGCACGCGCGATGGTGCAAGCTTCTCCCATGCGACTGCTGCGGCTACTGCGCCCAAGGTGGAAGTGTGGGGCTACCACCAGAGGCGGGTACGTGTGTCGAAGGTCGGTTCGCCTTCCGTGGCAACACTGCCATTTCCACAGCACGGAGAACAGAACTCTCCGTGACCTCAATATCGAACCTTCACCAGACCCGGTCGACCAGGCGTCGCCATGCGACGTCGGTTCCCCGTCGGACAGCACCGGCGGGCGACACGACGAAAACGTCGACCAGGGAGAGCAGCCATCGCATCAATCAGTCGTCGTCAACGTCGATTCCAGCCGCAATACGTCGACCAAACACCTTGCTGAGACGCTACGCCAGTACTCGGACGGCAACGCTCGACTCATGGTCAAGTACTACGCGCACGCCCACCGGCAAGCCTCGATCAGCTTTATGCTCAGTATCGCCTTCGCTGTCATCGGGTTCGCCATCTTTGCTGCTGCGGCAGTCAGCTATCTTCGTAACCCGGACCAGGTTGGCGGCGCCATCATCGCCACAGTCGCCGGAGCGGTCAACGAAGCGATCGGGTTTCTGTTCTTCCAGCGCGCTGACAAGGCGAGAGATTTGATGGTCACCATGATCGACCGACTACGGACCGACCGCGAAGCTGACCGCCAATTCGTCAGCGCACTTGGTGTCATTGACCAGATCGAGAACCCGGCCGTCCAAGATTCTCTGCGCGCGGCGATCGCAACCCAGTACGCCGGTTGCTCGTCCACCTCGCTGTCCGATATCGCGGCTTTGGCCGAATCCAAGGTGTTCGCCCAAACCGCGAAGGACTCACCCAACATCTACATCAACGGCCCATCCGCCTCTGCCAGCAACGGAGCAAAAGCTCCCTGACACCGCACCGGCCGCCACTGCGCGGCAGGCCCGGACTGGCGCTTAATCATTGGGCGCAGCTACGGTCCTTCGCATGAATACGCATCCTGCACATGGATGCAACGAACAGGTGTTCGAGTCTCGGACACTCTTTTACCCCACGGATCTCCAAGTCCGTGGGGTAGTTCTATTTCGAAGTATGGACGTCACCTCCCGAGGATAGTGGCTTCTCGATGCCTGCCAAGTGCACACTGTGACGGTCCTTGGCGTCCCCCTCTCGGCGGGCGGCTGCGTCGCCAGTGCGGAGATTCCAGTCCAAGGCGAGCGTGGTCTGGCTGGATGAGATCGGCAGACTGACGATCTTTCGTGCTGCGGTTAGCTGGAGTTCTCGGCCTTTATGGCTGCAGACGAGCTCCAGCCCTCGACGACGAAGGCATTCACCGACATCGAGCAGACTATGGCCCTCGGCCTGTCCGTCCTGGTGAAGTAGACCAACCACGGTCTCAAGAAGGTGTTCCTCGCGGGCGTAGACATTGCGCGGCGCATGATCCGACCGCGGCGTGGCCGTGGTGTAGCCGTGACGGCAGCGGTGACCCGGACGACCGTGCACCCAATGCGCATCCATCCGACGACCACACACCCCACACGCCACCAGTCCAGCCAACGCGTACTCGCGCGTAGCGCCGTCCTTGGTGGGTCGCCCGGCGCGTATCCGCTGAACCGCGATGAACGTGGTCTCGTCCACTAACGGGGTATGAGCCAGTTGCTCGGATACCTCCCACTCCCTCACTGAGTTCCGGCGAACAGTGCCCGAGCCTCGACCACCGCTACGTCCGCCGACACCGTGCCCCTTGGTGGTCTGGCGGTTCCAGACCTGCCGTCCGGTGCACCTCGGGTTCTCCAAGATCATCCCGACGGTACGGACGATCCACCGCGTCCCGGACCTGTGCGAGTTCCGCGTCGGATCAGCACTCGACGGGCACGGAACACCGCGGTCGTTCAGCTCCCGCACCAACGACGCTACCGACCGACCGCGAGCCCGCTCGGCGAACATCCATCGCACCCACTGCGCAGCCCCCGGATCCGGCTCCAGCACATGCAGGCGCCGCCCCCATCGCACGTGGACGGCGTTCGGATGGGGTCCACCGTCGGCCAACCGGTACCCATACGGCGGACGACCACCAAGGAAACGCCCCTGCAACCGCGTCTGCGCACGCATGGCTGCCATCACACGGTGCCGAGCCCGTGCCACCTCACGCTGCGCCTGCGCCCCCAGCAACGTCATCAACGCCAGATGAACCGGACTGTTCAACTCGACCGGTCCGCCGGCTTCGGGCAACCACACCTGCACGCCGACCGCATTCAGCTGAGCGACCACCTCGCGAAACTGGTCACCGTGGAAAGCCCGCTCGTACTCCCCCACCACCACAGCATCGAACTCACAATCCCGGTTCTCCGCAGCTGCCAGCAACGCAGACGCCGACGGTCGATCTCGCCACGACCACCGCCGCGACCGGCCCTCATCGAAAAACTCGACCACGACTTCACCGACGCCATCGACCAACTCATCCGACACCCCGCGTTGCCAGGCACGCGACGTCTGCGCGTCCTGGAATTCGCTGGTCGACATCCGGCCGTAGAACGCAAACCGCACACCCTCTACCGCCCCGCCAGGAGCTCGCAGCGAACCACGGCGAGCCGCCACAGCCTCCACAAACTCCGCCGCAGCCAACCGGCCCATCTCCGCCCCTTCCGCCTGCCCGGAGCCGAGACCGCGCCGAGTACATACACATGACGAAAGACGACCGAGCACCGCCCGAACAGACCAACGACGAACACCGCCACATCCGTCGGGCAAGTAAGACACCTTCGACAGCTCGAGATCATTGATTGTTGCGTCCAAAATAGTGCGCGCCAGCAGGGTAACGGTGGCGCCACAAGAAGATTGCTTAATGGTCTCGCACACGCCGCTGATTCTGACGTGAGCTCACAGTCGCCTTCTCACGGATGTGATCATCAGCGTTTCGATGTCGGACGTTTTGGCGAGCGCGCTAACGCTGGCTGATCACTGTCCGGTCCGCGCCTGGCCGTGGAGGAATGGCGGTCGGCGACGGCCGTGTCTTGCCGCAAGCTCCGTAACGTCGACGCTCTCGAGGTCACGATATGACCCGGCGATCTCGTCGAGGTCCTCTTGGTCACGCACGGGATCCACGTCTTCGAGGGCCGAAATACTCTCGTCTCGGGGACCTATGGCACTTGGTTTGAACTTTACCAACGTTCGAGACTGAGAGGCTCAAAGATCCAAACGGCGCTGGAGCTAGGCAGCTGTCGGCAATTTCCGGCGGTCGAACCACACAAGGTGGCCTGTAACGGATCCCGACCCCAACACGACTGATCGCTGTCTGCTCCGAGAAAGCTGGCCGTTCGCTCGATCGCGTTGCGTCTCGACCACAGCAATCTAACGACAGTGAGGCTGATCAATGAGGGGGCCGTGATGTCGAGCAGTATCTCGACCGATGCAGAACTGACCACTGGCGCGCTTGTTTCCGTTCGTGGCCAGAAATGGGTCGTCAGCGACCTCGATCCTGCCGATTCCAGCACGCTCGTAACGCTGCAGAGCGTCGATGAGGGCCGTTTCGGAGAGACACTGGAGGTCATCTGGGAGGTCGAGCCCGGCAGGCAGGTACTGCCGAGCGGTTCGCTTCCCGCAGTCACCGCCAAGGGTTTCGATCCGCCCGAGCAGCTTGCAGCGTTCCTAGACGCTGTCCGTTGGTCTGCGGTGACCTCGGCTGACGTCGGGACCTTGCAGGCGCCATTCCGTTCCGGCGTCGCCATCGAGGACTACCAACTCGAGCCGGTTGCGCGTGCCATCCGCGCACCCCGGGTTAACCTCCTGCTCGCGGACGATGTTGGGCTGGGCAAGACGATCGAAGCCGGCCTTGTCGCGCAGGAACTTCTGCTGCGGCACCGCACGCAGCGGATCATGATTGTGTGCCCCGCCGGGCTCACGATGAAGTGGCGAGACGAGATGGCCGAGAAGTTCGGCCTCGACTTCACCATCATCGACTCCGAACGTTGCGCGCAGGTTCGCCGCGACTACGGCAGCGCGGCCAACCCGTTCAACGTCTACCCACTTAGCATCATCAGCCTGCCTTGGCTGCGCGGCGCGAAGGCCCAGCGCCTGCTCGACGAGGTGTTACCCGTCGACGGGCCCACATTCCCGCGCACCTTCGACCTCCTGATTCTGGACGAAGCCCATCACGTCGCACCGGCCGCGCCGAAGCAGGTATACGCGGTGGACTCGCAGCAGACCAAGCTGATCCGCCGGCTCGCGCCACACTTCACCCACCGGCTGTTCCTGTCCGCTACCCCGCACAACGGCTACCCGGCCTCCTTCACCGCGCTGCTGGAAATCCTCGACGACCAGCGCTTCGCCCGCGGCGTCGAACCAGACCGCTCGGCGGTCAAAGAGACCGTGGTGCGACGCCTGAAGCGGGACATCACCAACGCTGACGGCACTCCCCGGTTCCTCGCGCGCAAGACCGAACCACTCCTCGTCGAATACCCGGCGAGCGAGCGCGAGATCCACCAGCTGCTGACCCGGTTCGCCGAGTTGCGCCGCAAGAAGCTGACCACCCGGAGGGGCCGCAAAGCCACGGACCTCATCACCCTGCTGCTGAAGAAGCGGCTGTTCTCCAGCCCGGCGGCGTTCGCGCACACCGTCGCGGTCTACCAGGAGACGCTGCGGTCGAAGACCCGGACGCTCAATGTTGCAGGCGATGACGTCCCGGCGTGGATGGAGGACTTCTTCGACGACATCGCCACCTATGACGACGAGCTCCTGGCTGAGGCGGAGGACGACGCGCTCGGCCGCTCACGGCCCATGCAGCCCGACGCGGACGACGATGAGCAGTCACTGCTGGAGCGGATGCACCGGTGGGCACGCACGCACGACGCACAGCCCGATGCCAAGGCACGCGTGCTGATCACCTACCTCAAAAGGGTCTGCAAGCCCGACGGCAGAACGTGGAAGGACGACCGGGTCGTGGTGTTCACCGAGTACCGCGACACCCAGCACTGGCTGGTCGAACTGCTCCGACAGGAGGGCCTCGGCGGGGACCGTGTGTCGCAGCTGCACGGCGGGATGAACACCGAGGAGCGCGAGCAGCTGCGGCTGGCGTTCCAGAAGGCCCCCAACGAGCACCCGGTACGCATCCTGGTGGCAACCGACGCGGCGAGCGAAGGGATCGACCTGCAGCGCCATTGCCACCGCCTGGTCAACTACGACATCCCGTTCAACCCCAACAAGCTCGAGCAGCGCATCGGCCGCATCGACCGCTACGGACAGACCCACACACCCGACATCCGGCACTTCGTCGGCACCGGCTGGGAGAGCAAGGTCGACTCCTACGAAGCCGACCTGGAATTCCTCTCCCGCGTAGCCACCAAGATCGCCCGGATGGAGGCCGACCTCGGGTCAGTCAACGCCGTGCTCGCCGACGCGGTGCAACGCCGCATGCTCGGCCAGCTCAAGGACTTCGACGTCGACAAGGCCGGCGCGAAAAAGGATCAGCTACCCGCCGAACAGAACGTCCGCGAGCAGGTCCGCAAGCTGCGCGCCAACCTCGACGAAACGGTCGCGGAGCTGGGCATCACGCCGTCGCGCGCAAAGCGGGTCGTTGACACCGCACTGACCCTCGCCAGGCAACAACCGCTACGCGCCGCCGACACCAACGGCACGTTCGTGGTGCCGACTCTGACAGGCTCGTGGGTTCGCGCGAGCGAGGGACTGATCGAGAAGTTCCAGCCGGAGAAGTACAAGCGCAACGATTTCCCGAAACAGCTGCCGGTCACCTTCGACGCTGCGATCGCGCGCGGCCGCGACGACATCGTGCTCGCGCACCTGAACCACCCACTGGTCGCGATGTCCACCCGGCTGCTGCGCGCGGCGGTATCCAACGACGACATCAACCTGCACCGCATCACCGCCGTGGTCAGCGATGACCCACGACTCGAAGACGTACTGGTCGGCGCATACTCCCGCTTCCTGATCGTGGGCGCCGATGGCGTGCGGCTGCACGAGGAGGTCCTACACGCCGGCGGCTGGACCCCCGAGCAGGGACGCTTCCGTCGGGTGGAGAACCTCGGGCTGCTCGCCGACATCCTGGACCGCGCTCTCGCTGACGGCACGCCCGCCGCCGAACCGGTCCGGCGCCGCATCGCCGAGCGCTGGACAAGGATCTCCGACGGTCTGCTCCGCGCGATCGACTGGCGCACCACCACTCGCCTCGACTCGCTGCGCCGGGCGCTGGGCCAGCGTGAGGACGCCGAGCGCAAGCGCATCACCACGACCATCGATCAATTCGCCGCCTCGCTGCGCTCAGCCTTGGCCGAGGACCAGGAGGACGCGCTTTTCAGCCGCCTCGACGTGGAGAAGACCAAGGACGAGCGCGAGCAGTACCGGCGCGACCGCAGGCACTGGGAAACGCGGCTGACCGAGCTGGCCGCCGAGCGGCAACGTGAGCTCGACGCGATCACCGCCCGCTACCACCACCAGGAACCGCACCGGTTCCCGGTCGCCGTGGTGTTCGTCGTGCCGAAGAGAGAGGCGATCCGATGAGACCCCGTCGTACGCACGCGCCCGACAGCGCACAGCAGCACCGGGACTGGCTCAGTCTCATCGAGGTCAGCGGACCGTTCCTGTCGCTGCCGGTGCTGCGCTCCACCTGGCCCACTCTCGACTCACTGGACAGAGCGACGAAGGAGAAGCTGCGGCTGACGCACGCCACATGGCAGGAGAACACCGCGTCCGGGCAACGCGGCTGGATCGACCATCTCCTCGGCGAACTCCTTGAATGGGGCGACGCCTTGCGCTGGGCCGAGGATGAGGATTTCGACGCCCTGTCGATGGACGTTCCCGAGCACGACACCCGCATCACCCCGGCGTTCGCATTGGTCGATCCGGGTGAGGACGCCAAACCTCGCACCACCCAGGTACTTGGGCTGATCTGCGCGTCGGGCACCCAGCCGACCGCGCGGATCAAGGGCGAAGCCTCGGCGGCCACCACGGTGGACCGACTCGCGCAGCTGTGCCGGCACCACGAGGTGCAGCTCGGCCTGGCCACCGACGGCCGCTGGTGCGTCCTAGTGTCGGCGCCGCGTGGCAAGGTCACGACCACCGCAGTGTTCGACACGGTCGCCTGGAACGAGGCCGCCGAGATCGATGTCGTGCGGGCGTTCGTGTCGATGCTGCGACGCTCGCGGTTCTACGGCGTGCACGACGACGAGAAGCTCATCGAGCTGTTACGCAAGAGCGAGGACTCCCAGGAGGAGATCACCGAAGCGCTCGGCGTGCAGGTCCGCCAAGCCGTCGAACTGCTGGTCGCCGCGATCGGCCGCGCCGACACCGCCCAGCGCGACCGCGGCGGGAAGGGCCTCGACGTCAGCGCGTACGAGGTCTACCGCGGCGCAGTCACCGTGATGATGCGCATCGTCTTCCTACTCTTCGCGGAGGAACGCAAACTGTTGCCCTCCGACACTCCCCTCTACGCCAGCACCTACTCAGCCGGCCGGTTGTGCGCGCGGCTCGAACAGCAGGCGCGCGAGGGCAGCGAGGACGACCTGGAGTACAGCGACGTCGCCTGGCACCGGCTGCTCGCGGTGTTTGACGCGGTCTACTACGGCATCAGCCACCCCAGACTGCGGATGCATGCCCACAACGGCTCGCTGTTCGGCCCGTTCAATTACGCCTGGCTGCCGCGCAACATTGACGACCGCACCGTGCTGCACATGCTCCGCGCCGTGCAATACGTCGAGATCGGCACCGGCCGATCGAAGGAACGCCGCAAGCTGTCCTTCCGCGAGCTGGACGTCGAGCAGATCGGCTACGTCTACGAGGGCCTGCTCTCCTTCGACGGCTTCCGCGCTGACGACGTCACCCTCGGGCTCATCGGCAAGGCCGGCCTCGAAGACGAGGTCGCACTGCGCGACCTGACGAACCTGGCCGCAGGCTGCCCGGATGTCCCCGCTCTCGCGGCGGCGCTCGCTGAGCGGTACAAGTCGTCCGGTATCGGATCAGTGCGCGCTTTGGAGAAGAAGCTCGCGCCGCTCACAGGAGTCGAAAAGGAGGCCGCCCGCCGCAAGCTGCTCGCCGTCACCCGCGGCGACGCCGCACTAACCGACCAACTGTTGGTCTTGTTCGGCATCATCCGTCAGGACCTGCGTGAACAACCCGTTGTGATCATGCCGGGCGAGCTGTTCGTTACCGAGTCACCATTGCGCAAGAACTCCGGCACCCACTACACCCCGCGCTCCCTCGCCGAGCAGATCGTCGACGGCGCCCTCGAACCGCTTGCCTACGAACCAGGACCGCTGCATACCGCGAACAAGGACGAATGGAAGCTCAAGTCCTCCGACAAGATCCTCGCGCTCAAGGTTGCCGATATCGCGATGGGCTCTGCCGCGTTCCTCGTCGCCGCCGCCCGCTACCTCGCCAGCAAACTCATCGAGGCTTGGGCCTTTGAAGGCGATTCCCGTGTGCGCGACTACCGCGCCGCCCTCGATGCCGAGCGCGAGGCCGACCAGGACCCCGTCGTCATCGAAGCCCGGCGACAGATCATCGAGCACTGCCTCTACGGCGTCGACATCAACCCCATGGCCGTCGAAATGGCCAAACTATCCCTCTGGCTCGTATCGATGGACCCCTACCGGCCCTTTACCTTCCTTGACGACCGACTCGTCACCGGCGACTCTCTGCTCGGCATCACATCCCTCGATCAACTCGAATGGATGCACATGGACCCAGCGAAGGGCCGCCAGATTCACGAGGGCGGACTTTTCGATCTCACCATCGGAGTACGCGAACTCGTCGCCGACGTCGCCGACGCCCGCCGCACCGTCGCCGATATCGACGGCACAACCCTCGAAGGCCTCGGGCACAAACGTGAGGTTCTCGCCGATCTCGAACAGAAGACTGGTCGGGCTCAGCTTCTCGCCGACCTCTGCGTTGGCGGCGCCCTCACATATGCGAAGCGCGGCGACCATGGGCTCCGCGACGGCTCTCTCGCCGCAGCCGACTACGCACGACGCATAAGAATATCCGAAGAAGCGACGTGTCAGCAAGCACAGGTATGGCTAAACAGCGACCGACCTGACAGTGGGTTCAGTCGCAAACCTTTGCATTGGCCAATCATCTTCCCAGAGGTATTCACCAAAGGCGGATTCGACGCCGTAATCGGCAATCCTCCTTTCCTTGGTGGACCCAAGCTCCGCCCTGCCTTCGGGCTTCTTTATCGCGAATATTTGAGTGTTTGCGTCGCAAACAATATTCGAGGAACCAACACTGATCTTATTGCCTACTTTGCGCTGCGCGCGCACGCTCTACTTGACCGACACGGGCAGACCGGCCTGATTGCCACGAACACACTCGCTCAGGGCGATACCAGAGAAGTCGGTCTGGATCAGATTAGAGCCACAGGCGTAGAGATTCGGCAAGCTGTGAAGAGTTCGCCTTGGCCCTCCAAGAGTGCAATCCTCGAGTACTGCGTCATTTGGACCAGTCGGGCTTCATTGGACGACAAAGCCGTGCGTCGTTTAGACGGAGAAGTCGTGAACGCGATTACTACCTCGCTTGATCCAGGATCGCGAACGGCGGGCCCTCCGAAGCATCTAGCCGCGAGTTCTGGCATCGCGTACCAGGGAGTCGATATCGGCGGGACCGGATTCACTGTTCCGTTCGAGATTGCCGAAGAAATGATCAAGAGGCAACCAAAAAACAAGGAAGTACTCTTCCCGTACCTCAACGGACAAGACCTAAACTCCAACCCAGATTGCTTCGGCCCGCGTTGGGTTATCTGCTTTCATGACTGGGAGGAAAATAAGGCCAAAACCTACGGTGAGGCATACAAGCGAGTCCTATTGCTAGTCAAACCTGATCGTGAAACTAAGAGTCCGGCCGTGAGGAGTGCTCCGTGGTGGCAATATTGGAGGCGCCGACCAGGTCTTAAATGCGCGATTGCAGGGCTAGACCGAGTAATTGTTATCGCACTGGTGAGCAAGACGGTGATGCCGCTGATGGTACCTACTGGGCAGGTGTTCTCACACATGCTCGCGGTCTTCGCGACCGACGACCCGGCGATGCTAGCCTTGTTATCAAGCGCACCGCACTACTGGTGGGCAAAGTCGCGGGGCTCGTCGATGAAGACAGATCTCCGCTACACGCCGTCCGACGTATTCGAGACCTTCGCGAGGCCGCCCGCGCTCACGGGCGAGATGCGTCAGCTGGGTAACCGGCTGGACGCCTACCGCCGCGATGTGATGCTTTCCAGGAACTCCGGCCTGACAAAGACCTACAACATGGTGTTCGACCCGCGCTGCACCGACGGCGACATCGAGGACCTCCGTCGGATCCACAGAGAGATCGACGAGGCGACGATTTGCGCGTACGGCTGGAAGGACCGGATCGCGGCTGTTGGCGGGCTATTTCACGGATTCCACAAGGTCGGCCGGGAGACCCGCTACACCGTCGGTCCGGCTGCCCAACGCGAGATCCTGGACAGCCTGCTTGAGCTAAATCACGAGCGGCACGCCGAGGAGGTCGCGCAGGGCCTGCACGATAAGAAGGGCAAGTCCAAGCGCACCGGGGAGACGTTGTTCTGATGACCAGTAACGGTCTCTTCCTGAACCCGGACGACGAGGACGAGCAGGCACCGGCGGTCTCGCCGTTGGACATCGAGCAGCCCTTCTCCGGTACCAACTCCTTCAAAGTGCGCGACGAGTTCCACGACCTGGTGGAGCGGGATCTGCTCGGGCCGTGGGATGGCGGCGCCGAGCAGTTCAAACCGCGTGCGATGGGGCCGCGCGAGCGCTACTTGATCGGCATGTTAGGCCCAAAGCACACCCCGAGGTCCACCGTGGACGATGCGGACGCCGTTACCGATGCCGAAGCCGGAGTGCAGGGTGACCCGCACGGCGAGGAGCGTGGCGAACTGCCCGACATCCTCACACCGCAGAACCTCGGGCGGATCTGGGCGTCGTCGATGGGTCTGTCCTTTTGTGTAGGCTCGGACACCGATGTCGTGGTCGTTACCGCGAGCTGGGGGCACTACTTCAAGCACGAGTCCGAGGACGACGAGGGGCGCAAGCGTAGTGTGTGGGCGCGCGAGCCGATGGAGCTGCAATCTGAGCTCCGACTCGACGGCGAGCGGGACTTCCGCGTGCCGCTGACCGCGGCTGATCCGAGTGATCCAGGAGTATCGCTGGCGGTCGCGGTTCGCCCGGCGGGAAACACCCGCACGGTCGAGGTGACGCTCATCAACGCGCAAGAGGAACCAGCGACGAATCGGGACGCAGCGTGGATCTTCCAGACCAAGCTGACGGTCACGGCGCTGGACGGCACCGCGCCGATCTTCGTGCCTATCGACGATCCGATGGCCGACGCGAACCCCGTCGTGGAGGACCAAGAGGAGTTGCACCTGCGACTGCTGTATCGCGACCAGTTGAAGTTCGCCACCGGGCAGAACGTCGCGGTGCACGCGTACACCGAGCCGGCGATCCGGCGCGCACACAAGCTGGAGACCCAGTGGCTGCCGACCCACGACGTGCCGGCCACCATCGCGCAGGTCGGCGCGGACACGGCACTGGCCGGCGCGGAGCTGTCGATGGATGCACTCGCGACGGCCGAGCCGGAGGCATTGTGCGCGGGGCTGTCGCCGCTGGCGGATGGCTACGCCGCCTGGCTCGACAAGCGCGAGCAGGAGATCGTCGCATTGCCAGAAGCGCTGCGCGGTCCGGCCGAGGGTGCAGTGTTCCGGGCACGAATCGCGCACCGACGCATCAGCGCGGGCATAAGGCTGCTCACCGATCCGGATTCACCGCGCCATAAGGAGGCGTTGCGTGCGTTCCGGTTCGCCAACGAGGCGATGGCGATGCAGCGGCGGCACACGGAGATCGCGGTGCGCCGTGCGGACCCGTTGGTCTCCTACGCCGACGCTGAAGCGGACGTGAAGAGGCTGCGAGCCAGGGTGTCGACGTGGCGGCCGTTCCAGCTCGCCTTCGTGCTGCTCAACATGCCGGCCATCACCGATCCGGACCACGCCGAACGGGCGGCGAGCCCGGACGCGACCGCGGACCTGTTGTTCTTCCCGACCGGTGGCGGTAAGACCGAGGCTTACCTGGGGTTGACCGCCTACACCTTCGCGATCCGTCGGCTGCAGGGTGTCGTCGGGACCGGGGAGGACGCTCGCAACGGGGCTGCGGGGGTGGCGGTGCTGATGCGCTACACGCTGCGGCTGCTGACCGCGCAGCAGTTCCAGCGCGCGGCCGCGTTGATCTGCGCCGCCGAGGTGCTGCGGCGGGCGAACGAGTCCGCGTGGGGCGGCGAGCCGTTCCGCATCGGGCTGTGGGTCGGTGGGGCGGTGTCGCCGAACTGGTTCGATCAGGCCTCCGAGCAGATCGCCGAGGCCCGCGAGGCCGGTCAGAGCAAGCGGGCGAACGTGCTGCAGACGCTGTCCTGCCCGTGGTGCGGCAGCAAGCTCGAGGCGCACCGGGACCTGCACGTCGACACCGTCGCGCGGCGGCTCTTCCTGTACTGCCCGAACGCCGAGGGCGCGACCGCTTGCCCGTTCGCCCGCACCAAGTCGCCTGAGGGCCTGCCGATCCTCACCGTGGATGAGGAGATCTACCGCTACGCTCCGAGCCTGGTCATCGCCACAGTGGACAAGCTCGCCCAACTTCCGTGGCGGGGGTTCGCGGGGATGTTGTTCGGGCGCGTCTCCCAGTATTGCCCCCGGCACGGGTACCGGCACGAGGATCTGGACTCGCGCACCGGTTGCGGCGTCCGGCACAACGCGAAGGGAGCGCTGCCGACGGTAGCCAGTCGACCGGTGGTGCGGCTGCGGCCACCGGATCTGATCATCCAGGACGAGCTGCACCTGATCTCCGGTGCGCTGGGCACCATAGTCGGGCTGTTCGAAGCCGCGGTAGACGAGCTGTGCACCTGGACCACCCCGTCCGGTCGCGAAGCGGGACCGAAGATCGTCGCCTCGACCGCCACCACCAAACGCGCCCGCGAACAGGTGCGCGGAGTGTTCGGCCGGGACTTGGAGATCTTCCCGCCACAGGTCACCGACGTCACCGACACGTTCTTCTCCCGGCAAGTTCCAGTGTCCGCGGCCAACCCCGGCCGACGCTACCTCGGCATCTGCGCACACGGCGTGCGCCTGAAGTCCGCCGAAATCCGGCTCGCCGAGATCCTGCTGATCGCGGGCCAGACCATGTTCGACGCGCACGGCGAAGCGGCCGATCCGTACATGACGCTGGTCGGCTACTTCAACGCCACGCGCGAGCTGGCCGGCATGCGGCGCTATCTCGACGACGACGTCGCCACCAGGGTCCGCCGCCACGGCCGCAGCAAGGGACTGTCCGACCGGATCATCGGTGCCACGACGATGCTCACCATCCAGGAGCTGACCTCGCGGATCTCCTCGGGCGACATCAGCGACGTGCTCAAACGCCTGGAGATCGGCTTCGATGCCGACCTGGACACCAGCACCCGCCGCCGGGCGATCAATCAGAACTTCGGCGATGTGCTCACAGTGAACAAGGGCAAATCGGCGCAGAGCAAGGACCGCGCCGAGTTCCACCCGGTCGCCGAACGGCGGAGCGCTCGGCTGAAGGACGACCGGGTCCCGGTCGACGTGGTGCTGGCGACCTCGATGCTGCAGGTCGGCGTCGACGTGTCCCGGTTCGGGTTGATGGTCGTGACCGGTCAGCCGAAGAACACCGCCGAGTACATCCAGGCATCCTCGCGTGTCGGCCGCGACCCGCTGCGCCCCGGTCTCGTGGTGACGCTCTACAACTGGACCCGGCCCCGCGATCTGGCGCACTACGAGGACTTCGAGCACTACCACGCCACCTTCTACCGCCAGGTCGAAGCGCTGTCCGTCACCCCCTACACCCGGCGAGCGCTGGATCGCGGCACGACCGGCACCTTCGTCGCCGCGGTCCGCAACATTGTCGAAAGCAACTCACGAAACGCCGACGCGTACGACGTACGGCTGGACGAGCCGCTCGTGCGCCGCCTCATCATGCGCCTACTCGCCCGCGCCGAGGTAGTAGCCGGCGCGCGCGGACGGGGCTACCTCGAGGAGCGCATCAAGAGCCTCACCGACATCTGGAACCAGGCCAAGAAAGGCTCCACCCGACTCGGCTACGAGACCGGCTCGTCGAAGAAGCAACGGCTGGTCGGACTGCTCACCAAGCCAGGCGAGGGCAAGTGGACCGACACCACGGTCGGCATGTCCATGCGCGAGACCGAGAACGAGATCAACCTGCTCCTACCCGGCAGCGGCGAGTTCTTCCAGCCCACCTACAACGCACCCGACTGGTCCTTCACCCCGCCCGACGGCGCCACCGACGACGAGGACGCACCCGAGGGCGACGAAATGGGCGAATCAGACCTGATCGACACGAGGCAGGGATCCTGATGTGCGCCCAGTATAGCCGTCGGGTAGGCGCCGTCCGCCCCAATCACTTGATGTTCACCAGCGGTGTCGGCTCCCTCGTCGACCTGCCGAACTTCTCGGTCCTGGTGCAGGGTCTGGACGACTGGCGCTACGACAACATCCCGGAGTGGGAGCCGATCAAGGAAGAGCGGCTGCTGGCGGCGGTGAAGACGTTGCACGGCAAGCGACATGTCGAGCAGCTGCGCCCCGCGCCGTGGCTGGAAGGGCTGGACGGCGACCCGCGCGGCCCGGCGTCCCGCATTGGCGTGCCGACCACTCCCTTCCCCGCGTGGCTCCGCTGCACGGTGTGCAACGAACTCGGCCCGATCGACTCGCAGGTGTTCGGCTTCGAGAACGAGAAGCCGACACGCCCGCACGAGGCCCGTTTCTTCCACGACTCGTGCGGGCGCAAGCGCTCCGGGCGCAAGCCGCTGGCTGTCGCCGCCCGCTTCGTGCTGTCCTGCACGGCCGGCCACCTCGATGAGTTCCCGTACAGCCACTACGTGCATCGCGGGGGTCCGTGCGTCAAGGCCAGTCACCCACGGCTGCAGATGGAGGACCGCGGCGGCAACATCGGAGCGAACGTCGAGATCCGCTGCATCGCATGCGGTGAGCGCCGCAACATGCGCGAGGCGATGGGCAAGCGCAACGAGCAGAACCTGCCCCGCTGTCGAGGCCGCAACGCCCACCTCGGCACCTTCGATCCACAAGGGTGCGACCGCGACCCCAAGGTCCTGGTCGTCGGCGCATCCAACCAATGGTTTTCGCAAACGCTGTCCGCGCTCGTTGTCCCCCGCAGCGGCGCCAACGAGCTGCAGGCCAAGATCGAGCAGCACTGGGTGCAAATCTCCGGGCTCCCGAAGGCGATGTACACCTACGGCCGCGAGAACGTCACCGCATTCAAAGAGCTCGCTAAATGGACCGACGACGAGATCGACGCCGCAGTCGCTACCGTCCGGGCGATCAAAGAGAGCTCTCCACAGGAACCCACTTCCGGCTACCCGGACCTGCGCACGCCGGAGTGGGAGATCTTCTCCGCGCAGCAGCTCCCCGAACCGAACGACGACTTCGCACTGCGCCGCGACCCCGACGGTGTCCCGGACCCGCTGAAGGGCATCTTCGCCGACGTCATCCAGGTCGAGCGGCTGCGCGAGGTGCGCGCCCTGGTCGGCTTCACCCGGCTCGACTCCCCCGATCCCGATGACCCTGAGCTCGTCAGGCCCGCGCCACTGTCTCGCGACGACCCGAAATGGGTGCCCGCCAGCGAGGTCCGCGGCGAGGGCATCTTCCTGCGCGTCCCCGAACAACTGCTGGCCGAGTGGGAGCAGCGCGTCGCCGAGTCGACCGCGCTGTCCTGCCACCGCGCCGCCTACGCCGAGTTCCGCAAGACCCGCTACTCCGACCGTATCCCCGCGCAATTCGACCCCATGATGCACTGGCCGGGTGCACGCTTCATCGCACTGCACACCCTGTCCCACCTACTCATCCGAACCATCGCGCTCGACTGCGGCTACAACGCGGCGAGCCTGTCCGAGCGGATCTACACCGGGAACGAGGATGACCCCCGCGGTGGGATCCTGATCTACACCGCCGTACCGGACGCCGACGGCAGCCTCGGCGGGCTGGTGTCCCAGGCCGAGCCCGAACGGCTTGTGCGCCTGACCCGACGCGCCCTGCACGACGCGAAGCGGTGCTCGTCCGACCCGCTGTGCAAGGAAAGGCTGCCGCAGCCGCCCGCCGACTTCCTGCACGGCGCCGCCTGCCACGTCTGCCTGTTCGTCTCAGAAACCACCTGCGAGCGCGGCAACCGCTTCCTCGACCGCCGATTCGTAGTGCCCATCGACGACCCCAAACTCGCCCTGTTCCCCGACCTGCCATGAACCCGTTCGAGAAGGCCGCCGCCGAGGCGGCTCCCCAACTGGGAGTCGTCGCACTGCGCGGCCTGGCCGACCGCATCGGATCCGGCTGGCCGGACACGGCGATCCTCGGCTGGATCGGCCACGCCCTGAGTGAGACCGCAGCACCCGTCCTGGCAACGCGCGACGAGTCCGCCGGCACCGCGGAGGCCGCTGCCTATCTGCGCGGGCTCGCGGCGGCGCACGAACAACTGACCGCCGCCGTGAGTGTGGAAACCGTGTGGAGCGGACCCAGCAGCCACTCCGTACCCGTCCGCGCCACCGCACAAGCGCTGACCGAAGTCATCACGCAAGCACAGCACGAACTCCTGCTCATGACCTACTCGGCCAAGCCCCACCCCGACATCCGCACGGCCCTCGCCACCGCCGGAGCAAGCGGCGTCGAGATCACCGCCGTCGTCGAGACCCTGCAAGGTGCAGGCAGCGCGCTGGCCGGGGCCGAACCGGCTGCGGCGTTCGCCGCGATTCCCGGCGTCCAGCTCTGGCACTGGCCCGTCCCGCAGCGCACCGAACCAGGCTCCAAGATGCACGCCAAGCTCGCCGTCGCCGACCGCCGCATTCTGCTGGTCTCCAGCGCCAATCTCACCCAGTCCGGCGTGGCCAAGAACATCGAAGCCGGGCTCCTCGTTCGCGGAGGACACACCCCACGCCGAGTCGCCGAGCACATCGCCGAACTTAAAGCCACGAACGTATTAAGACGACTGCTGGCAACCAGCCAATGATCAACAATGGAGCAGCGCATGAGCCGCACCCTGTTTCGCACCACGCGCTTCGACCTCGATCACCTGGTCAAGAACATCAATCGCGGAGATGTTGCCCTGCCCGACACCCAGCGCCCGTTCGTCTGGCCCAACCGCAAGGTCCGAGATCTGCTTGACTCGATGTTCAAGGGCTTTCCCGTGGGCTACCTGCTGTTCTGGGCAACCGGCGCCGAGGTCGGCGCCCGCGCGATCGGCGTCGACGCCAAGGACGAGACCGTGCCCCGGTGGCTTATCGTCGATGGCCAGCAGCGCCTCACGAGTCTGTACTCGGCTTTCACCGGTCACCCCGTGGTGCGCGAGGACTACACGGAATCCCGGATCCGCATCGCCTTCCGACCCCAGGACGCGCGATTCGAGGTCACCGATGCGGCGATCGAGAAGGACCCCGAGTACCTCGCGGACATCACGCCGCTCTGGAAGGACTACAAGGCCACCGTCCGGACCTACCTCAAACGTCTCGAGGCCGCCCGAGGCACCATCGACCAAAATATGCGCGACGAGATCGACAACCAGTTCGACCGGGTGCGCGATCTGCGCGCCTACCCCTTCGAGGTCGTGGAACTGGACGCGGCCATGAACGAGGAACACGTTGCCGAGGTCTTCGTCCGCATCAACTCGGAAGGCATCACGCTCAACCAGGCCGACTTCATCCTGACCTTGATGAGCGTCTTCCGCGAGAAGGCGCGCAAGCAGCTCGAGGAGTTCGCTCGCGCCGCCAAGAAACCCTCTATCGGTGGTGCGAGCGCATTCAACTGGTACATCCAGCCACAGCCCGACCAACTCCTGCGCGTCGCCGTCGCGGTGGCATTCCGGCGTGCCGTCCTCAAGCACGCATACTCAATCTTGCGTGGCAAGGACCTCGAAACTGGCGAATTCACACCGGAACGGCGTGACGAGCAGTTCGACCGGCTGCAGCAGGCCCAAGACCACCTGGTGAATCTCCTTCACTGGCATGAATTCCTGCAGTGCCTCGAGCGTGCCGGGTTCCGCGGTTCGAAAATGATCTCGGGTCAGAACGCCATCCTGTACAGCTACGCGCTCTGGCTCATCGGCCGGGTCGACTACCAGGTCCCGCTCGACCAGCTCAAGGACGTCATTGCCCGCTGGTTCTTCATGGCCCACACCACCGGCCGCTATTCCGGCTCATTCGAGACCCGCTTTGAGGCCGACGTCGCCCGTCTCTCAGCGCCGCCTGCTGGCGACGCCCACGGCTTCATCACCACCTTAGAACAGGTTATCAACGACACGATGACCGCCGACTACTGGTCCATCATCCTCCCCAACCAGCTCGCCACCTCCGCTGCCAAGTCCCCGGCACTCCTCGCCTACATCGCCGCACTCAACATCCTCGACGCCGACATCCTGCTGTCCAGCAGCAAGGTACGTTCTCGGCTCGACCCCGCGATCACTCTCAAGAAGGGGATCGAGCGCCACCACCTGTTTCCGAAGAGCTACCTGAAGACAGCACTGAGGATCACGGACACCAGGAGCGTGAACCAGATCGCCAACTTCGCCCTCGTCGACTGGTCCGACAACATCGCCATCAGCGATCTTGCGCCCGCCAACTACTGGCCCGAACAACTCGCCGCGAAGGCTCTCACCGGGCACAAGCTCGCCCAAACCATCTACTGGCACGCACTCCCCGAGGGCTGGGAGCGGATGCCGTTCGACGAGTTCCTGGCCGCACGGCGTAAGCGCATGGCGCTTGTCGTACGAGACGCCATGAATCGATTGGCCGACCCGAGCTACGAGCCGCGATATATCGATCCGGCCGGTGCCGCAGCACCGGAACAGGGCGTTGACACCGAACTCCGCGCCCTCGTCGACACCGACGTACTCCCCTCAGGGACCACCATCGTCGCCGACGATGGACCCACTCAGATCGCGGCGCAAGTCCTGCCAGACGGACGGCTGTACGCAAACGGCGAGACCTACGACGGACTCATCGAACTGTCCGAAGTGCTCGGCCTCAAGGGCAACCCGTGGTTCCGATGGTCTGCAGAACTGGCCGATGCCCGAGTCGTACTTGGTGTACTCAGAGAGGCACATGACACGGACGTACCGACCTAAAACCCAGTTAAGTCACTACTCGTGATGGCCTTGCTTCCCGTCAGTGCCAAGTCAGATCGTCGTCAGAACTGCCCGATTGTTCGCACTCAGATCGGACTTTCGGGACGACGGTCAATTTGCTGGAGCAAATCGCACTTAAACGACATTATGACGCGGATATCCATCCCGCTGCCACGACGAAGGCGCGGACCGCAGACGGCGTGGGGTGTCGGACGGTGACCGCACTGTGCGTGGTTACCAGGTCTGTATCCGTGCGTTTTTACCGCACTCGGGGTTGCGATGGGAGGATGCGTGTCCTTTAGACGAGGGAGCACCGATGCCTCCACAGCCAAAGGTAGAGCTCTACGCCGCGATCCGCCGGAACGCTCGGGCGGGGATGTCGGGGCGGGCGCTGGAGCGTAAGTGCAACTGCGCACCGAACCAACTGGAACACACCCTCTTCGCCGGAGAACCGCAGGAGGCATCAAGATCATCACTTGCCCGAAGTGCTTGAGCGCCGACGCCGTCCTACCTCCACGGCACCTACCCGTACCGACACTGACCTGCAAGATCAGACTGGAAAAGACTTGATGGCGAGCCTACCCTCTCAGCAACGAAAGGAACACAATGTCCGCCAGAGTTCGCAGGATATGCGCTTGGTCGGTCGGCATCGTTTCTTCACTGGTCATCATCGCCTTGATCATCACGGCGGTGCTCGATCTGCAAGTGGGTGACAGCACGTCCAGTGTGATCGCGGGCGTGGCTGCCGTCATCGGACTCGCGGTCTCAGTGATCACGTTAATCAGGACTTCGGTCCCGGTTGAGCCGCCCACAGCGACACCCGCTCAGGTCCATTCGAGGGGTCGAGGCGCTATTGCGGCGGGTGGCAGCATTCGCGGGAACGCGATCGGCAAGAACGCCAAGGCAACGGGCGCGTCGAGTTCATCGACTCCAGCCGCCTCCCCGACCCCACTCAGGACCGACGTTTCCGCCGAAGGGCTCAGAGCCTTGAGTGCGGGCGGCGACATCGTCGACAACGCGATTGGCGATGGCAGCGAACGATAAGGGCCGCGGCGTTCAGGATTACCACACGGGCTGTCCGGATTCCTGGTCGTGCCGCAAAAACCCGTGCCGGGAATATGAGGCGAGCTGGACCAGGTCTGCAACTGGCTCGCCAGGTGTGTGAGACCGGATGAGGTGGAGGAACTGTTGCATTCCACCGTCGAACACCCTGGGGATGACGTCGCCGTGATCCAGCAGGGAGATCCCGGGCTTCAGGCTGTAACTCTGACCGTTGAGTTCTAGGCGGTCTTCGGACTGCGTAAGGTGCAGCGCGCGTGAGGCTGTCGTGCCCCAGCCGTGGGGTACCACAAGTCGCGTCCCTCCGCCCAACAGACGCACTCTGTTCAGCCCGCCGTCAGCTGGACGGAAGATGGTGATCGGCTGACCGACCGAGCTGAAGACGGGAACCTCCTCGCCCGGTTCACACAGGTAGCAACCGATAGCTGCGGAGGTCGGAGTCGGCATGAAATAGTGGTGCTTGTGATACTCGTCGGTGATGCGAACCCGATCATTGAGCAGCATAGTGGCGATGAAACGGTGGCGCACGACGTTGAAATCCTGAAGCATCTGTGCGATCTGCGCGAAGAGCACCGCCCGGTCGCCGACGAGCAGACGGATGCGCCGGTCGCCGCCGAAGACCCGGATCGACTTCTCGTACCAGTTCCCGGCGGTGGGACTCAGGCCATTGAACTGGTCCTTGAATTCTTTCTCATTGCTGTGTAGCAACAACGCATAACGACCATCAGAGCTGCGACGGCAACTCAGGATGAAATGATTTCCTCGATGAAAATTCCACTGGTAACTACTGTCGAAATCGATCCACCGACGCAAATCCTCGATAGCATTGCGAGCAAATGTAGCACCCGGGTGACGGTCCAGCCAAAATATCGAAGATGTGTCAATATTCATCGTCGTGTCGACGGGGATAACCGGCACGCGACATTTCCATTCTACGAAACATCCTGTCGCAAAACCGCCACTCAGACGCAGCACATCGTAAGGAATTCCCAAGTCAGCGGCAGGTACAATCTGACACTCAGCGAAAGGATCGAGAGCGCGCAGCGCTGCCAGGAACAATGACTGAGTTTTCTGCAAATAGGGCAGCAGGAGAGCCTGCGCAGGATCATCCGCGACAATCTCAATAGGATTCGACACGATTAGCCCCCATCGTTCTAGACGCCGATTTCCCACTGTATCATGGAAGTTCTACCTGCCCAGGCGCAGAGTCGTCACGATCCTAATATTCGGAAGATGCACTGGACATCGCTGTAATGTCAGGTAATGTCACACTATGCTGACTTGCGTCATCTTGGCAGGAGGCCGCGGCACACGAATGCGACCCCTCACCGAAAAGCAACCTAAACTCTTGCTACCCGTATCCGGTGGAACATTCCTAGATTACCAGCTGGATTGGCTTCACCGGCAGGGAGTCGCTCGGGTCGTGTTCTGCCTGGGGCATCTCTCCCATCTCGTAGTAACCCATCTGAGGACGTGCCCCTGGAGAGACGTCATGGACTTGCGAGTGTCAGACGAACAGAAACAGGCGCTGGGCACTGCGGGCGCGGTGCGACTCGCAATCGAAGCCGGACTCCTCGGGGATTCCTTCCTCACTCTGTACGGCGACACGCTTCCGGACATGGATCTGCCATCTGCTGTCGATTTGTGGCAGGATAGCGGCCTGCAGGGAATGCTGACCGTATACCGCGTCACTTCTGGAGCGGCAAAACCAACTGCGCTCATCGAAAGTGGCAGGGTGACCGAGTTCGTGCGCAGCTGGCACGGCGAGCATCGGCAGCTGTCCCACGCAGACTACGGCGTGTCGGGATTTCACCGGGCGACCTTCCAGAAGCTGGCGGTGGGCGTACGATCCGGATTCGCCGCGCTCCACCGGGAGCTGGCACAAGCCGGGCAACTCGCAGCCATCGAAATCGGCGAGCCACCGCTCGAGATCGGTTCGCATGCTGGTTACCGGGCTGCGCTCTCCGCCCTCACGGGCCGTCCGTGTCAGCCTCCCTCAGCCTGAAGACGTAGACTCCAGCAGAACCCGCCGCGGCGAGCAGCCACGACTGACCGTGGGAGACCCACGAGAGACGCCTGAGCGGGGCTGCCACCCGAAGGCCGGTGATCGCGCTCCCGTCGCGCAACCGCCACAAACCGAGGTATCCGTCCTCACCGCAGGTGGCGATCACCGAACCGAACGGCGCAATCGCACAACCGCTGACTCGCCCACGTCCGGCGTGAACGGTATAGATCCGCTCTTCACCGGCGACCTTCCAGACACACATCACACCATCCGGCTCACCAGCTGCGACGAGGTATTTGCCATCCGGCGAAAAGTCACACACCCAGAAAGCGACGTCTTCGTCGGCTGTGAGCTGCCCTATGGCTCCGAGTGATTCCGTGGCCCACAGGCGCACTGCACCATCGTCTCCAGCGGTGGCCAGCACGTCCCCGTTCGGTGACAGCTGGCAACCGAGGGCTGAGGCAGCGTGCGCGCCTGCTATCTGCCTCAGCTCGCCGGTGCGTGCCTCGTAAACTGCAGCAGCCCCGCTTTCGCTAACGGACGCGTAGCTGTCGCCCTTACATGCGCACGCCCAGAGTCGGCCGCCCGGTTCGTTTAGGTCCCTGATTTTCCGGCCGAGACTGGACCAGAGGCGTACTTTCCCGTCTCCGCCGACGGACAGGTGGCCGTGCCCGGTGTCCTGGACCCCGAAGACCCTTCCGTCGTGCGCTGGCCACGATCTGACGGTGACACCGTCCGCCGCGCGCATCAGGGCCATCGTTCCATCGGCGTATCCGGCCAGAACGCTCTGCTGGTCGGCCGTCGCCGAGCAGCACTCGGCAGGACTGATCTCCCCCACGTAGCTGAATTCCAGCTTGCCTGTGGTCGTGGACCACCTGCGCACGGTGGCGTCGCCGCCGCAGGTGTAGACGAACGCGCCCGAGAGGTCGAAGGCACAGCCGCCGACCCAGTCGGAGTGTCCCGACAGCAAATGCTTTTCCTCACCGGTTCGCGCGTCCCACAGCCGTGCGGTGCGATCCTCCCCAGCGGACACCAGGTAGCGGCCGCACGCTGAGAAGGCGCACCACCTTACACGCCCTTGGTGTCCCTCCAGACGGTGAACCACCCGGCCGGTCGACACGTCGATTACCGTGAGGTGGCCGTCGTTGCCAGCAGCGGCCATTTGCGTCCCTTGGCGGTTGAACACGCAACACCGAATACGGCTCGACTGGAGAGTTAGCGTCCGCAAGGCGTTCGGCCCGTCTACCCCCCAGAACCGGAGGCGGCCATCCTCCCCGCAGCTCACCACGCACGAATTGTCTGGAGCGAACGCACAGCCCCACTCGTAACCGCTGCTGCTCACATAGCTTCGACGTACCTCACCTTCCCAGGGGTCCCAGACAGCTACGCGGCCCAGAGTGTCGACGGAAGCAACTGTCGTTCCGTCGTGGGACCAGCAGGCGCACAGGACTCGGCTCCTTCGGTCACCCATTGCCCGCACCAGGCAACCGTCTTCGACGCGCCACAGACGCACGGTGCCGTCCATCCCAGTGGACACCAGGTGCCTGGAGTCAGGCGAAAAGCTGCAGGATCGCGCCCTGCGGCGATGGCCCCGCAAAGCACGCAGCGGGCGCACCGTGGCGGCATCCCAGATGATGATCAGCCCGTCGTCAGATGCCGTGGCCAGGTGCACACCGTCATCAGACACGGCGATGTCGCCGATCGGGCCGGTGTGCTCTGTGCGCTGGAGGAAGTTCCGGTCGGGCAGTGTCCAATGCGGTGTCAGCATTGGGAACGTTGCGGCTTGCAACCTCCTTTTGACGAGCCCCTCGAGCTCGGGCTCGTCACATATGCGGCTGAGTAGCGTGGCCGTGAGCGCCTGCGGATCCTCGGGCACGAGAACCTGGAGGCTGTCCACGAGGGACCGATGCAGGACCTGCGCGACCTTCGCATTCGATGCCTCCAGGGCCGCCACGGCAGGCAGCGCAGATCCCAGGGCTTGAACCTGCAGTTCGATCCACCGGAGTTCGATGACGAGCGCCTCGTACTCAAGCTCGAGTCCGGCGCCGAGAAGGTGGACAACCAAGTGCTCGACGATGAAGGAGGAGTCAGTGCTCAGCTTCCACCACGCCGTCATGGCTCGCTCCGTCGGCAACCCCCTACGCCAAGCCTCGACGAGCCCGCGGTTGACCCGTACCAATCCGGAAGGGCCCAGGCACTCTCGGAGGTAGTTGCGCAACACGTCATGGAGCTTGAAGCACGGTTCTCGGTCCTGCCAGGAGAGCTCGACCAACCGCAGGTCTGCGACCTTGGTGATGAGGGCACCGGCTTCCGCCGGAGAGAGGCCGGCGGACTGCGTCCACAACCGCATGGCGATCGACGCCGGGACCACTGCATCGTCCCGGAAGATGCCGAGCTCCAAATACCGTTCCCGCTGCTGGGGCTCCAGCAGCGACAAACTGGTCTCGACGGCTCGCTCGAGACTACCCACTTGATCGTGGGCTATCGAGCTCGTTCCCTCGGACTTGAGTATCCGGAGGGTCCACGAGGTAACCTCGTCGACCCGTCCACCGGCTTGGACGAAGATTCGCATCGTCGCGTTGATCAGTCCGATGACGAGCGGCCACCCGGCAGCGAACTTCAGTAGCGCTGCCGCGTCGTCGGAATTCTGCGGACTCAGCCCGGCCCAGAGCGCGTCAGCCGCCTCATGCGCCACCATGGGGCCGATCTCCATCGACTCGCCAGCCGGAACAACAGCACGGTTCCTCGTGGTGAACAGACGTGGCGAGCCGCTCGCACCCCGGAGGAAGGGGAGGGCCTGCTCCCGGTCCCAGACGTCGTCCACGACCAAGACAGACTGTCCCGCTTCGGCCAGCAACTCGCCGAGGACTGCACCCGCTATCAATGGGTCGGACGTGGCGGGCCGGTGCCCGCCCACTGCCTCGCATACGTCGCCTATGTACTCCGCAAGGCTGGCGCCCGTACGTGATTGACCGAGAGTCAGCCAGAGAATGCGCGATGAAACCCGCAGTCTGAGCCGGTCATCCTGGCACACCTGCGCGGCCAGCGTTGTCTTTCCCGACCCGGCTCCACCTTCTAGGACGACGACGCGGCCGGGGACATCCGAGACCAGGAGGTCGACGACCTTCGCACAGACTTCAGCACGCGGCGTGGACCCCGTGGGCATTGCGGGTGGAAGCGCGCCGAAACCCACGGGTGGATTGACGGCGCCGGCCTTGAGGACGAAGTTGTCCACTCTGACTGCGATGCTGCCCGCCCCGATGGCGTTGCCCGTGAGGTCTCCGCCAGCGCCGACACTGTCTCGACCCGATACTCGCACCCCGACTTGCGGGGGCAGCACGACGCGTCCGACCTCCCGGACCGGTTCGAGCCCGTCATCACGAGATCTGGTGAGCGGCGCTCCGAACAATCTTCGCCACCACGAGCGCCTCATAAAGACGACTTTTCGTGTTCGTGACCGCTGTGCCTCTCGAATGCGTAGAACACTCTCGACCCGGCGTCGCCACCAAGCAAGCACCCGGTCGCCATGCTCAGTCGATCCGTAACTGGCCGATGGCGGACAAGACTGCCGGGCCGACTTCCCTCACCGACGCGTTGATCCAGTCATCGATCTGCTCCGGCCGGCGAGCACCAACGATCGCGGCGTCGACACATTTCTGGTGAAGGACCCAGGCAACAGCAAGCTCCGCAACTGAGCAACCCGCCTGTCCAGCCAAGGCAGCCATCTCGTCTACCCTGGTCAACTTCGCAGCGAGCTCCTCGCCGTCGAACCTCGGCGACCGTGCCCGCCAGTCGTCGGCCGCCAGCCTGCTCTTGTCGAAATGCCCGGAAAGCAGGCCAGAGGCCAGGGGCGAGAAAGCGAGGACCCTGGTGCCATTGGCCCGACAGGCTTCGAGGAGGGACTCATCCGCCGGGCGGAACAGGTTCAACCCGACCTGGACAGTGTCCACGTGCCGCACCGCGGAGCATGCGTGATATTGGCCCAGCGACACATTGCAGAGTCCGATCCACCGGACCTTGCCCGCATCGGCGAGGTTGGCAAGGGCCTCCCAAGACTCTTCCAGCGGTACTTCCGACTTCGGATCAGGACGGTGGATCTGATATCCGGCGATGTGGTCGACCCCGAGCCGCCGAAGGCTGGCAACGCACTCGGCTTCGATGCTTGCCGGTCGCAGGTCGGTTCGGACCTTTTCCGGAGCAGCTGGATCCCACACGCGGCCACATTTGGTGAAAACGGCAATAGGATCGCTTGCCGAACTTTTCCGGAGAGCCTGGCCCACGATCTCCTCGGAGTGCCCCAGACCGTATGCCGGTGCAGTGTCGACCCAGCCGATCCCGGCTTCCTGCGCGGCGTGAATGGTTGCGACGGACCTATCGTCGTCGACCGGGCCCCACCCGAACTCGTACGGTCCACCCATTGCCCAAGCCCCGAGACCGATCCGGGTCAACTGGCTGTCGATGTCCTTCGCGTCCACTTCGTTCACATGCACTCCTCAATTTTTCTGGGTCGAAAACAGTGTGCCGGACCAGCCCTCTTCCAGAGCAACAGGCTGCGGAGCGGTCATGCAGCGCGAGAATAGCGAAAGCGTCGCGTCGGCGCGCCAGGTGCTCCGTGCCTACGTAACACCGGTCAATCCGTCCAGTGGGGTGAGAACGGGACTTCTTGGCGGTCTTGGTGAATTCCGCGGCGGGTGGTAACAGTTCGGCCTTGTCGCCCGGTACCTGTCGACGGCCGCGCCGCAGGGGTCTGCGGCCGGGTCGATTCCGGCGAGCGTGATGTGCGTCGGCGCGACGAGCACCGCGTCGCAGAGGAGGTGCTCGGCAGGCAGTGACGATCGACACCGCGAGGTACCGATCGGCCCAGCTGCTCGCGCCGAGAGGAGCCGCGACTGTAGCATCCACCTTCGCACCTCTCCTTCGCAGGACTGCTTTCTTGAGTCGTAGCTCGCAGCAGGAACGTTTCACGCCGTTGCCCCGAGACCGCTGGGATGCGCAGTTGGCAGCGCCCGCCACATTCGCGGCGTCGGTCCAGACAGGCGCTACACCTTGGCCTTCGGTCCAGGCGGGCGCCGGGAAGATGAACGGCAGTTCTGCGTCCGCCAGTACGTCATGAACCGCAACACACGATCGGCCAGGTCAAGGCGCCACTGACGACCAGGGTGGCCATCGGCGATCTCGTCACCCCCATGTTTCGCCAAGATCCCCACGGACAGCTTCACCGCCCCCACCGACAGCACCTCGGTCACCGGCGACGGCAACGTGACCGTGCGTGGCGACGTCACCGGCGATGTTTCCATCGACCTGCAGAAATCGGGGGACACGATCCAGGTCTACGGCAGCGGATACCGGGACCTGATCGTCCGAGACGAGATCGACCCTGGCCACCTCCGCTGGCTAAAGGACCGCTTCGCCGAGCCGCACGACTTCACCGGAATCGTTAACTCGTTGCGTGACAACAAAGTCGTCTTCCTCTACGGCCGCCCGCACAGCGGACGGTGGACGGCCGGCGTCTTAGCACTCAAAGCCGTATCTAGCGCCGAAACACCGACAATCAACGTCATTGAGTTCGACGACGACACTCAGCTCGACTTGCGCCGCGTCGCACCGGAAGCCCACGTCCTACTCGACCTGACCAAGACCGACAGCGACGTGCTCGACAACGCCGAAAGCCAGCTCAAGAGCTTCCTGGGCACCATCGCAGCCGCGGAGGCGCATCTCGTCGTGCTCCTGCCCGAACCGCCACCGCCCGGACTGCAGTCGCTCTACCAGGGCCGGACCAAGCAGCTTATCGAACCGGCTGCCGGGGACGTGCTGCGCGCCCACCTGCAGAAGACCACGCTCCCCGCGAAGATCGCGTCCAACCCCCAGATCACCGACGCGCTCGCGTCGGCCCATCCCGCCGACGCAGCCTGGCTGGCCGACCTCATCGTGCGAGAACACCACCTCGCAGGAGAAGGCGCCGCCATCGACACCCTGGCGGAGAACGCGGTTCTGGCCTATGGCAACTGGACAACCGAGCTGATCACCGTCTTCGACAAGGAAGAGGACTGGAGCCGACGCAGCCTGATGCTCACCGTCGCCCTGCTCGGCGGCTGCTCGACCGAAACCCAGTACTGGGCGGAACGCGCGCTGCTCACCACCGCCGGCTACACACCTCCCACCGGGAAGCTGCTGGAAGGCCGTGGCTTTGCCGGTCGGCTGACCGAGCTCAAGGGCGTCCGCCTCACCGACGACCGGGCGCGGTTCGCCCGCCTTGACTACGACCGTGCGGTCCTGCGGCACGTCTGGCGCGGATATCACGAACTCCGCGACAGATTGGTGAAGTGGGTGACCGACCTCGGGCTTGGGCAGCAGCCCCGGCTGGACGATGATGCCAGGACCGGCATGGTGAGCCGCTTCTTCGATCTCTGCGCGTCGCAGGACGCCGCCAAGTTCATCACGAAGGTGGCTGACAAGTGGGCGGGCTCTGGCACGGCGGTGCCCGCCCGCATGGCTGCCGACCTAGTCACGGCCGGGGCGCTCGACGATCGCAGCGCTCCGGTGGTGCACCGTCAGCTCAACGAGTGGGCCCGAAAATCCGACCTCACCCCCGAACTCGTCAATCTTGTGCTGTCCGTGTGCCAATCAGACTTCGGTGGCAAGCACACGGACAAGGCGCTTACCCGGCTGGGCAACCTCGCCCTGCACAACGATCGGCAGGTCAACGACGAGGTCGTGGCGGCGGTGCTTGCCCTCGTTCGCGACAACGGCGCGTTCCCGCAGGTGCTGGCGAAGCTCGACGAGTGGCTGCGCAGCGGCAAGGAACGGCAGCGGGCCGTCGCGGTGCGGATCCTGCGCGACCTGCTCTCCGCCGACGCCGGCGAGTTTATCGGGGCTCACCGGCAGGCGCTGGTCCGGGTCTGGCGAGCGCTGCTGGCCGTGAAAGACCACGCGCTCGTTTATGAAGCGATCGGATTTTGGCTGGACCTGGCGACTGACTCGGACCAGCAAGTTTTCCTGCTGGGCGTGCTCGGCGAAGCCGCGGCGGAATTCGACGCCCCAGTCGAGCGGATCGGGATGGTGCGCATGGCTGCCGACCGCTGGCTCGGATTCATACCCCGCTACTGGGAAGACCATGACCGCACCGATCCGCGTCTTGCCGTGCACCAGGCGCTGGCGGAGCAACTGCACTCCAGGCATCCGTTCACTGCGCAGCCCCTCCGGAACGAGGACTCCTGAGCATGCACTGGCGCCGCCGCACGACGCCGGTCGGGCTCGCACAGGATGAACCCGACCGGCGCGCACCCTTCGCGGGCCCGATTCCCAGTGAACTGCCCGGCTTCGACTTCGAAGTGTGTTGCACGGTGGTCTGGAACGCGTCGCCTGCCTGGCAAGAAAAGGCTTGTGCGAAGGTCGCAGCCCAAGCCGCTAATCTGCTGAACGACTACTCGCCTATCCACGCAGGCCTCGCCGGAACCCGACTAGCAGCGGACCTGGCAGCAGGCAAAGCGCTGTCCGACGATCCCCCGGTTCGTGTGTGGGCGGAAGATGTCGTCGTGACTGTTGCTCCGGACCAACTCGAACTGGCTCAGCAACACGCGCAACACCTCCGACAGCGAGAAGTCGCCGCCGCCGGGCACGAGGTCGAACGCGCCGACCTCACTTACCTGAAGAACACCGTCTTCAAGAACACGGCGTCGGCGACACTCTGGTGGCTACGGAACCACAACCACGACATCACCGCGCTGAGCTCGGTCGTCGAACACCTAAATCGTACGGTAAAGATCGTGGCCGGCAACGATATCCTGTCTCCTTTGGAGGCCCTCATCGCCGCTTTCGACACGCTGATCCCAGATCTCGATCCAAGCACACGGTACGAAATTCATGATCAATTAGCGACGATTCTCGCCGTCTTGGGAAAGACTGAGGACGCGGACGCCTTGCGCTCCCAATTAAGGCAGCACCCTCCGGACGATTGAGGGGATGGCTGGGGTCTGTCCGGTCGTTGGCAGAGCGGTGCCGTTCCGCGAACAGTCCCCATCGACGAGGCCCAGCACCTGGCACCGCAGATTGCGCCATCGCTTGCTGGTCACGAGCTGACGGGGCGGACGACTACGCTGCCTAACTGTGAGCAATGTGCAGTATGGCGCCGTGGCCGGCGTCAATGTGGGGGACCAGTTCGCCAGGTACCGGGACATGCATGCCGTGGGGCTGCATCGGACGTTGCAGGCGGGCATCGCCGGGGGCAAGGAGGGGTCGGACTCCATCGTCGTCAACGGCGGTTACCCCGATGACCTGGATCTCGGCGACCAGATCATCTACACCGGACAAGGTGGCCGTGACGAGTCCACACGCCGGCAGGTCGCCGACCAGGAGTTGACCTTGGGAAACGCTGGTCTCGCCGTGGCCTACCGGGACAAGCACCCGGTCCGGGTCATCCGCGGAGCGTCCGGAGACCCGACGTACTCCCCGAAGACCGGCTACCGGTACGACGGATTGTTCGACATCGTCGACATGTGGCCGGAGGTGAACGGTGACCGCTTCCGTATCTGGCGGTTCCACCTGGTTCAGGCTACCGCTCCCGTGACACACGCTGGCCGAAAAGTGGCGGTGTCGAAAGCGAAGCGGCGCGGCACCTCGCGCAAGGCTGGCACGCGGAAAGCGTTGGTCCAGGTTCGCACCGGTCAGCCGGGGTTTCGGCAGGATCTCATTGACCGGTACGGGCTGGTCTGTGCGGTGACCGGCGACGGTCCCGCAGCGGCGTTGCAGGCCGCTCACCTGCGCGCCTTTTCCAAGTACAAGCGGCACGTTCCTACCGAGGGGCTGTTGCTACGGGCGGACATCCACGGCCTGTTCGACACCGCTCAAATGACCATCGATCCACGCGAACGAACAGTTCTCGTTCACCCAGACCTGATGCGGTTCCCCGACTACGCCCGCCTGGCCGGCCAGCAGCTCGCCATCAACGACAGTCTGCTGCCTGATCTTGAAGTGCTAGTTGAGCATCACGCCGAGGTCACTGCTGGATGGCCGTAGAAGAGCCAGGGCGCAGCGCCAGACGGCAGTAAACCAGCGCGTCACGCGAACGCCACAAGTCCACGTTGCTCCTCTTCGGCCGCACGGCCAGGCTCACTCGGGTGTTCTGTTGCGCCACGAAGTTGATCTGCCTGGGCGGTGAGCGTGGAGAATCTGCCATATCGGCCACAGTGTCTGACACACTTCAGCGGTGGGCCTCTTCTCGCGGAAGTCGCGCCAGCCGCGACGTCAACATTCAGACACCGTAGTCTTATGCGTATTCCGGGAGCTGACGGCCCCAGAGCCGCTGAGGAACTTCAACCCCGAGCACGCGTATGCCTACCGTTGGGCGCTCCCGGTGCCTCCGGCTGTCGGGCAGTGGGCCCTCGTGGACCGTCATGACGGCCCAGCAACCATCGTCGTGGGCGCCATCGGCGTGAACTCCTACGTCAAGAAGGTTGGCGTAGATTCTCTGGCCTCGATCACTCGTCTCGTTCCGCGCGCAGACGTCGAAAAAGCGCGAGCCTTGGCGGCACAGAAGCTCGCCGATGAACGGGCAGCCGAGACCACCTGGCTCGCGCACTGCCGCTGGGTCGCCGGAATCGATACCAGTGCACCGACAGCCCCGCTGCCCGCCGGGTTCGACAAACCCCAACTACCCCGAGAGACCGACGGCCCAGACAGCGCGCATCAACACGGGAGCAGTTGGTGGCGCGCGTACAAAAAGGCCGAAGAACTCCAGCATCCGACAGCAGAGAGTGAGCGCTTCAAAGATATCGCCCGCGCCTGGTATCGGATCCGCGACACCAGCGCCAAAGCGGAGCAACTGTCATCAGTCAGGTCCGTCGCCGACGGAGTCGACCTGGACCAAGCGATCCGCGACCTTGAGAACGGCAAAGACCTCGAGGACCAGCCCGGCAGCTTCCTGGGTAGACCGATGTGGGACTGGCTTCGCTACGTGGAGGAACTCGCTAAAGCAGGCGAGCCCGCGGACAACAAAGCCCTACCTCTCGTCTATGCCTTGATCGTCGTCGCCGAAAGGGAAGCCAAGACCAGCGGCCGCGAACCCGCACCCGCGTACACGTGGCGCGCCGCTATCCTGCATCGCAAGCGCAAAGAGTACCGCGAAGAAGTAGCCGTTCTCGAACGCTGGGAAGCAGCCTGCCCACCTGAACGTCGCGGGCCTGGGGAGATGCAGCCGAAGCTTGCCCAACGCCTCATCAAGGCTAGAGAACTGGCGAACAAGCACTCTGCATCTGCCTAGTGAGCACCCTGGATCTGATGCACAGTCCTGCGCTCCTGTTCAACCTGAGCCACAGCTACAACAGGATCAACTCGCCTGCAATTTCCGAAGATGTCTATTTCCTCTGCTCTCTATTGCGGCTCGTCGCCGGTCCGCAAAACGGGCAGCATGTTGGTGATAGTTCGCGCGTAGTGGCTGAGCAGATTGGTGAGCTGGTCGGCGTGGTTCCACAGGGAGTCGATGTCTTCGGCGGAGATGGGCTCGTCTTGGGGATCACCGTTATCCAGTGCACGCGCCCGCAGCAGTGCGATAACCGCATCGTCGACCGCACGGGCTGCCTCAACCGCGGCGGCAGTGCTGGATTCCGGTGTTCCGTGGCCGGTCAGCAGATCGGCCAGTTCGTCCGGGGCGGGAAGTTCCGGCACGCGCGCCTCGGTCCATAAGCCGCCCCACAGCCGACACCGACGCGCTTCCGGTCCTCCATTCTCCTTCACCACGACCTGCCCGTCGTCGTAGCTGATGCGTAGCCCGGCACGCGCGGCGTGGTCCTCGGCCTGTGCGGCCATGTCGTGGTCGGCCCGCCCAGACCCCAGCGGGACGGCCGCCATCACCGCCCCCAGCCGAGCCAGCACACGAGTGCTCTCGGGAATCTCGGGAAGGTCGTGCATATCCTCCTCGGACATCCAGAGGGTCGGGTCGGCTGCTGCCAAGCGAGTGGGAGACACCGGCTGGCCGCTCACCTCGGCAAGAACGGCGAGCGTCGCCACGTCGGCCCACCAGGCAGCGAATTCCCGGGCTGCTTCGCGCTGCTCCCGAGCGGCGTGCATGGCTAGGGTGTCCCGCAGACCTGCGAGCGCGTAGTGCGGAGCAGGCTTACACAGGGATACGCCATCGGCGGCGCGTTGCTCGAGCAGGGCCTCACGGGCGTCCGACAGCTCGTTCATCCGCGCGTCAGCAGCATCAGCCTGTGCGAGGACCTCCTCGGTGACCGCAGCGAGCTCCGCCAGGACTTCTTCTATAGCGTCTCGGTTCATGCGCTTCCCGCCTGTCTTCGACGAAACAGCCCTGTCTGTTCGATCCTGTCGGCTCACGGTGAACCTCCAACTCGAGTGACAGAGCACAATACAACCTCGATTACCGTCAGCAATCCCCATCCGTCGGCAGACGGTCGTATTTGTCGGCGGTGCCCCGGGCGAGGTGTACGGGGTAGCGTTGTTCGTTGAGCCGAATCTTCTCCTGCAGCACGGCTGCCAGGTCGATGTCGAGGACGTCGGCGAGACGGATGAGATAGGACAGCACATCGGCGATCTCGTGACGGACCTGTGTCGCGGTCTGCGGATCCTCCATGATGCGCTCAGCTTCCTCAGGCGTGAGCCACTGGAAAAGCGTGACGAGTTCACCGGCCTCGCCCGCGAGTGCCATCGCTAGATTCTTGGGTGTGTGGAACTGGCGCCACTCGCGCTGGTCCACAAACTCCGCCAGTGCCGCTCGCATGTCCTGAAGATCCAAGGGGTCGCTCCCCGTTAGGCCGCGCCGGCTGACGCGAGGCCGGCCGCGTGCGCTGTCGGCGAGCCGACCCAGTGATCGTTGTCCTGCCACACGCTAGCGATCTGCAGCTCCTCGAGCAGCTCGACGCACGCCTCACCGACCGGCTCGTTGAACAACGCGAGCATGCGCACACCATCGGGGTTCGGACACACGAACTTGCGATACATCAGCAGCTGACCGATAGCCTCACGCACAGCGTTGACGCCGTTGCCTTTCCGCACGATCTTGGCTTCGATCAGCCATTCGTCGTCGTCGCGGGTCGCCACGAGATCGCGGGGATGCACCCGGGTATTGGCGTCGAAACCGGTCGCGATCAGGTGCTCGCCGTACTCCTTGACCAAGGTTTCATGTTTGCGTGACTTGCGGATGGTCCGCCCGGTGATGGTCTGGATGTAGTCGTCGCTGTTTTTGGGTTTGAACTCCGCCTGCGATTCCAGCGTCGGCTGCGGGCCCGGTGAGACGATCACCGCGGGGTTGCTCACCGCAAGGCCGTCCCGCACCTCGATCGCGACCTGGTAGAGCTGGATGAACCGGTGCAAGTCGGCTCGCAACTCCTGCTCGGAGAGCATGCTGGCGATCGTGTAAGTGCGGGCCACGAGGTTGCCGGCCTCGTAATCGCCCGGCAGCTGGCTGGTGTTGTGGAGATCGATCGTCTCCGCCAGCCCCGTGATCAACGAGCGCTCGAGACGCTCGCGGATCGCGGCGGACTGGTCCGCAAGACGGCCACGTGCCTTACTCCCCCACTGCTTTCGTGCGTCGGTGACGCCCTGGTTGAGGCTCAGCGAGACCGTCGACATGTCCGCGGCGAACAGGTACACCACGTACAGACCACGAGTTGCGGTCTCGGTTTCGTCCGGGTCGAACACCGCGATCCACGGAACGTAGGCGCCCTGGCCCATACCTCCCCGGCCCACGATCGTGTAGCCACGTGCCAGTGGCGCCAACTCGGTGCCAGCCGAGCGCAGCAGCACCTGTGCCGCACTGTCCATGCTGTCGTTGCGGTCATAGTTATCCGCAACCTGCGTGATCAACGTCCCGAGATCCATGACATCCTCCCCAAGATTCGCCCTGCACCGTATCGCGGGACACCGACATGATCGAACAACCTCCGAGTTCATCCAGATGTCCCGGTGGGACATCTGGATGACCACTGCGTCCGCTGCTGCGCGGCGACACCGTCTGGCCGCCCCGCCCTCCACACGGCCACGACCCGGTCAGCCTGCCCACCTGCCCCCTGCCATTGCCGCCCCTCCCGCTGGGGTCTGGCGAGCGGTGAAGGACCGCGGGACGCGATCGGGCACACTGGCCGTCATGGTGGGGACCTCAGAGGGGCACAACCTGATCAACGGTGATGTGGCCGGCAACGCCGTCCAAGCGAGAGGTATCGGTACGGTCGTCCTCGAGCATCCGGCTCGCCCGTCGACAGTGCCGCGGCAACTGCCGGCAGCGTCCCCGCTGTTCACCGGGCGCGAAGCGGAACTGGCTCAGCTGACCTCGGCGCTGGAGGACAAGCTGGGCCAGGGGTCCACGGTGGTGATCTCGGCGCTTGCTGGCGCTGGCGGGATCGGGAAGACCTGGTTGGCGCTGCACTGGGCCGATCAGAACGCGGAGCGTTTCCCGGACGGACAGCTGTTTGTCGACTTGCGCGGCTTCGATCCCAGCGACGAGCCCATGCCAGCCCACGAAGCGGTCCGCGGTTTCCTCGACGCCCTCGGCGTCGCCCCGGACAATATCCCCTCGGAGCGATCAGCGCAGGTCGGGCTCTACCGCAGCCTGGTCGCCACGCGGCAGATGCTCATCGTGCTCGACAACGCCCGCGACAGCGACCACATCACACCCCTTCTCCCGGGCGGTTCCCAGTGCACGGTGCTGGTGACCAGCAGGGACCGCATGGCCGGCCTGATCAGCCAGCACAGCGCGCTCCCGGTCACCGTGGAGGCACTCGACGAGCAGCAATCCCACGCACTGCTCGCCCGCCGGCTCGACGATGCTCGGCTGGCAGCAGAACCTGCCGCGGTGGCCGAGCTGGTGCGCAGCTGCGCCGGGCTACCACTGGCGCTAAGCATCGTCGCCGGCCGAGCAATCCTCGACCCGCACGTTCCACTGGCAGATCTGGCCGCGGAACTGCGCGACACCGCCACCCGCCTGCAAGCGCTCGATGACGGAACCCCGACCACCAGCCTGGAAACGGTGCTGTCCTGGTCGTACCGCGCCCTCACCGCCGAACAGGCCACCGTGTTCACCCTGCTCGGCGCGGCACCCGGCCCCGACATCAGCTTGCTCGCCGCCGCCAACCTCGCCGGCACACCGGGACCTCAGACCCGCATGATCCTGCGGTCGCTCGAACGCGTGTCGCTCATCCAGCAACACGCGCCCCAGCGTTATCGGATGCACGACCTGGTCCGGCTCTACGCCGCCCGCCAGACCGAGCCCACCGCCGAAGCTCAGGGTCTGCGCCGCCTGGTGACCTTCGCCTGCCACACCGCGCACGCCGCCGACCTGTGCATCGCACCCAGCCACACCCCCATCGAGCTTGACGAACTGGTCCCCGGCTGTGCGCCTCGCCCACTCGCCGACCGTGACGACGCGTGGGCTTGGCTCACCACCGAGCGCGTCAATCTGATGGCCACCCTGCAACTGGCGGCGAAGAAAGGCTGGGACTCGGCGGTATGGCAACTCGCCTGGGCCCTGACCACCGTCCAGCTCCGCCAAGGACACCTCCAGGACAACCAGGCAGCCTGGAAGACAGGACTCGCCGCGTCCGCGCACCTGCCCGACGTTCGTCTGCGCACCCGTGCCTATCGCCATTGCGGCCGCGCCGCCGCGCTGCTCGGCCAGCACGATGACGCACTACGCTACCTGCAAGACGGTATCTCCTGGGCACACGCGCACAGCGACCAGCTGGGTGAGGCCCACACTCATCGTGCGCTGGCCGTGGCCTGGGACCAACGCGGCGAACCTCAACAAGCCCTGAAGCACGCCGAACGCGCGTTTCGCCTCTACGAGCAGCTGGGTTCACCGGTCAGCAGCGCACACGCCCTCAACGAAATCGGCTGGTACACAGCCAAACTCGGTAATCTCGACCACGCACACCGCCACTGCACTCGCGCCCTCGAACAATGCCGAAGCCGACAGGACCGCAGCGGCGAAGCCACCACACTGCTCAGCCTCGGCTACATCGCCCACCAGACCGGCGACACCGACCACGCGATCAACACCTACCGGCACTCCCTGTCCCTCTACCGGGAACTCGGCGATGCGGCGTCCGAAGCCACCACACTCGACTTCCTCGGGGATGCGTTCGAGAATCGGGACACGGTAGCGGCGCGCGAGGCATGGGAACAAGCCCTCGAGCTGTTTCAGTCGCAACACCGCACCGAAGACGCGGGCCGCGTCCGTCAGAAGATCAGCACAGTCAGCTAACCGAGTTTGTCCAGGAGCGTGCAGCGTTGTCCATGTCCGAGAGCCCGGCGTCTGCCCTTGACTGCAGCGGAGATCCACGCAACTGCGAGATATTGCTTCAGCGTGCCGAGCATCATGTCGACCGCTGCCAGGAGGAAGGCATCATCGGTCCAGATGCTGTGGTGCAGGCAACGGCAGTAGGGCTGGTGATCGAAGTCTGGCGCAACGGCCCCGTGGAGAACATGCATGCCAGCCGACGCGGGCCCAGTGACGCGGCGATGTTTGCCGAGTCGACTGCACTCCACCAAGAAGCCGTCAAGGCACTTACTGCCCGAAAACGCGGCTACGGCCTCCTCGACTTTGAACGGCACCTCCTGGACCGTGAGCGGCCATGGGCCGGCGCCGGCGGCCGGACGTTAACCGACCTCGGATATGGCTTCCTCGGCGACTACAAACAACACGTCAAAGCACGAGCAAACGCTCTCCTAGACCTGAATAGACACACCTGCGTTCACGACCCCCTGGAGGTATACCTCATACCAAAAGCGATCATGTACGGGCGACGCCATATGGGGATGCCCGGTTGGCCAACTATTGTCGAGCGGATCCGGATCCTGCTGTCGCATCCCGAGCACCGTGCTTGGGGAGAAGCTGGCCGTGGCGCGCAAGCGGTTGCCGAGATGCCATCAGGGCAGTCGATTGACGAACTAGCCTCAACGCTGCTTACGCAGCCAGACACCTTGCCCGTCGAAGTGCTGGAGTGGCTTAGTGACCATCTTCTTTACTGCGCGGCCCCGCCCTACACCTGGTGTGACACGGCAGACTGACGCTGACGTCCAGCAAATGCCCCGACAGCATTGCAACGACGCTAACAAAACGCCGCCTGCACTTCGGCAGGCCAGCGTGCCGGGAGAACAGTAAGTGTTCACGCGTAACGTCGGCGTTCCTTCCACGCCAGGTAGCTATCCACATCGTCACGCAGGGCGTGGTGAAACTCAGCTCGCAGCTGCCCCAAGTCGCTCAGCGGACCTGCACTAGCCGTTGCGAGAAAAGCTCCCAGCGGATGGGTGAGCAGGCACCCATGCCAGGCGCTGTACACCGCCACCGCATCGATCCGGAAGGTGTCGTGGCGGTCCAGGAGCACGTAGCCGAGCAGCTGCCGCAGCCAGGTCGCCACGTCGTCCGCGGTGGGCTCGACGGCTAGCTTGACATCGATCAACGTCCGGCCAATCACCAGATCGGCCACACCGAAACTAGTAGCCCACTCGGGTGCGACCACGACCTTCTCCCCCAAGGTCAACAACGCCCGGCGGCCACGAGCCAGATACAGCTCCCAGCAGTGGCCCATCATGTCGAGCAGCTCGCGGCTTCTGCCCATGCTGTCCTCATCCATGGCCAAGCTCAGGAACAGTGACCGGCGACGGTCGACCGTGCGGGAGTTACCCCAGCGATGCATCGGCTGCCGAAACGATGCCAGATCCAGACACGCGGCAAAGATCCCTCGCTGAGCGTCATCCACCGCGACACGGTGATGTGTGCGCTCCCAGTGCAGCAGCACCGGGTCAGTAGTCCCCTGGCCGGCAAGCGCCCGGCTCGGGCGATGGTCAAAGCCGGCCGCGGCAAGCGTCGCAGTGCACCGGTCGGTGGGGAGATACGACAGCTCCTGCATACGGGGCGGGGTATTCGCCAGGTCGAGCCCGATGCACAGTTCGAAGGCCCACCCGACGCTGTCACGCCCGACCACGGGGGCCGTCGCGTCGACGGCGTTCGAGGTCACCTCGTGGACCCATGCTTCGACCACGGAGTCGCGATTCGGTAGCTGGTCATCGAGGAACCGTGACAGTGGAGTCCCTGCGTACAAGGCCTGCTCCTGGATGCCCACGCCGCCTCCGATCACTCAAGCCGACCTCGTCAACGGAACCGACCATGCTGCACACGTCGTGCAACCGCAAGCCATCAGTAGAATGACGCTACCGTCGGTAACATTCATGCCTCCTTGCTCGTGCGCATACCACCATCCCGTGTTATCGGCGAATGCTGCGGCGAGTCGAGGCCGGAGACCAGGGGCTTGGACGCGACAAGATGGTGCTCGAGTACGGCGCATGAGCCTGCATCAGACGCCCTCGTATGCAGTTCGTCCACGGCCATCTCGTCACCCTCTCCGGCCGCCAGGCAACCTCGGGCCCATGGGCACTCCGCAGCGGCGGAAGCGACAATGCCGGAGCGCGGCTCACGTGACGAGATCCGGAACGTGGGTATGGTGAGCTTATGCGGCCGGAGGTCATCGGGATGATTGCCAGCAACACGACGGCGGCGACCGCTCTGCTATTCAGCCTCGCCACCCAACGCCGCGAGAACCGGCGGGACCGCGAACGGCTCGCCGACAAGCGCAAACAGCAAGCATCGCGTGTGTTTGCCTCGATATCCACCAGGCCATCTGGAGTACACGACAACTACCTCCAGCAGGACTGGGTGGTGATCAACCACAGCAATCAGCCGATCTACGACGTTACAGCTTCAACATCAGAAGCAAACAAGGCTACGTCTCTGAATAGCACCGCGGCTTGGGATAAAATCGCTCCAGGCACCATCGCTCGCCACAGCATCGGACACGCCCGCTCTGGCGAAAACTTACACGTCCCCGCCCCCGCCATCGATTTTCTGGATTGCACCGGTCGACGCTGGAAACGACATCCCAATGGAATGCTCCAACAAGCCACCGTAACCTATCAGGCAGATGACGCAGGCTGGGGCCCACTCGAAGAGCCACTTACCGACCTCAATCATCCCGACTGGGTCCGAGATTCAGTCGGACGCTGGAGCACTCAACCCCGCGACCCGCGAGGCTATTGGAGGCCATTACCAAATCGCGCCAAAGTCATTGGGACGACACTCGCAACGCTACTCGTCATACTTGCTGTCACCATCGCCCTAATCATCATGAACCTGAGCTAGGTAGCTGGCTAGGCCAGCGCTTTACATTATAGGCGCAGTTGTGAGGTGATGCCAGATTGCGAGTCTGGCACTGTCAAATCGTTACCATTAATATCCACACACGGCAAACAGCCAGCGCAGTGAAAGTAGTTGCCGGCTGGCGCACTCGAAGATCGACTCCCTGCCGTTTTCTTCAACCAGCCAGCCATCGATGTAGCCGAACTGACGCCCACTTTCCATCCCGAGCCAGCCGGAAACGTCGGTGCCCGCTGATGCTGGCAGGCCGTCGACGTCATCATGGATCTCCACGTCCACCCACAGTTCGGTGCGCGACCAGGCTGCCCTATCAAGTCGTGACACGAGACTGGTCGCCAACACCGCCGGCTGGCGCAAGAGCCAACCAAGGTGCGCATCTTGGTCAGCGCTCGAACGCCTCGGCCTCGATCAGGTGCAGTTCTCGGTGGTCGCTTCTGGTGAGGACAGTGTCATCGCTTGCCTGTTCAAGAGATCCAGCGCCCGTCGGTAGAGTGAGCGCTGTGATCACAGAGGAGGTTCGGTGCCTGCTGCCGAGGATGTCAACGGGTGGGTCGGGCGGTTGCGAACGCATGGCCCCAAGGACCAGCCAACACGCCACCAGGCAATTCTTCTACTCTGGGCGCTCGGTCGAGCTCGCCGCCAAGATCAGCGAATGGTCCGCTGGTCATTAGTTCGGGAAGAGCTCGCAGCGCTGCTGAGCGCCTACGGTAATCCTGGCAACCAAGCCACGCCGGAGTACCCGTTCCTTGCGCTATACCGTTCGGGGTGGTGGGAACTCGAGGGCACTGCAGAGGAGCCGCCGCCCGCGCACGGTTCCAGGGCATCGCAGTGGCTCGCTGAGCACAACCCCCTGGGAGGGCTACCTCGGGATCGGTACGAGCTTCTTGCTGGTGATGCAGAAGCACGCGGAGCAGTGACCGGTCTACTGCTGCAGCGATTCTTCCCAGCTGCCACCGCGGGTGACTTGGCAGCCGATCTCCTCCGACGGGTAGGCCTGTGCCAAACGCGCGAACCGACTGGCGAGGGATGGGACCTTGCTCCCGGGGACGTGCTCCGACGTCGAACCTTGCATGAACGCTTCGGCGGCCAGCAACAGGGCGGGATCGCGACGCCAAGCCGGAGTAAGCGAGTTCTCCTCTTCGAGTATCCGGAGGGCGCCGCTTACGGCTACAACTACGACGGATGGCAGCCGGGCGGTAGCTACCACTACACCGGGCAGGGCACCGAGGGCGATCAGACTTTCACGGCTCTGAACAGCGCAGTTCTGGACAGTGGGCGCGAACTGCACTTGTTCAAAGAGACTGCGGACACCGTGTTGACATACCTCGGGCAATTCACCCCTGATCTGACAGAGCCATACCGCCGCGAAGATGCTCCAGATCGCAATGAAGAGATGCGGAGCGTCCTGGTCTTTCACTTACGCCCCGTGGGCGACGTGACCGAACCGGTTGCGTCGACTCCGGTCGCTGGCGCGACTGGCGCTCGGGAGATCCCCGTCGAGGCCAGCAATGTTGACTCGTTCGCCTCAAACCCTGCGGCAGGACCAACCCGCGCGGAACGGCGGGAAGCTGCACTCATTGGTCGCTACGTCACTTGGCTCGCAGAGCAGGGACAACTCACCGTCCGGCACCTGATTCCGCTTCCGGGGCGATCAAGCTCGAACTACACCGACATCTTCAACAAGCACACCCGCGAGCTGATAGAAGCAAAAGGCACTGCGGCACGTAGCTACGTGCGTATGGCGCTAGGCCAGGTACTGGATTACGCCCGCTACGTCGAGCACGACCGCAAAGCCGTCCTCCTCCCCACACAACCGGCTGACGACCTCGTCAGTCTGCTGACCAGTCACGGCATCGCTTGCATCTACGAAACTAGCGCCGGCGTCTTCGCCAGGACCGATCCATAGCTCCGCCGCTGCCTGCTGTTCACCGAGCACTATCTCGGCGAACCTACGTCATTCATCAGGTCGACGGGAAGATTCCCGTTACATCGTCAGCGATGACGAGCCTCTCCCCAGAACGGGCTTTGCAGCTAGCCGAGCCAGCGGTCTTCTCGTGGCAGGAGAGCCTCGATCTTGATGCGGGCTTCGCCGCGCCTTTGGCGTCATCGCCGCCCCACACAACGCGTCGTAGTGGCGGAGCCCGTCGGACCGGAGGACTAAAACTGTTGTCGTGGCCGGCCCGCGCAGGGGACCGGCCGGAGTGTAGCATCGCCAGCGGCGGGCGCGGACCGCCACCGTGGACGATCACCTACGACCGGCAGTAGGCGAGGTAAGTCTCCTAGGGTTGTGCCCACCGCGCGAACGAAACACGTTATTAGTGTGATCGTTGTATGTGACGTCCTTGTCCGCCAGGCCGGAGGCAGAACAGGGAGTCCTTCGTGCCCAGTGGGTTTCTTCTGGATCAGATCACTCAGCTCGTCAGCGACCTCACCACACAACGGCGGCGCACAGCCAGCACATTCGCACAGCGGTTGATCGGTCAGTTGACCGAGTCGGACAAGCAGGCTCTTGCGGAGGCGCTGGCCGATCCGTTTCCCGCGGTCGAGCGGGTTGAGCACGCACCAGCGGTGCCGCATGCGGTGCGTCAACGTCTTCTGCCGGCTGCGGTGCACCGAGCTCAGCAGGAGCTGGAATCCGCCGTGTTCCACGCGTTACTGGAGGGTATGGGGCTGCTCGAAACTCATCCGGTCGCCCGTGATTACCGATTGGGGCATCTCGTTGATGACGTGCGACCGCATCCGGACGAATTGCGGCTGCGGCTGCATCCGGTCGTACTCGGCCCGCTGCTGGCAGGCCTGTTGCCGATCGTCTCTCCCGACGACCCGGCCGACCTCAGCGGCACCGCTGGTACCCGGGTGCGCTGGGACGACCAGGGGTATGTCGAGCTGTGGTTGGTGGACTCCAGCCCGCGGGCTCGCGTGGTGTTCACGGGGATCTCGGTGAACGCGTGGAAGGCGGCCCAGGCTTACCTCGATGCTGGGCAATCACCGGCACTGATGCTGGCAGACGCTCACCCCAGCGGCTTGGCTCCAGCGGAGGCCGAAGCGCTGGCGCGTCGGCCGCGGGTGTTCGGGCCGAGTTCGTTGGCCAGCGGGCTGTTGCGCCGCATCGGTGTCTTCCGCGACGCGTGGTGGGTCAAGTCCAGCGTGCGCGGCACGGAATCACTGGTGGTCGAGTGGCCAGATGCCCCATCGAGGCTGAACGTGCTGAAGAAGCTGAGTCACAGGGCAGTCCAACTCACCCCAGGCCGGTTTCGCCCGTACCCAGATCACAGCGGACACAACATCGAGCTCTACGACCTCGATGATTCCGTGCCGGTGCCCAACGATCCTGGCAGCAAGCTGTTGCTCCGAGAGATCTCGATTACGCGGGAGAGTTACCTGCGCTCTCGCGCGAGCTACACGCCTGTGCCCGATTACTGGCAGGTATGGCAGAAGACCTACCGAGCGGACGACCGGGGAGTTCAGCTCGACCTGGCTGTGCTGTGGAATCGCTACACCGGCGAAGACCTGCAGCCTGACTCGGATTACGTAGGCAAGCTCCGCAAAGCAGTCACCTCGACGCCGCACGCTAAGGTCATAGCGGAAGCACATTCCACGGCCCAACGGATCTTGGAAACCTCGCTGCTGCTGATGATCCGGGAATCCCAGTCACCTCTCCGCGGTGAGCCCTATCGTGGGAACCAGGTGTTTCGCACAGTCAGCCCACGGCGAGACAAACTGATCATCACGTTGCATGAGAAGGCGATGCAGTGGTTCTTCCACGCGATGATCACACCCGTCCAGCCTCACGGAGGCAAGGACGGCGTCCCTGGGCTGCGCATCGTGCCGCACGAGAATACGCTCGATCTTCGAATCCTTGATCACACCGGAGCGCGCACCGACGCGCTGGTGGTGATCAAAAACGCAGGTGCCAAGTGGTGGGGCAAGACCTGGCCCAAAATTCGCGGCGGCGTGCACTACGACAGCGGCTGCGTCGATCCGCTACTCACCACGAGCCCGCAGCTCAGCCAAGGAGAGCGCGCAGGGATAGAGTTCCACCGGCACAGCTGCGGCCCGGTGGCGCTTGGCAGCGCATTCTTACGGCGGTTCGGCCTGATCAACTGCGCGTACGCGGTCGACGTCTGGACTGGCGGCGAAGGCCGCGACCTGCATATCGAAATTGACCAAGGGCCATCGATCCCCACCCTCGTCGAAGCTCTAGAGGATCCGGTCTTCGGCCTCGTTGATGGATCTGTCTCCATCGTGAACCCACCACAACGCCACACCCGCGTCCAGGACACCCACACCACTCCGGACCGGTACATCGGGCGAGAGAACCCGCCTCGACAACCACCCGGGCTCATTCTGCGCACGCTAGAGCCCAGCCCCAGGCCGCCAGCGATGCCCGGGTCGGTGACTTCATGAGCGTGCCACGCCGACCACATCCCTTGGTCGCGATCACTGCCAAAGTGCTGGACTGCGATCAGCGGACCCGGCGAGCCAGCCGGCTCATGCTGACTGCCGCAGGATGCGTCACCTTGGTACTGATCGGCGTAGGAATTCTTCTCGCCATGCTGCCTGTACCGACCTACGTCACCGCAGGCGCATTCACCGCAGCCACCGGCCTCTCGGCGCTCCTCTTGCGCCGCCGCCGCTGAACTGGGAGTCCGATTGAAGTACCCGCCGTCACGCCAAGGCGTGGCGCGGCGGCTTGGATGAGTCGCCGCGAGTTCATCGCCTGATCAGCCAAGCAGCTCTAGGCACAGTCAGAACTGTCGGTGGTGTCTGGTGCGCAGGTCGCATGTACGTCTACGGGGAACGGTCGCGCGGCCCGCAATCGATTTGGCCACGCTCTTCCAGTACCTGCCTGGCCGTTGACAGCACCCCATGTGTAACACTTCGCGAGGACGAACGATCAACATAAAGACAGCGAGCCAGCGCCCGCCGGTCGGCCGGGCAGGAGCGGACGACTGATGGACGACGTCGTTGAAGCCTTCATCAGGCGTTATGTGAAGGAATACGACTTCTACGACCAGGCTGCCCGATTGGTGCGCCAACTGCTGGAGACCGAACTCCGCACGTCCGGCATACGCTGCATGGTTACGTCCCGAGCCAAAGACGTCACCCGGCTTGAGGACAAAGCCCGGCAGCGCGCATTGCAGCGAAACTACGCCTGCGCCGACGACGTTTTCGAGGACATCGCGGACTTGGCCGGCGTGCGCGTCGCGCTGTACTTCCCCGGAGAGCGCGACCAGGTGGACTCCATCGTCCACCGGCTGTTCCAGCTGATCGACTCCCCGAAAGAATTTCCCCAAAACCGTGATGACGACAACGGACGGCGGTTCTCCGGATATTCCGCGCGGCACTACCGCGTCCGACTCAAGAAAAACGGGCTCAGCGACTCGGATCAACGCTACTCCGCAGCCAAGGTCGAGATCCAAGTCGCCTCCGTGCTGATGCACGCGTGGTCCGAAGTGGAGCACGATCTCGTGTACAAACCCCTCGCGGGAGCACTCTCCGAGGACGAATACGCCATTCTCGACCAGCTTAACGGAATGGTGATCGCCGGCGAGATCGCGCTGGAGACCCTACAGCGAGCCGGCAAACGCCGAGTGGCCGACAGCGGAGGAGAGTTCCGGAACCACTATGAACTGGCCGCCTATCTACTCGCCAAAATCAAGACGGACGAGGAAAAGCCGGTGGACGAATCCGGGCTTGGTCGGGTGGACCTGCTGTTCGCTCTCATGAAGGAGCTGGGTCTCAACGGCCCGGCCAAACTGGCGCCCTACCTCGAGGTACTCCACGGCGACCTGGAAGCACGCCCGCTCGCCGAGCAGGTCATCGACGCTGTGCTCGCGGAAAACACAGAGAACTACGAGGTCTATCGGACCGTGCAGAACAGGGCCGACTGGCTTGATACGCAGCGCACGCCGGACCGTGACGACGCGCACCGCGAAGTGGGACTGTTCCTCCACCATTGGAGCGAACTCGAAAACCTCATCCGCATTTACCTCGAGCTGTCCTCCGCTCAGGTCGGGTACAGATCACCGATTTTAGTCTTCCTTAAACAGCACGAGATGCCGCTGGATCCGACCGAACGCAACGACCTCAACGCGCTCCGAAATCTCCGGAACAACCTGGTCCACCACGGCTATCGAAAGGCCGCGGCGGACCTTTCCGATGCGACAGACCGCCTTCAGAAAATCATCGAGAAGCTGCGACGCAACCTGCCACGGCCCCCTGAGCCGGACGCGGTTTAGCCGGCCAGCCCACGGTCCCGCTTCGTCGCCGACCTGCTCGGCGAGATAGCCAACGCTGCGTGCGCCGCGTTCGGCCTCCAGCAGGCACCGGGCGGCGCCGAGCACCCCTAACGTGAGGCACCCGCCGAAGACGGGGCGCTTCAGATCTCGTGCCGCCACGCGGCGAGTACGGCATGCACCTCGTGATCGTCGGCTGTCCACCGGGTCAGCCACGGTTCGGCGCGTCTCCTCCTTTGGCCAGTTCTTCCAGGCACCGCCGAGCATGTACCTGACATCGTCTGCGTGTGGGTCCGAAAACTGTGTCACATCATGCGACCTGCTGATATTCGCGGATCAGTCCACTGAGCCGATCACGCTGACGAATCCGCCCGACGCCAGTCATTCGGACGGGAACCAGCACTTGATCGGGCGGTCGTTGGTCCAATGAGCGATGAGGGCGATGCTGGTTGAAGTGATCGACGTACTCGGCCAGCACCTTCTCCAGATGACGCCGGTTGACGACGAGCATCCGATCCAGACACTCGCGACGCACGCTGCCCACCCAGCGCTCAGCGATCGCGTTCGCGCGCGGTGCTCGAACAGGGCAGCGCAGGATGTCGATGCCGACCGACTCGAACACCGCATCGAACGCGGCAGTGAACTTCGCGTCGCGGTCGCGGATCAGAAACCGCAAGCCGTCCACTCGATCATCAAGCTCCACCAGCAGGTTCCGGGCTCGCTGCACCACCCACTCCGCAGTCGGATGAGCGGTCACCCCAGCGATGCGCACCCGGCGACGGTCGTGCTCGACGACAAACAACACGTACAGCCGGCGCAGCAACACCGTGTCCACGTGGAAGAAGTCCACCGCCAAGATGCCCTTGGCCTGGGTCGTGAGGAACTGCTTCCAGGTCGGCCCCGATCGGCGCGGCGCGGGGTCCAATCCGGCGTCCTTGAGGATCTTCCACACCGTTGACGCTGCGATCGCGTGCCCCAGCCCGACAAGTTCGCCGTGGATTCGCCGGTAACCCCACCACGGGTTGTCCCTGGCCATTTCCACCACCAACCTGCGGATCGCTAGGTCAGCGCGTGGCCGCCCCGGGTGACGCCGGTAGGTCCACCGGCGTCGCACCAGTGTCGCGTGCCACCGCAGGATCGTGCGTGGCGACACGATCAACCGCAACCGACGCCAGTTCGGCACCAGCCGCACCAACGCCGCCAATACCGCGCGATCAGCCCAGGACAAATGCGGCCGCGCCACCTGGCGCCGAAGCACGGCGAGCTGATGACGCAGCACCAGGATCTCCACGTCTTTGGCGCCATCAGATCGCGAACACAGCACCAGCCACCCGAATACTCGCGCCACCAGCAGATACAGCAACCTCATGATCACAGCACGTGATCATGACCCACGGCACCGTCACTCCAGCAACCACCCGCCCACATACCACGAACCAGCTGGTCAGCACCCATGACAGCGTTTCCGGCCCCCACAGGCTGGATGAGCGGGCCGGTCCGTCTTCCGAAGCCGAAGAGAAGGGCCGAGCGCCGCCGCTTTGCGGCGCGAGCTGCAGCAAATCCGGGACCAGGGGTTCGCGTTCTCCCAAGAGCAGAAGATCCGGGCTTTCGCGGTATCGCGACATCGATCCGCGGAGCCGACGGCGTCCCGGTGAGCAACCTGATGTTGACGTGTCACCACAGTTGACGGTCCCCGAGACGCACTTCGACGAGGAGGCGAAGGAGGATTGGCCAAGGTAGTCATATCGGGTGCTGCGAACCCGAGCGCAATGCTCAGGTACCGCCCAACAGGCGGATCGTGAGGCACCGCCGTGTGCCTCACTCGAAGGCTGGCCTGTCGACGAAGCTCGGCTCCAGTTGATGTCGTGGTCAACGCAGCTCGAAGAAATACAACCCCGCCGCTCCACCGGCTACGACACCGACGCCGTCCGGTGCGATGTCGACACAACCGATTGCGCTGTCAACGACCAGAGTGTGCACCGGCTTCTCTGCCGCGAGATCGAACAGCCCGAGCGAACCCGGAGTGCAAACCGTGATGACTCGCTTCGTTTCCGGATCGACGGCGAGCCCCCAGACCGCCCCTTCGTGGTCACCGAGCTCAGCAGGCAAGAACCTGTTTCCGTCGAACGTCCAGCGCAGGGCGCGCCCGTCGAAACCGCCCGATATCAGACTGGTGTCGAATCCCGCCCAGCGCACAGCGCCCAGCGTACTTGTGTGCCCTTCCAGTTCGTGAACGTCGCCGGTTTCGATGTTGTGCACCGTCAGAGTGCTGCTGGCCGTCCCGACGGCCAGCAAGGCTCCGCTCGGGTCGAGGTCGACGCTGTTCACGAGGCCGTTCGTGGTGACGCGGCGGATCACTGCGTAGTTCACCGGGTCGACCAGTGCGACCTCGTTGTGCCCGCCGATGGCGACCAGCTCGCCCGAGGGCGCCCAGCAGACGGCGCTCGGTCGGTCGACTCGCACGTTCGTCGTCAGCGGCTGCAGGTCAGGGCCCTCGGCGAGCTGCCAGAACGCCACGCCGTCGTCTGCCACGGTGACCAGCAGCCGGCCGTCGGGGGAGAAGGCGGTGCCACGAAGGTCTGCCGGATGAGCGGGGAACGTCCATCTCGTGTTCGGCTCCGTCGTCGAAACCAGCAGCAACTCACCTTCGTACGAGCCGGCCGCGACCAGGGGCAACCGCGGATGCCACGCGACGCAGTTCATCTGGTTCTGGAGATTCGGCTCGTAGAGGAGAGACGGGTCGTAGAGGCGGATGTCCTTGTTGTGCGCGCCGACCGCCAGTTGCGTACCGCCGGGCTGCCACGCCAGAGCCGACACCCGGTGCCGCCCGAGGTCGATTCCCGCTTGCCGGCCGAATCGCCGGTCCCAGTTCTCGCGCTCCGCTGAGCTGGGCACGAGGTCCACCGACCCGGTTTCGGGGGGTCCCCACAGCACGATCGCACCTTGATCACTGCCGACCGCGAGCACGTCTCCGTCCGCACGCCAGTCCACTGTGGTAACCCAGCCGTCGATCGAGTCGCTCCTCGCGGTGCCGGCCGCGTCGATCAGGATCACGTGACCATCCGCGCCGGCGACCGCGATCGCCGAGCCGTCGGGCGACCAGGACAGTAGCCTGGGCATGTTCAGCTCGATGTGCCGCGCTGCGGCGGACGATTCGAGATCAGACCATATGAAGAGCTCATCGCCGGCAAGCGCGGCCAGCTGACCTGTGGTGTGCCAGGCGACGGCGCGGATTTTTCCCAGCTTCGGCAAGCCGAGCTCAGTGTCGAGCACTCGCCGCCATGGATCCCACACCAGAATCCTGCCGTCGGTACCCAGCGCGAGCAGGCGGCTGTCAGGTGACCACGCGAGGCAGTTCAGTTCACCGGCGGGTGGCGTCGAGGTCGAGACTTCGCCATGAATCGGCTCGATCAGTGACACGACGTTCGGCGTGCTCAACGCCGCGATGAGAAGCCGGTCAGGGCTCCAAGCCACGGCGAACACCTCGTTCTCGGTGGTGAAAGTGCCCACCGGGTTCCCGGATCGAGTCCACAGTCGAACCGTCCGGTCGGCGGAGCCGCTGGCGAATCGGTCGCCGTCCGTACGCCAGGAGAAACTCTTCACCGCTTCCGTGTGCCCGACGGCGATGGCGAGCAGCCGGGTGTCGCGTTCGTCTGGCAGCGGACGTGTTGCGACGAGACCGTTCCTGAGAATCTCGGCTTCCTCTGTCAGCCAGTCCGCGAGGCCAGCACCGACCGCTCGACTGTGGAGGGTGGCGGCGACACTGTGGATATCCTTGCCTCGAACCAGAAGCTGACCGGTGAACTGGAGCAGTTGCTCGAACCGGAGCCGATACGGATTCCGGGCGAACGCGGTGTCAGCAGTGGTGAGGTCGTCCATGAGCTGCGCCGGCCCACCTTGGAGGATGCGCCGGCCGAGGAAGCGAAGATCGCGCAGCAGCGCGTCGAGTTCGTCTTCCAGACCGCAGTTGATCAAGTGATAGGACAAGTGGTTAAGGAAGTGCTCGTCGGGTCTGCCGATGAGGTCCCACCGGCCTTCCGGACACCGGGTCCGGAAGAGGCCGACGAGATCGGTGTTGGTCCGGCGCACCTCGGGCAGGCGGCTGCGCAGGAGGTGCTCGTGGACGACATCGTGCAGCCGGACCCCGGTGGCGTCCCGCGTCTCCAGGAGTGACCGGTTGGCGAAGTCGTCGCAGGTGGTGGCCACGACAAGCTGGTCGCAGCCCCACAGCTGCCCGAGCACGACGAAGTCGATCAAGGAGCTCGAGGGGAACGCGGCGAGCGACACGAACCTCTCCCGCGCGATCGCGGATCGCCGGGTCGCGAGCTCGTCGATGCTGAGTTCCAGGACTGCGGAGGCCGTTCGCTCGTCGTCTTTTGCCAGGTCGTCGGCGGCGAACACGCCGTGCTGCTGCAGGCGGTGGGTCAGAGCAGCCACGACCTCGGTCAGCGACTGAGGAACGTTTCCGGCCACGCGACCGCGCAGAACACCGTTGAGCAGACCCAGCACGACCGGCCACCGCGAGCTGCGTTCGTAGAGCGGGAAGACATCGTCGGACGTGGCGCCTGGGACGTCGGCGAGCAGCAGTTCCATGGCCTCCGCGGGCTCCATGCGATCGACGTCGACACCGGTGACACCAGTCGGCAGCAGATCGCTGCGCCTGCTGGTGACCAGGCGGACGCAGTGTGGACCGCCGCGGAGGAACGGCTCGACGTCCTCGGCTTTCCACACGTTGTCCAGGATCAGCAGCACACGCTGGTCGCCGAGCGCGCGCGTAAACGCCGCGGCCGCCGCGTCGAGCGAGCCAAACCGCGAGCTGCCGACGGCGGGATCCAGGAGCGCTGCCCAGTCGGACAGGAGCGTTGCGACCGAGGGCTGCTGCCCGATCTCGATGAAGGCGATACCGTCCGGAAACGCCGTCCGCACTTCACGCTGCCGGGCGACATCCAGCGCGAGGGTCGTCTTGCCGAAACCGCCCGTACCGTGCAGATCGGCAGCCGACGTAATTCCGAGCGCCGTGGCGCCACGTGAGCGCAAGTCAATCAGTCCTCGCACGACCTCTGCTCGTTTCGCCAGCCGAGGAACGAAATTCGGCGGCAGGTCGGGCAGGGGGAATCGATCCGGACCGACGTGGGGTGGACGTTCTGTGCGTCCCACGTCGGTGCGGGCCTCGATGCGATCGAGGTCGGCGTTCGCCCGGCCGAGCGTCTCCAGAGCGAGGTCGTATCGCTTTCGCAGTGCAGCGAGGTTGTATGCCCGCCGGGTATATGCGTCGACCGCCTGGTATATCTCCGGTGCATTCGGTTTCCACTCGCCGGTTTTGCGACTTGGCGCGAGGCCGCTGAGAACGGGCCGGGAAACATTGATTTCGGCAGAAATGCTTTTCAGGCTTTTATCGGAGGCCATCAGGTGCTGTTTGGCGCGGATGCTGGCCTGCCGGAGATTGTCCTCGGCGTCGCTAGCCGCCTGAGCTGCCTCTTCGCGGCGTTCGCGGGCTGCCGTGAGCGGGTCTTCCTCAGGCACGCGCCCTCGTTTCGGCCGAGTTCGATTTTCGGCACCGCACGGAAAATCGAGAGAAGGCAAAAACGGGCAAAAACGGCTCAAATCTGCGCGTCGTGGTTGTCCTCTGCTTCTCGGGGAAGCAGGGCCGCACGGCGCGACGAGGTTTGACGATGACAATTCCGATTGCGATGGGGCACGTTCGGCAGTGCGTGGCCTCCGCTGGGTACGCCGTGGTTCGCCAGTGTGGCTTCACCGACGGCGTGACCGTCGACGAAGCACGGGTGCGCCGCTTGCTGGCGCCGCTCGGCCGGCTGTCGGAGCGTGACGGCGGTGTGGCGGTGTGGCCGGTCCGGCCGGTCACCGGCCGGCCCGGGGCGACATTCAGCGTCCGCTCGGGGGCCGCCTTGTTGCACACCGACGCAGCATATCGAGCCCACCCGGAAGACCTGGTCGCGCTCTTGTGCGTTCGGCCGGCGTCCGACGGTGGCGTCAGCGAGCTGCTGCACCACCAGGACGCGCGGGTCGCCCTGTCGCCGGAGATCGCGGCAGAGCTGGGGCAGCCGCAGTGGACCTGGCAGCCGCCGGACGAATTCGGCGGCTCGGCGACCGAGTCCCTCGCGGTCTTGGCGCCGGACCGCGTGCGCTGGCGGCGGGATAACCTGGTCGCCGCCGCCGCCCTGCTGCCGGTCGCCGACGCCTGGCAGGCGCACCTGCAGGCGGCCTCGGGGTTGCGTCGCGTCACTCTAGGTACCGATGACCTGCTGGTGTTCAGCAACCACCGGGTGCTGCACGGCCGGACGGCGTTCACCGACCCCGGACGATTTCTCTTGCGTGTCCGGCTGTGGGGTGGGCCCGAACTGCCAGGCGAGGACGCGTGATGCGGCGCGTCGCCGAGTTGGTCGGCCTGGCCATGGACGTGCCTGCCCGCGGCGTCGAACGCCGCGACTGGCAGGCCCGCGGGCTGGCGGAGCTCCTCCTGCAGTCGCTGGTCACCGATGATGATCAGCTGGCGAATTCAGCGATCCGGGCCACCCGCGCGATCCATAGCGCGACCTGGCGGTTCACCGAACGGCTGGACGCTTTGCGGACGCTGGCGGAGACGGCCTTTGACCTGCCAACCCTTCGTGGACCGACGCCCGGGCCGGACCGGCCACGCGCGCAGGTCGCTTCGCCGACGGTGCGCGCTGCCGCCGTGCGCTTGGCCCGGATCCTGGACGGGCGCTCGGTCGGCGCGTCGGTGGCGGCGCGGGAGTCCCGTGTCGTGACCACTGCTACGGCCTTGCGCACGGAGCTGAACAGGGTGTCTCCGGTCCGGCCCGCCGCCGTGGCGGACCACACCTGCGTGAACCTGTGGGTGCCGCCCGGGCTGACCTGGAGCGGGTGGTTCGCCACCGACGACGGGCCGGTGTTCACGGCGACCCCACGGCTGGTAGGCAGGCCGCAGCTTGCTGTCTGGTTCGGCTTGCACGTGGGGACCCACTTGGACCTTTTGTCCCGAAGCCCGAATCCGGCCGGACTCCAGTTCGGGCGCGGTCTGCTGATCGCCGAGGGCCTCGCCACTGCTTTGGAGATCATCCGATTTGCCGCCAGTGCCGAGTCAGACGAGGTGAGCGTTCTGCAGGCCGGACTCATCGAACGGCTCGCGCGGCTACCCGGGATCGCGACGTGGGGTCCCGTCGCCATGCCGGAATCCGAGTCCATGGCGGAGGCCGTCGCGCTGAGCAACCCTGAGTTCTCGACGTTGCCGACGCTCGCCGGGGCGTACGTCGCGGGGCCGTTCGTTCTGGCCGGACGCCGATTCCGCTGCCGAACGGTGCCGGATCAGCTCGCCGAAGAGCTCTTCGAACTCTGGCGATCAGTGGGATTCGTGGGTTACTGAGGCAGCTGCTTCTGGCCCCGGCCGGCCTTGCCGGCCGGGGCCAGAAGGCCGTCCGCTCGCCGGACCAGAGGATGACCCTCTTCGAGGGTCCGCAGCCCGTGGCGCAGCAGTGCCGGCCGGACGAGGTGACGCAGTGCTTCGAGATCGCTGTCCGCGCCGGAGAGCTCGGCGAGGGCAACCGCGATGGCCAAGATCGCAGGGTGGCTACCGTCGACTCCGGAGGTCTTCGTCGTGGCCAGAGCCTGGCGGAAGACTCTGAGCGCTCGGTCGGGATCACCGTCCGCGACATACGCTTCGCCGAGGTCGGCCAGCAGCCTCAGGCGCCGAGGCAAGGGAGGAGCCGACAGCTGTTCGTCGACGAGCTGAGCGAGGTCGGCGACGGCGGTTCCGGGACGTCCCTGAGCCACGGCGGCTTGCGCCAGAGCGCGCCGGTAGTCGACAACCAGGCGATCGGACGTCGGCAGGTGGTGTTCGGCGAGCTGAGCGAACCCGACGGTGAGCGTTTCGGCGCCGGCGTCGGGGTAGCCGCCCGCGAGCTGGGTGAGCCCGAGCCACCTGCGTACGGCCAGCGCATGCCTGAACGACATGTTCTCGGCGATCCACTCCTCGTTCTCGGCCAGAGCCTCCAGCAAGAGACGGGCGTCCCCGACGTCGCCGCGCATGAGCAAGCAACGGGCCCGGAGGACGCGGGCTTGGCGGGCCGGCAGCGAGTTCACACCGGCCGCGGTGTCGGCGACGGTCGCGGCCTTGTCCAGCGACTCCAGCGCGGCCGCCGAATGGCCGGCGGCCAGGAGAGCCCGGCCTTGACACGACCAAGCGGCGGCCGCGGCCGGTCCCGAAGGCGCAACGGTCCGTCCGTCGTGCCCGGTCACCACGGCGACGAGGTCGCGCGCGCGGTTGACGGCGTCAATCACCCGGCCGGCCTCCAGCTCGCACCGAACCAGGACGGCGCTGCTGATCACGGCGTTGTCCCAGAGGCGCGGCACCGGGGAAGAGAACGGGGGACGCAACGGTCTGCTCGCCACGGCCTGGCGAGCGAGCTCGACGGCTTTGGCTACGCGGTCGGTCCTCAGGTACAGGTCGGCCAGGTTCGTACACGCCCGCGCGAGATCCTGATCGTTTCCGGTGGCCTCGGCGGCCGTGAGCGCCTGCTCGAGGCTCGCCTCGGCCCGCACGAAATCGCCGAACTGGAAAGCACTTTGGCCCACCCTGCTGTACAAGCTCGCCATCAGCAACGGGCTGAGCTGGCCGCGCAGGACGGGATCCATCCGCCGGTGCTCAGCCAGCGCCGTGTCGAGCTCCTTCATCGCCCGGCGCCACAAGGTCTGGCCGGACATCAGAGCCGTGCCCAGCTCCGCCTGGCTCGCGACCCGCCATGTGGGCGCATGCTCCGGCCGCAGGGAACGGCGCGCCTGGATCTCGGCGACGTCGGCCCGGCCCACCCACGACCCCAACTTGGCAGCGAAGCACCCGTCGAACCACAAGCCGACGAGCTGGTCCGCGATCGTGGTCGGAGAGGCTTGAGTGTTCTGCCACCAAGTGCGCAGCACCAAATCGGACAGAGCGGCTCCCGTGGACTCGTGATCTGCGGCGTCGAGCTGGCCCACAGCGCGGCCTGCGGCCGCCGTGTGGCTGCCCAACAGGCCGGCGAATCCGGTCCAGCGAGCTCGCAGCCGAGCTTCGCGGAGGACCGGGGCCCACGGATCGCCCAGGTTTTCCGAGTTCCAGCCCGTCTCGCCACCACGTTTTTCGTAGTTCGACAGGTCGCCGAGGCCGATAACCAACTGTGTCATCAGTGCGCGCTCGTGATTGAGGAATTCGGCGACGGATCGGATTCCGTCGTGCATCACCGTGCGAGCTCGGCTGATCGAGGTGCACGTTCCGGGCGACCGACCCGGCCATTGGCGCCATGCGAAGAGCGCCGCCATGATCAATAGCGGACGTTTTCCGTCGAATCGGTTGTTCAAGGCTCCCTTGCTCAGGTTCAGGATCTCGCAGAGCACGTCAAGCCGGGTATCGCGGTAGTCCTCGCCTCGGTAGTGCTCCGCTACCAGCTCGGCCGCGACGTCCGCGCTCGGCGCTCGGCTCACTGGCTTAAGCCCATTTTCCAGTCCGTTCCGCTGACCCCATGTCTTCGGACGCTCTTCCTAGCATCGCCGCCAGCCCTACGGGGGTAGCGAACGGATGAAATGAGAACACCGATGACATCACCTGAACGGCGTAGCCGGCGCCCGGTGCGGATCTTGATCGCGGCTGTCGCCGCGATCGTCGTAACGCTGGTAGCGGCTTTCGTGAGCCTCGCGTCCTGCGGCATCGATCCGCCGGGCTGCGACGACTTGCTGGCGCCGTACCAGGCGTCCGCCGAGGACACCGGCCACCCGGACGCCCGGCTCGTGATCCTCGCCGATCACACCGCGGACGCGCCGCACACCACCACCCCGGCCGGTCTCGAGCGGACGGTCCACGAGTTGCTGGACAAGAACAACGGTGAGGGCCGTGTCATCGTCGACATCGGGATGATCCAGGGGCGGACCGATGTGAACTCCTTCTGGGCACGGAGCAACCGCGTGGTCCGTTACCGCACCGACGTCCCGGCTGACCGGGACAGCTACGTGCACAAGGTCGCCGGGTGCCTGGACCAGTGGACGACCGGCCTGGTTCCCCGGGTACCGGACAGCAGTCTCCTGGACGCGCTGCAGAAGGTCGGCCAGCAGATCGGGACCCGACACGGACCCGTCACGGTGGTCGCGCTGGCCAACGGTCTCGACAACACCGGGCCCTTGGACTTGCGGGTGCCGATCGCCGGCGATGCCTCCACCGAGTCGGTCGTCGACGCGGTGACCGCCGGTCGGGAGATCCCGGCGCTGAAGGACGTCGACGTGCACGTCCTGGGGCTCGGCCAGACGAGTGAGGGCAAACGCCAGTTCAGCGAAGGTGAGCGGAACTGGCTCGTCGACCTCTGGCGCAAGCTGCTCACCAAGGCCGGCGTGACGAATCCCGACCTGCAGCAAAGTGTCGGCCCGGCGGCTGACCGACCAGCCTCGGAGCCACCCACGGACGCCCCCTTCAGCCCGGCGCCGCCGGCATCGCCGCCCGTCACCGAAAGCGGCCGCGTCTCGCTGTCCGACCAGGCGCTCTTCGCGCCGAACTCGCCGGCGTTGATGCTCTCGTCTCAAGCCGTGCTCGCCCCGTACCTGAAATCCCTGCTCAAGAGGGGGGCAACCGCCACGATCACCGGCCACACCGCCAGCTGGGGGCCGATCGTCGGCCGGTACAAGCTCTCCACCGAACGCGCTCAGGCCGTCGCCGACTTCTTCACCTCACAGCAGGTACCGGCGGCAGCCTTGACCATCCGCGGTGTCGGCAGTGACGACCCAGCTGTCGACGACTTGGCTGCCAACGGCGCGTTGATCGAGCAGAACGCCCAGCGCAACCGCCGCATCGTCCTCGACATCACCATCCCCAGCGGAGGCTGATCATGATGACCGATCGCCAGAAGTCCAAGCCGGCCAAGTCGGCTGCACCTCCGATGCCGTCCTGGTACGCCCGCTGGCGAAGTAACCGGCCATACTCCCGCCGGGTGCGGGCATGGCGGACCGACGCGTGGCGTGAACTGGCTCGTCGCGAGTCACGGCGGACCGAACACGAACCGATCTTCAGCGACCGCCGCTTCTTCGGAGACGCCGAGGCGGAATTCTGGCCGTTGGTCAAAGAGAACGCGGCTGGGTTGTCCGCCGCCGACGCCGACCTGAACCAGGCTGACACCCGCACCAAAGTCGCGGAAGGCCGACAGACCGAGGCATCCGAAACGGTCAGGCGACGTCGCCAGGACGTGCGATACCACCGGCACCGATGTGGCCTGCCGGCCGACGCGCCCGGGTTTCCCGACCAGGAGCCACCGCTCACGGCCCACCCGGACCCGCCAGAACGAACGACGCCCGAAAACTTGCACCCGGACCAGCACATCGACGTCGACGCCCTGCAGACAAGGGCCAAGCGACGATATCGGAGGCTGATCGCCCGGACAGCTGACGGCGTCATCGTGCTTTTCGACGAGCTGTTCTTCTTCCAGGTGTACTTGACGATCACCGGTTTGGACCTGACCCGCTCGCGGATCGCCCAGCTCGCAGTCGGCGTGCCCGGCGGCCTGTTCCTCGGCCTGCTGAGCCCGATCGTGGTGATCGTGGCCGCGCACGTCCTCGCCGAGCACGTCGCGCGGGTACGTGCCGGGATGGTGAGCTCGCCGCCGGGCAACCCGACCACGACCTGGCAAGTCGTGACGCAGTGGCTGAAACGGCACGGTGTCGCGACGCTGGCCGGTCTGATCCTGCTGATGGCCTCGTTCGCGTTCGCCCGTGCCGCCGCAGCCCGGCTCAGCACCGCGCCGGCCAGCGACGACGCGCTCCGATCGGCCATGAGCCTCGTGCTCATGCTGCTGTTCTTCGCGTTGCCCTGGGTGGTTTTCCTGGCACATCTGTACGCCGAAAACCCGAAGGCCGACCGTCTCGCTGCACTGCGGGAGGAACACGAAGCACGGCCTCTGACCGATCTCCGGCTCGCCGAGCAGGCCCTCGCCGACGCCCTAGTGGAGGAAACGTCGGCGAAGAACGAGACCGTCGCGGCCAAAGCCGATCGCGAAGCGGCCTGGGATCGGCTTTACGTCGTCGTACACGACGTCGCCTCGGAGGTCGACCACCTCATGGTCAAGGCCCGCAACTTGGCTATCGGAGTACGACCGCTCATGGCCTGGCCAGATTCGCCTGAGGGTACTGCTTCCTACACGAAGGATCTGGTCGAAAGCCTCGAGAAGATCGCGGTGGACTGGTCGCCGTTGGAGCCCCACCTCCACCTCCTCGAACGCATCGCGCCGGATGACAAACGGAGGCAACAGGTTCATGCACTCAGGACCGACACCGCGCGAATGCGAGCTGTCCCTCAGCGTGAGGAATCGAGCGGTAAAGGCACCGTGCCGGTGAACAGCAGCCACCCGGAGGCTGTGACGGCGCCTTTGCCGATGCATCCTCTGGCGGGAGGAAAGGACCAGTAGGTGCTCAAGTCGTACCAGACGTCGCCGTCACCGCGTTGCGGAGCGCGCAGGCGGCACAGCCCCAGTGGTGGTCTCTGTCGGGGAGGTGATGCTCGCGATGGCAAAAGGTACGAACGCCTGGCTCCTTTCCTGCCCGAAAGCTCAGTCGGTTCTCAAGCACACCCTGCTCAGCGGCTATGCTCTGCCGTTCGCCGTCATGACTGCGCCTCGGCCGCCCCTTCACCCCTCACCTCGTCTTCCCGCGCAGTCCCACCCGCGGACGAGATCTCGTTCGACAGCACCGACGGGAGTTGATCGGCCTCAGTCCCGGCGCTACACCTCCGTCAGGGCCGCGATCGTCAAGTAACCACCCCGGATCCGCCGGCTTCCTAACTGGGTCAACTGCTGTCTTATTAGGCCGACCGCGAACGCCGGTATTCCTGCCACCAAGTTTCGACAGGCTTTTCGTCAAGCGCATTCTTCAGTCGCTCCAAGGCGTTCCTCGAGTAGCACCAAGTACTAATGATGAGCTTGGCGTAGTCCTCGTTCTCCTTGATGGCCAGCTGTTTGATCAGTGCGGTCGTCTGGTTGGTGGTGATGCCGAGCTTCTTGCGGAGTGAGGTGAATCGCAAGTTGTAGTAGTCAAGTTCAGCCACTCGCTTCACCGCGACGACACTCGAACCCGAGCCTCCCTCCGGCACGAGCGTTACCGGCACTCCTTCCTTCTTCACGATCCGCAGGTTGATCATCGGCCCCGAGCCTTCGGTGACGAACCTGACCGCCGCGATCCCGGGAAAGAGCGTGTCGAGATCGGTGATCCCGCTGCCGATCCGCTGGCCGAGCTGCCGCAACGTGTCTTCGCCGGGTTGCAGCTTCTCCCCCTGCATCGCTCCGTCCACGATCGACAACGCGCGAAGCCTGGCCGTCACCTCCGCACCGCGGCGCCTGCCCGGCTGTAGGAGGCGCGCGACCTCGTGGATCTCTTCCGTGAAAAGCGCTATGGGGTCGAGCGGCGCGATCGTCGCGATCGGCAGGACGCGATCGGGGAGGACGTCGCGCAGTTCCTCACCGAAGCCGTGCTTCAGGAGATCCCGGTAAAGCGTGATCCCGGACTGGGCCTGCAGGTAGAGATGTCCTTCACTGATGTCCAACAGGTGGTGCTGCGCGGCGTCCCGAAGACCGTTGATCGACTGCAGGGTCAACGCCTGCTCCTCGTTGAGGAACTGGATCTTCCCGGTCGAGAGGGCGCGGCGTACGCATTGGTCGAAACCGATGGTGTTCTTCTCGCCCGGTTCCCGGATCCGCCCGCCGCGGTGCAGGATCGCCGCCTTCAGCAGCATCTCGAACGAGTGGTCCAGCAACATCAGGACCGCGTCGGTCCGGCCGATGTCCCACGGCCGGTTGAAGTGGTCGATGCTCAAGGTCAGCGAGTTCAGCGACTTGGCCTTGAGCAGACGGGCTTCTTTCCGCACGGCGCACCTCCTGTTCCTTACTGCGCCAGTGTCTGCAGCCCGCTGGCAATGTCGGACTGCACGAGTTCGTCGCGCTCGGCCGCGGTCAGCCAGCGCGCCGTCGACCCGCCGAGGCCGCGTTCGACCCACAAGACGTCGTCGACCGCTTCCGCGACGGCGTGCAGGTGGCTGATCACCATGACGAGGCGGTCACTGCCAGCCCGCTCGCGCAGGACGTCGAGAGCGACCTGCAGTGCCGCGGTGTCGAGAGCCGCGAAGCCTTCGTCGAGGAACAGCGAGCCGAGCCGGGGGCCGCCGCGGGAGTGCAGTTCCGCCAGCGCCAGCGCCAAAGCGAGCGACGCCAGGAACTTTTCTCCGCCGGAGAGCCGGTTCGGGGTGTGCGCGACGCCGGAGCCGCGGCTGACGATCTCGAAGTTGTCAGCGAAGCCGAACCGCTGGTCGGTCAACTGCCCGAGCAGGTGGCTGGCGAGACCGAGGAGTGCTCGGGTGTTCAGCCCGGTGAGGTGGCGGAGGAACTTGGCGTCGACGAGCTCGCTGCGCAGGACTTCGAGCGCGTCGAGGCGGGCCTGGCCGGCCGCGATGGCGAAGTCCAGATCGGCAGCGGGCTTGATCTGGGCCTGCGCCGTGGCCTCCGTCTCGCGCTGGACTTTGGCCTTCTCGGCGGCTGTCGCGCAAGCAGCGATGAGGGGGTGAAGTGCCTGCGGTTCCGTCAGGTCGGCGTCCGGGTCGAACCCGTCGACGTCGGACAGCGCCACGGCGTGCTCGCCGAGACGCGCATTCGCGTCCTTCGCGCGCGCCTCGTGAGCAGTGCCGACGTCGGCCAGCTCGCGGGACAGCGTCGCGGCGGCGTCCGACAGAGTCGCGGCGAACGTCCGGATCTCGGCGATTCCCGAGGTCTGGGGGACCTCCGGAACGAGGTCCGCATAACGGGCGTCGAGGTGGACGACCGCCTCCGCGGCGGCGTTCGCCCAGCCGACCAGGCGGCCGCGCAGTGTGTTCAGCGGCTCGTCCACCTCGGCCCGGGACTCCTGGTCGAGGGCGCGGTGCCCGAGGAGGACCGCGGCCGTCTCCTCGTGTGCCTTTTCCCGGGCGTGCAGCAGGCCTTGGACCTCTTTCAGCAGGTCGACGATCGCGGCGGCCGCGGCGTGCGTCCCATCAACGCTGACGTCGATCGCGTCGGCCGGCAAGAGCGCCCGCGCCCGGACGGGCAAGGCACGGATGCCGGCGGTCGTGCGGTCCACGGCGAGCGTGTGCCGCGCTGACGCCGACTTCACGTCCTTGATCGCGTTCTCATGGGTGCTCTTGCGGCCGTCCAGCGTGCTGCGCTCGGCTTCGATCGCCGCGGTGCGGTGGATCGCGTCGGCGCCCAGCCGCTCGGCGCGGTCGGCTGCGGCCGATTCGCACGCGGAGAGCGCGAGGACGACGGGCTCGGTGAGCTCCCCAGAATCAGGCGAGCTGGTGTCCGTCGGCGTGGCCAAGGCCGCGGTGGCCGCGGTCAGCGTCGCCGACGCGGTTTCGGCGTCGAACGTTCCCTCGGCTTCACCCGCGAGAGACGCCAGGCCGGCGAGCACCTGAACCGCCCCCGCAAGAGCCTGGCTCGCCTCCCCCTGGGCCATCTGGTGTTCTTCTGCGTGTCGAGTCACCGATGTCTCGGCTGCGACGACCGTGGCTTCTGCCCGGGCGACCGCACCGGCAGCAAGTTCCCGCTGGGCCTTCGCCTTGCGCGCGAAGGCTTTCGCGGCCCGGACCTCGGCCGTACTCGCCGGGGAGACGGGTTCGAAGTCTTCGGGCAACTGTCGCCGGCAGACCGGGCAGTCGTCGCCCGGATGCACTTCGGCGGCGACGCCCGCCGCCCGATCGAGCAGTTGAAGGGCGTCGGCTCGCTCTTCCGCGGCGATGAGATCGGCGTCGGTGGTAGTGAGTTCCCCGGCGAGCGGGGTGACCGACTCGCGGGCAGAATCGAGTTCCTCAGCGGCGGCGCGGCCGGCTCGAGCAGCCCGGGCGACCTGCTGAGCTGCCGCCGTGGCCGCCGCGATGCGGACGCGCGCGGTGGCGCACTCAACCTTGAGCCGCTTGCTCACGCGGGCGGCGACCGCTGCGGCTTCGGTCAGGGGTTTAGCCTGCTCCGCGCGCTTCGCCAGGTCGTCCTCAACAGCAGCGATGGCGTCGGTTTCGGCCGCGAGTTCGTCTTCGCGGGCGGCGATGCGATCGCCTTCGGCCCGATGCCCTTCCGCGTCGGCTGCGAGCGTGTCGACGATCGCGGCGGCCTTCGCAAGCGCGTCCTGGCCTTCACCGCGCTCGTCGGCTTCCTTGATCTTCACGGTCAGCTCGCGGTCCTGCTCGGCGGCCGCCTCGGCGCGCTGGTCCAGGGCTTCCCTGCGGCCGGCGAAGCCGGCCTCGATGGTCTCGAGGGTGTCCAGAAGGGACACAGCGTCGGGCACCGCGCTCTCGGCCAAGGACCGCGCAGCCTGGTCGACGGCGTCCACGGCAGCGGCGGCGCCGAGCGCCTCTCCACGCAGCTTCGTGATAGTCGTGACGGCCGCGTTCAGGCGCTTGACGGTCGCCTCCGCGGCCTTGGCCGCCGCACCGGCTGCCACCGCGACCTCCGCCGGATCGTCCGGTATGCGGTCCCGCTTGCGCGTCGCCTCCGCGAGGAGGTCCTTGAGGTTGTCGCGGTGACGGGTGGCGAGATGCTGCACGGTCTCGAGGGTGTCGGTACCGAAGAGTTCCCGCAGCCGCGCGGTGCGCTCCTTGTCGGCGGCCGTGAGCAACTGGTCGAACTTGCCCTGGGGCAGCAGCCCGACCCGCAAGAAGGTCTCGTAGCCCATCTGCAGCACGGCCCGGATGCGGGCATCGACCGGACCGGCGCCATCGCTCTCCTCACCGGTGTCCAGGTTGGTCAGCTGATGCCGCCCGGCGTTGACGTTGGCGACGTTGAGCGTGCGGTCCACGCGCCAGCGCTGCCCGTCGTGCAAGAAGGTGAACGTGACGCGCATGGCCTGGGCGCCGTCGGCGACGAGCAGCCGAGCCTCCCTGCCGTCCCAGGAACTCTTGCGGAACAGGGCATACGTGATGGCGTCCAGCAAGCTGCTCTTGCCGGCCCCGGTGTCGCCCAGCACTGCGGCGAGAGTCTTCCCTGTGAAGTCGACGGTGACCGGGTTCGGGTAGCTGCGGAAACCCACCAGTTCAAGCTTCACGGGCATCATCGCGCGACCTCCGACCGGTGGGTTGCGGCGCTGGTCAGCAGGCCGGCTAGGCCGACGCCGTCGAGGTCCTCTCCCGCGATGGCCGCAGCGAGCAGCTTCTCCTCGGCGAATTGCGCCGGCGCCGCGGGATCCGGTTCGGCCCGCAGGTCCGCGAAGGTCGCCATCACGTGGTCCAGCGCGGGTCCGGCGGTGCCACGTTTGGGAAGGTACTCGCGCAGCAGGTCCTCGACACCGGGCAGGTCCGCGGTGGAGGCCGTGCGGTCCAGTACCCGGTTTTCCGCACCGGGACGACGTTCTTCGATGTCGACGATCGTCGCGTCCGGCAGCATCCCGCCGAGCGCCTCCGCCAAGGATGTGGTCGGGACGTCGACGTCGACCAGCGCTTTCACCCAAGCATCGCCGACGCGCCCGGCCTGCAGCGCGATTTCCTCCAGCGTCCCGGTCAGCTGGACCAGGCGGCGGCCGGAAGTCAGCGGTTCGAGCTCGATCCGCGGCGGCTTGCCCGGCACGATCTCGACCAGGACGACACTCTTGGTGTCACGCGACTCACCGAAGTCCAGCTGCAGTGGGCTTCCTGCGTAGCGGGCGGGAAAGCCCGCACGGCCGACGCGCTGGGGCTTGTGGATGTGACCGAGGGCGCCGTAGTCGACGGCGGGCATGTCGGCGGCGCCGGCGGCGTAGTCCGAGGAGATGGAGACCGGTCGCTCGGAGTAGGACGGCGTCGCCCCTTCGACGAACAAGTGGGCGGCGAAGACCAGGACGTCACGCGGGCCTCGGCCGGCGGCCAGGCGGCCGTAGACGTCGGCCTGGACGGTGCGGATCCGCTCGGCGTAGGTCGCGGTCGCCGCGGCGGGATCGGTGAAGTCATAGGCGAACCGGTTCGGGTGCAGGTACGGCAGCGCTCCGACGCGAAGGGTCAGCTCTCCGCCGTCGGCCGGGTACTCGGCGATCAGGAGCCCGTCCGGGCGCGCTTCGGTGGCGAAGCGCACCCGGACCTGGCCGCCCGTTCGAGTGCCCATGTCGGTGAGCAGGTAGTCGACGAACCCCAGTACGTAGGGGGTGTCGTGGTTGCCGGCCACGACGACCACCGGTGCGATGTCGCCGAGCCGCCGCAGCGCGTGCGCGGCGCGGCGCATGTCGTCCAGGCTCGGCCGGGGCCCGTCGAACAGGTCGCCGCTGTGCACGATCAGGTCGGGCTGAAACTCTGCCGCGATCTCGACGATCTCGGTCAGGACCGCGTCGAACTCGGTGTCGCGCCGGTGGTGGCCGATCTGGCGGCCGAGGTGCCAATCGGAGGTGTGGAACACGCGTCCCGTCACGGGAAGCCTCCCTGGGGGAGTAACGGCGACGTCCGAGGCCGCGTCTGTGGGTGTGACAGCGCCCACCGTACACGACTTCTCGGGAAAAGTCTGGAGACTTCTGGAAGTCTGGTACGCTGCGATCATGAGCGATCCGCTGGATGCACTGGAGGACAACATCGCCAAGCTGCGCCGCGCGATCCGCGATGCGGCCACTGCGGGCGACACCGAGCGGGTCGGCGAATTGCGAGCCCAGCTCCGCCGTGCCGAACGGGCTTGGAGCGCTCTCGTCGACACCGGCGATCCGGCTGTCAACCCAGTGGCCGCCGAGCGGGCTAACACCCCGCCGGTCCCGCCCACCGTTCAGGGGGCGATGCTTCCGGCGCGCGAGCACGCCCACCGGGCGCTGATGCTGCTGCAAACCCCGGCGGCACCCAAGCTCATCGTCGGCGTCCACGAGGCGTTCTTCCCCGGCGAACTGTCCGCGTCAAAGCTCTCGAGCCTGCGTCGGGACGAGGAACGCTCTTACCGCGCCGCACCCGGCGCGCGACCGTACTACTTGTGCCCCGCCCTGACGCACGACCTGCTGTCCCCAGCGCGAGCGCTCGTCACGATCAGCACCTGGCCGCTGGAGCAGCGAATCATCGGCCCGTTGTCGCCACGCACCGCCTTCCTCACCGGCGCCATCCACGTGGCCGAGGCGATCCGCGCCATTACCGATTCGCCGGGCGCCGCACCGAGCCCGGCGGCGTTGCGCCTGCTCTGGCGCTTCGCCGTGAACATCCCCGGCGCAACGAGCACGAAGCCGGCCACCGGTGACAGCACGCCGGTACCGAGCCAGGTGATCGACGCGGCGCACGCCGAACTGGACGTGCACGCCGACACCGACCACGCCACCCGCGCCGAATCCGCTCGGCGAGCGCGCAGGCAGCTCACCGACGAAGAGCAGCTATTCGGCGCGCCGCTGCACGACGCAACCCGTCGTCAGGCCGAAGCTTGACCCCGAGCTCCACCGCACCTCGTCGCACCACCGCAAGGACCGAACACCGTGATCACATCTCCCGACCAGCGCCTGGACGCGCTGCGCGGCAGCGCACCCCGGAAGCGCCACGACGCGCGAACCCTGGCCGCGCTGGAGAACAACCCCCGCTGCGCGCTCCGGGCCGTGCTGGACGCCTCCGGCTCCGACAAGGCCGCGATCGCCGCCCACGCCGGCTACCCGACCCCCTTCGGCCAGTCTCGCTTCGCCATCGTGCGCGGCAACATGTTCGAGGCGATGGTGAAGGCCGACGGCTGTGCGGAGCTGCTTCGCGTCCTGCGCGAAACCCTTGAGCTCACCCTGCCGGAGGTCGGGTACCAGGACCTCAACGACGTCGGCGGGGACGGCAGCAACCAGACCCGTCACGCCCGCACCGCCCAGCTGCTGACAGCGGCCGCACGGGGAGACGGCACCGACACCCTGTACGACCACCCGATGCTGCGGCTCGTCGTCGGCGGCCACTCGGTGTTCCTCGAGCCGGATCTCGTCGCCTTCCGCATCGGCGACCGCTTCCACGTCGTGGAGATCAAGAGCTTCCCCATCGTGGACGGCCAAGCGGCCCCAGCGCAGGTCCGGTCGGCGACGACCCAAGCCTGCGCGTACATCATCGCGCTGCGGGCCATGCTCGCCGAAGCCGGCGTCGGCCCCGGCGCCGTTTCCGAAACGATCGTGCTCGTCGCGCCGAAGGACTTCACCAACCGCCCGACCGGGGCGTTCGTCGACGCACGCAAGCAGGTCGCCACCCTGACCCGGCAACTGGCCCGGATCGAGCGCATCAGCGACCTGGTGGATCTCCTGCCCGAAGGCCTGACGTTCGACCTCGCCGCCGACGACACCGGCCGTCCGCAGCGGCCCGCCCACGAACTGGCCGAGGCGCTTGACCAGGTGCCCGCCACCTACTTCCCGGACTGCCTCAGCCACTGCGAGATGGCGTTCTTCTGCCGCTCCCGCGCGCGGGACGGCTCGTCGCTGGACGTGCTCGGACCGGCGGTGCGCGAGCCCCTCGGCGGCCTCGACACCGCGACCATGGCCCTCGGCCTGGCCCGCGGGACGCTGACCCCGGCCGACGACCAGGTCGAGATGGCCACCGCGTTGCGCCACGCCGCCCGGTTGCGGGCCGAACTGCTCGACCTCCCCGGCGCGGCGGGAGCGGCCTCATGAGCCGGGTGTCCGCGCTGGCGCACGTGGAGGCGATGGAGTCGATGACCGCGATGCCGCTGACGCGGTTCCGGCATCGGCGCCTGTCGGATCGGCCGCTGGTGGTCGTGCCGCTGACGATGGCTGGTGAGGCGGGTGCGCCGCTGGCGGTGCTGGTCGGCGATAGCCGACGGAGGCGAACCCTGCTGGTCGTCGACCAGCCGCGCAACCGGGACCAGCGGTTCGCGTTCGCCGCCGACCTCGGCCGGATCGTGCTGGACTACCTCGACTTCTGCCGTGGGAACCGCGAAGACCTTTCTCGCGGCGACGAACGACGCACCCGCTACACCACGGCTCCGCAGCTCCTGGTGCCCAACACCGGCGGGATCAAGGCGCTGGGCGACCTGGGCCGCATGTGCCGGTTCCGCCGCACGACCGGCCCGTACCCGGTGCCCGAAGTCGTACCCGAGCTCGGGAAGTGGCTGACGTTCTTCGTCGACACGGCGGAGCAGGCGGGCACCTCGATGCTGTTGCCGGTCACCGGCCTGCTCAGCGAGCACTGGGCCACCGGCCAGAGCTCACTCGAGGACCAGAACCTCGCCTCGCTCATGGCCTGGATCTCACCCCCGGACGGGCAGACCGTCCAGCAAGCCATGGCTGACGCTGAGAACCCCGCGGTGTGCCCGCCCGCGGGGCCGGCGACGTCGCCGGACTTCGACAACACCTACCTCGCGCCCGCGATGCGGCGGTTCGACACCGCGCGGGCGGCCGGGGACCAGCAGGCGCTGGCCGACGCCCAGGAAGACCTGCGGGAGCTGATCTCCGAGCAGATCAACCCGACCTGGCGGCTGGTGTGGAACGCCATCTCGCTACTGCGCGCAGTCCCCGAGGCTTCGCGAGCCGCCAGGCGCTTCGATCGCGACCGCGACTCCTTCACGAACTACTCCGACTACCTGGCCACCGATGACGCCCGGCCGCAGCCCAAGCGGGACGGCGCAATCCGCGCCGCCCAGCGGCTGAACCGGCTGGAACGCGCACTAGCCGACTTCGAAGCCGACATGGCCTTCGACGACCCGTACGTTCTCGCCGACCAGCGAAGTCTCGGCGAGGCATTCGCCGGAACGGTCGTAGAAGCCGAACCCGGCCGGATCGTCACGACGCCGGCGAACCGGCGGGTGCCCAGGCCCCGGGTCGTCGTGCACACCCTCGATCCCGTCCGGCTGGCCGACGACACCACGTTGATCAGCCCGACGATGCCACCCCAGCACAAGGCCGCGATCGTGTCGACTGTCCGTGACGGCGAGACGAGCTTGGTCACGGTGGAGGTCACCGGCGGAATGGGCAACCGCGGCACCCCGAAACAGGGCAGTGTGCCGACCATCGGGCAGCACATCGCCTACCTGCCCGACCCCGGCTGGCGGCCGGCCCCGGTGTTCCCGGACCGCGACCACATCCCGTGGACGCACGCCGGTGACCCGGAGGACTCCGAGTCCGTCGACCCCGTGACAGCCGACCTAGACGCCACCGAGGAGTGGGGCGATGACCGCTGACGACCACGCCGGCTTCGACCCGGCCGCAGCCGCCGAAGCGGCGACCACCGCGATCCTGGCCGACCTCGCGCGAGCCGACCGGCGGGCGGTCGTCGTCGACTCACCGCCCGGCGCCGGCAAGAGCACGCTCGTGGTCCGGGCCGCGGGCGAGCTCGTCGCGGGCGGCGAGCGCCCGATCGTCGTCGCCCAGACCAACAACCAGGTCGACGACCTGGTCGCCGGTCTGGCCGGGGCACACCCAGACATCAGGATCGGCCGGCTGAGCGGGTCTGGCTACACCGCGCCGCCGACCATCGGCGCCCTCGCGAACGCCGTCGTCGCGACCCGGGTGGCGGACCTAGCCGGCTGCCGGATCGTCGTCGGCACCGCCGCCAAGTGGGCCACCGTCCGTGACGGGGTCTTCGGGTGGGCGATCCTGGACGAGTCGTACCAGATGCGCTCGGACGTGCTGCTCCAAACCGTGGAGCGGTTCGAGCGCGGCCTGTTCGTCGGGGATCCCGGTCAGCTGGACCCCTTCACCGTCCTGGACACCGAACGGTGGATCGGACTGCCCTACGACCCGACCAGCAACGGCGTCACCGTGATGCTGGAACACAACCCCGGAACTCCCGTGCACCGGCTGCCCGTGTCCTGGCGGCTTCCGGCCACCGCCGCCCCGACCGTCTCCCGGGCCTTCTACCCCTTCGCCGGCTTTACCGCGGGCACCGGAGAAGGCGTCCGCGCGCTCGACTTCGGCACCGCGGGATTCGGCAGCACGGCCTTGGACGAGACCCTGGCGATGGCGTTCTCGACCGGCTGGGCACTGCACGAACTCCCCCGCCGCCAAGTCCCGCGCACCGATGCCGAGACGATCCAGGCCGCCGCGGACCTCGCCGTCCGGACGCTGGACCGCGGCGCGGTCGCCACCTGCGAACGCCACCCCGGCGGCCGCGTGCTGGACGCCCGTGACATCGCGATCGGCGTCGCCCACCGCGACCAGGCCGACCTGGTCCGGATAGCACTCGCCCGCACCGGTCGCCCGCACGCGGCGGGTGTCGCGGTCGACACTGCCAACCGCCTGCAGGGCCGCGAGTTCGAGCTCGTGATCGTCGTGCACCCGCTGTCCGGGCGCCGGGACGCCACCGCGTTCCACCTGGAGACCGGGCGGTTGTGCGTGCTGACCTCCCGCCACCGGCAGGCCTGCATCGTCGTCTCCCGCGAGGGCATCACTGATCTCCTGGACAGCCACCCGTCGACCGACCCCGTGCACCTGTCGGTACCGGCGAAGTTCCCGGACGGCTGGGAGGCCAACCAGGTCGTGCTGGCCGAACTCGCCCGGCACCGCGTGGCCGCGTAACTCCATCACGGAGTGGGAGGAGAAATAGATGTATCTGCAGCGCGTGGCGGTGCGCGGGTTCCGGGCCGCCGCGGACGAAGAGCTGGTGTGCGAGTTCCCTGGCCGCTTCTCGCTCTTGGTCGGCGCCAACAACGCCGGGAAGAGCACCATCGCCGACGCGTTGTACCTCGCGCACCCGCATAGCTTCCCCCAGATCTCGCGGCCGACGGTCGCCACGCTCGGCGTCGCTCCGCCTCGGCAGATCGACGTCCGGTACGCGTTCGACTCCGGCGAGGGCGCCGACGAAGGTCCGGTCGGGCAGATGTTGCAGAACATGGCCATGCCCGCGCCGTTCTGGACCCGGCAGCTCGAACGGAACCTCGGCCGGGTCCGGGCGAGGACAGTCGGTGACCAGCCGGAAGAGTTCGACTCGTTGCGGCTCATCTACCTGCCTGCCTACCGCAACCCGCTCGACGAGCTGGCCCGCCGCGAAGCGCAGGTGCTGATCGAGCTGTTCCGAGCCGAGCAGCAAGCGCGCAGCGGTCACCGGAATTTGGTCGATCTCCGTTCCCAGGCTGGGCGGTTACTCGACGCTCTCACCACGACCGGCCTGATCGGAGCCGTCGAGCAACGCGTCCGCCGGCACTTGAGCGCGCTGTCTTCGGGCGTCAGCCACCAGTTCGCGTTCGTCGGGGGCCAGGTCGTCGACGATGCCTACCTCGCCAGGGTGCTCGAACTGCTGCTCGGCACGATCGACGACCGGGCCTTCGCCCAACGACTCGAGGTCTCGGGCCTCGGCTACGTGAACCTGCTGCACATCGCCGTCACCCTCGCCGCCATCCCGGACCTGGCTCACCCCGACGGAAGCGAACGACCGGACGTTTCCGAGCCGAGCGCCGGCGAAGCAACCGACGAGCCCACCGAGGACGAACGCGCGGCCCAGCGCGACGCCGAAGCCGAGTCGCGGGAAGACGCGTTCTTCCCCGACCGGTTCCACGTCACCATCGTGATCGAGGAGCCCGAGGCGCACCTGCACCCGCAGCTGCAACACGGCCTGACCAGGTACCTGCGCCAAATCACGGCCGCACGACCGGAACTCCAGACGATCATCAGCAGCCACGCGGGCGACATCATCTCCGCCTGCCGCCCCGAGGAACTGGTCATCCTCCGGCGCGAGCGGGACGGCCGACGCGTTTCGCGCGTCCTGGCGACGATGCCCATCCGAGACAAGAAGCGCACCCTGCGCATGGCCCGGCTGCACTTCGACGCGACCCGCTCGGCGGCGTTGTTCGCCGAGCGCATGATCATCACCGAAGGCGTCACCGAAGGCGCGATTCTCAGGCAGTTCGGACGCGCCTGGGCCGGTTCCGACGACCTCAAACGGAGGTTCGTCGAGTCCCTCACGGTCACCGTCATGGGCTGCCGGCCGGGCCAGTGGCCGGTCGACCTGCTGGCGGCGCCCGGACACGAGATCGCCCGACGCATTGCCGTGTTCACCGATACGGACACCCGGCCACCCGACGTGTTCTCCGAAACCGCGTGGCTCCGCGACGGCGACGCCGCCGTGGTCCGGGGCTTCTACAACGCCCCGACCCTGGAGCCCGCCGTCACCTCGGGCAACGAGGAGGCAGTGCGCCAGGCCTTCACCGCGGCCAGGTTGACACCGCCCGACCCCTTGACGCCCAGGACGGTCGACGCGTACTTCGCCACGAAGGCCGGGAAGCGGCACAAGGCGGAGTTCGCTCTCGAGTTCGCCGACGAACTGCTCCGCCGGGTGGAAGCCGGCGGAGCGATCGTGGTCCCCGCGCACGTGGCCGACATGTACGAATTCCTCTACGCAGCCGACGAAGACGAAGCCGCCGATGCCGACCCGCTCGCCGCTGACCTCTGAGCAGCGAACTGCCGCTACGAGCCCCGCGGCACGCGCCTTCATCGTGGCGGCGCCGGGCTCGGGCAAGACCACGGTCGCCGCGGAACGGTTCGGCGTGCTGCGCTACGACTCATCGGCCGACCTCCGCCGGATCCTGGCGCTGAGTTTCACCAGGTCGGCGCGTGGCGAACTGGCCACCCGGATCCGCCGCCGGTGGGGCGGCAACGCCTTGTCCTGGCCCCACCGGGCAGTCACGCTCGATACACTGCACTGCGAAATCCTGACCTTTCTCCTGCGCCGCGGGATCATCTCCTGGCCGGGCGAGCACACCGAACTGACGGTGCTCGACACCTGGCGGGGTCAGACCGGGGCCCGCTGGCTGTCCCCGGACATGGGTTTCCGGCGGATCGCAGTCTTGCGGGGCACCGTCGTCGGTTCCGCCGGCCGGAAGGTCACGAGGTCGGGGTACGAGATCGGGAGGAAGGAGCCGTTCCACCAGCATCTTGCCTCGGGACGGTGCACGCACACCGAGGTCCGGCAGGTCGTGGCGGCTGTCCTCCGCCGGCCAGAGCTCCGTGCGGAGGTGGCACGCTACCTCTCCGCCACCACTAAGGCCTTCATCGTCGACGAAGTGTTCGATGCGAACGAGCTCGACCTCGATCTCGTCCGCCTGGCCGCCTCGGCCGGTTTAAACACGACGGTCATCGGCGACCCGTGGCAAGCGCTGTACGACTTTCGCGGCGCCCGCCCCGACCTCGTGCCCGAACTGGTGGACCACGTGGGTTTCGAAGAGTTCCCCGTCACCGCGTCGTTCCGGTTCGAAACCCCCGAGATGGCCGGCCTGGCCGCTTCAGCGCGAACCGGACAGCCGATCACGCTGGACATCGCGCCCGGGGCAGGTGCCTGCGATGTCGTGCTCGCACACCAATGGAACGAGCTCTGGTCGGGACCCGACTGCGTCCTCCCGCTGTCATTCGGACGCCTGGACAACCAGACCGACGCCGCGGTGGCCCTCTTGCTGGACCGACTGGTCCAGGCGCACTTCGGGCGTGGTGCCATCTACGCCGAAGAAGCCGCCGTTCTGCTCGGCCTCGATCCGGCGAAGGTCCGCGACAACGGTGCGTTGCTCGGGGCGGTCCTCGAAGGACTTCGACCGGGAACCGCGCAGGCCGCAGCGGCGGCGATCGACACGCTTAGATCCATCCTCAAGCTGTTGGGCAGTCCTCGGCGGCTTAGCCGCATTCCAGGGGAGGGAGAGGCGGTACAACATAGCCGGTTACAGGCCCTGGCCCGTCGCATGAACCAGCCCCACCTCGTTGCCGGACTGACCGTGCACCAGGCCAAGGGACGCGAATGGCCGGTCGTCGGCATACGACTCACCCACGGCGAGGCCGCCAAGTTGTCGGCAGGCCTGAGACAGGACCACTTCGAAGATCGGGTGCTTTACGTCGCGCTGACTCGCGCTGCAAGAAAGGTATTCCGTTGCTGATTTACCAGTTCCCCTGCCCGAGACGCATGCAAGGTCTAGAGGAAGCCACTCCGTGAGCCGCATCACGACCACACCGCCTTACCAGCAGCCTCGACGACTTCTCGGCGACCCATCAGCATCACAACGGCGGACCCGAACGAACGACCACCGTCGCGCCGTCGTTGCTGGACTGATCGCCGCTGCGCGCCCGCGATCGTTGAGCTGCCAACCTTCCTCGGTCCTCCACTTTCGGAGAATCCGCTGTCCGTAGTTGTGTGTTCCGGCCACTCGATCCAGTTCGGCGCCCGGTGGGCATTCGGCCGCAGGCCCGCTTGCTGTCCAACTTCTCCTGTGCCTGTTCAGCCGCATCCACTAGGCCGACGACGGCTTTAGGGCCGGGGGCCTGACTCGCTGCACGGATCGCCTGCAACAAGCCAGCACCGACTTCTCAGCCCAGCCGATCAACAGGAGCGGACCAACGGCATCGAACGCGGCCTTCCCGTACTCGCACGCCACGAGCGGCTCCGCCACATTCAGCGCCAGCGTGACCACGCTGGCGAAGATCAGCAGCCGGCGGGCCGGGCGGAGTACAGCTGGCGAAGCGCCTGTGAGTGCTAGGTGCCTCATGCCGAGCAGGAGGCCGAGGGATCGAGAGGTCGACCGCCGGTGCGACGAGCGGCGCCACCCAGACTGGCACTCCCAGCCGCAGGGCCAGGCTGAGGACGTTGTCGAAGCCGAAGATGAACGTGAGCCCGACGACCGTTCCCATGATCACCGAGACGACTCGGACGATGGTCGCCGAAGCGGGTGATGCGGTCCGGCCCGGAGTAGCCATCAGGAACCACCGCCCGGGTTGTCCAGCCGGAAACTGCCCTCGATGAGCAGCATCCCCGCGGAAAACCCCTGTTCAGACGCGGGACCGTCTGTGTGGTGCGCTGCCGAAGACTCGAACCTACGCATCGCGTTCACCGCGCGCTCCCCCGCGGCCGACGCTCCATCACCAACAACACGTCGACCCGGATCAGCAGTCCGTCAGGCAGAACGATTGGTGTGATTGCCGCCGGAATCTCACCAGGGATTCGAACTCACACAGCGCCTGGCGCTTCGTCCTCAGGCGACGCTATGGTCCGTCGCATGAACACGCATCCCGCGCATGGATGCTACGAACATGCGTTCGAGTCCCCCCTCGGACACGCACATTATTCACCCGAGGAGAGACCGTCGCGCAGACGGTCTCTTTTTCGTTGTCGTACCGCAGGTCCAACCGTAGCTCGCGGTAGAGCGTCGCCAGCTTCTCCGGTCTGCCGCCGGAGAGCGCGGCTCCGACATCACCGAGCGAATCGATCATCGCGTAGACCTCGGCCTCGCCGGGCCCCGCTGGCTCGCCGGCCTTCATCAGTTCCGCCTGAGCCGCTGCCCGATCGGCTTGTGCCCGGTTGATCCCCTCGACGACCGCCGATGGGTCGACGCCCGCTGAGATGGCGTTCTGGAACCGCTGCAGCCTGGCTTCCGCATCCTCCAGTAGCTTCCGTGCGGCCCCATCGTTCGCCGTCTTCGGTGTCGGCTGAGCCTTAACGAGTTGTTCGACGGTCTGTGCGATGTTCTGCCGGTCGAACAGGCCGCCGATCCACTCGTTCAGCGCGTCCCGCAGTGGCTCTTCCTTGAGGTAGATCGTCGGCGGGTGCGTGAGCAACGCGGGCGAACCCGGCGTGAGGGTTCTTGCCGAGCAGCGGTAGTACATGCCGTGCTTTTGCGGGCTGCCTTCCATCTTCCGTCCGCAGGCAATACACCGAATAAGTCCACGGAACAGGTACGCGTACTTGACCGTCCGGCCAGGGCGCTCGGTCTTTCGCGCGGTCCGCAGTCCACCAGCCGCTTTGGCTCGCCGCATCAACTGCGTTTGCGTGAAGTCCTGGACAGACATGATCCTGGGATGTGCGGGCTTGCGGGAGCGGACTACCTTGTCCGGCTTGGCGCGACGGAAACGGACGACGTTTCCGGCCGCGACGTCGTCAGGATCAAGCAGCATTTCTTGCCGCGCCCACCGTCCGAAGAACGCGAAGCCGGTGTAGCGCGGGTTCTCCAGGATCGAGCGCACGGTGCTGCCTCGCCAGCCGTCGGCGAGGCGGTGCCGGTTCTGGTCCGGTCGCCGTGCCGACGGGCAGGGGATGCCGTCGGTTCAGTCCGTTGGCAATCGCCCGGTCTCCATTGCCGACGAGGTATTCGGCGAAGATGCGGCGCACGACTCATCGAGGGCGAGCAGGCGCAACCGAAATCCCTCTGCTGCCTTTCGCGGGTTCGGGTGCGATCCGCCGTCCACTACGACATACCCGTACGGCGCCCCGGCCGCCCTGGTGTTGTCCCTCATTGACCACCTGAGCGTCCATCGCGGCCCGCGCGCGAGCCTGAACATGCTGCCGTTCGGGCTCGCTCATCCCGCCAAGCACGCTCATCAGCGCTCGCCGTTCGGCGCCTCGACGTCGGTCAACCCGACCTTGACCCACCGGTTGTCGTAGAGCAGCCGCTCACCGAACGTCTTCCACGACCCATGTTCGTCAGCCACGCCGCGAGCCTACGGGCTGGCGGCCGCCGCTCGTACCGCCCTTCAGTTCCTGGGGCCGCCGAGCCGAGCGATCCGACGTTGCTGCCGGACAGAACCGATTTCGACGGCCAATGCCCGGGCGCGCTGAGCGTGCGCGCGTCCCTCGACGCGCTCGCCCATTGCCAGAAACGCCGGCGCCAGGTCCACTCTCAACGCCGTCTCCGCGCGCGTGAACGTCGGATCGAGACGGCTCAACGCTGTGGAGAGCAAGTCAACCGCGTCCGGCTCGCCGATCCGAGCGAGCGCGTGGCCGCTCCAGCGCGCCAGATGGACAGGATCGAGCACGACGTAAGGACCGTCCACCGCGGACACATCGGTTGGCAGCAACCCCGCGGCGCGGTCGAAGGCGCGCAGGCGCGCCGAGCGCTGCCCGTCCGCTGCGAGGGCTTCGCCATGTGCGGCGGCGAGCCACGACCTGAGCAGGCGGCCGCCGACGCGCTGAGCCCGCCGCTCGCTCGGTGGCACCGATCAGCTCGACGGCTTATGCCGTCTCGTCGACGTCGAGCAGCACAAACACCTGTTCAGCGATTGTGTGCACCTCGAACGCTGCGTCACCGGACTCACGGGCGGCCGCTTTGGCTCGCTCGTAGAACTGCCAGGAGTCGCCGACGAACCCCATGTCGAGCTGTTGCCAACCGGCGAGCGTGCCGACTCGGCGAGCAGGGCTCCGAGCTGGCTCCGAACCACCGGTGTCAGGCTGTGCGACCGCAGGCGCGTGATCTGGCGAACCTTGGTCGAAACCTCTTCGTGCGCTGTCGAGGCCCCCAGCTGACGGTCAAGACGGCGCACCGCGGTCAACTGGTCCTGAAGCAGGGTCGGGACGTCGGCATTCACGCGGCGGGCAGCGCTGAGCCACTGCCACAACTCCTCTTCAAACGAGCGACGTCTCGGATGCTGGCCTGCAAGCGTCGTTTGAGGGCGATCGTGACGAGCATCAGGACTGCCGTCACAGCCGTCACTGGCATCGTTTCCGCAGGTCGGCCGGTCTTTAAAGTAGTCACGTCTGACGGGACGGCCGACAGGTAACTCGGACGGTATGTGACGGACGATCTCGTCCCGTACCTCTATAGCGCCCTCTGAGGACGCTCATTGAGCCCGAAGCGGTACGCGGTGACGAAGAACGCTCCAAGTTGGGTTGCTTGCTTCAAGACCAGACTTCAGATTCGATCAGGTAGCCAGGAGACCGGCAGTTACGTGCTGGTGCGGTGGGCCAGAACCCGGGAGGTAACCGAATGAGCAACGAGCCTCTTAAGCTCGGATAGATCTCTCGCCGAGCAAGTAAAGTTTGGCCATGTCATTACGAATCATGTGGCTCGCCGTGCGCGAAGCGTCGGCACCTTCCGTCCGGCGACCAGCGTGTAGCAGCAGCTTGCCTGGTGATGCTCTCTAGCGATGTCTAGGCCGACTCGCCGGTCCTGTCGTGCTCGGAGTCCCGCCTAGGCGGGTGCAGCCGTGCGGATAGTTAGCAACTTGCCCCGGATAGTCGACCAAACACACGTAGGTCAAGGCGGTTACGCTGGTTACCCGGTAGTCTCAGTTTGTGGCTGCTCTTGGAAGTGACTCGTATGACTCGGCCTCCGCTCCACGCGACCAGATCGTCGCGTACGCCGCAAAAGTACTCGCGGAGTTCGCCGCTACGGATTTGTGGGACCCTGCCGCGCAGTTGCGCGCCGCCTCGGCTCACGCCGGTAACGAGTACGCTGGCCGTTTTCTGCTCGAGTTGCTCCAGAACGCACACGACGCCCATCCGGCGGACAAGCACGACGGACGCATCACGATTGTCATCGACGCAGATGAGGGCCTGCACGGCGTTGTATACGTCGCCAATTTCGGGACGCCGTTCACCTACGAAACGATGAATGGGCTGTGCAAACTGGCCTGCAGTCCGAAAGAGGTCGGCCAGGGAATTGGTCATAAGGGCGTTGGTTTCCGCAGCATCCTGCCCGTATGCACCAGGCCGGAGATCTACAGCGCTGACCCGGCCGGCCTACCTGGCAACCTCGATGGTTACACATTCCGGTTCGCCGATCTCGCTGACCTGCTAATCCTCGCACAGGGAGACGAGACGCTCGCTCGCCGTGCCGACGAGAAGTTCCCGCCGTTCCAGCTTCCGGTCCCCATCGACACGGTCCCCGCGGCCGTCCGGAAGCTCGTCTCCGCCGGGCATGTCACCATCATCCGGTTGCCACTTGATTCGTCCGAGGCGCGCATGGCGGCGCTCGCCCAAGCGACGAACCTCATCGGCGGCGACGTACCGACACTCTTGTTCCTGGAACGCATCACCGCGCTGACCATCGTTCGGCACGAGGACGGCGACTCCGTCGAAACGTCCCTCACCCGCACCCAGCAAACTTTCAGCGCCATCACCGCGCCGGACATGTCGTTCACGCAGGTGAACCTCGGTGAGCTCGGCGACTACACCATCGCGTCCATCGCCGTTCCCGCAACGAGGCTGTGCGAAGCCGTTCAAGACGCCCGGCACGGCAACAAACTGTCAGCCGCATGGGATACTTGGGACGAGGCCGTCGTGTCCCTCGCGGTGCCTACGGACGGTGAAGTGACCGGGCGGATGTTCACTTTTCTGCCGATGGGCAACAAGGCCTCGTCCCCGTTTGCCGGGCATCTTAACGCCCCGTTCTTCACCAAAATCGACCGTGCCGACCTCGATCCAAGCCATCCACTGAACAACCTGCTACTCGATGTCGCCGCCGAGACAGCGCTCACCGCGGCGGCCGTTCTGCAGGCGTCCGGGCTCACAGCGGCGCGCCGGTGGGTCAGCGATCTGATGTGTTGGGACGACCCCCACACGGACCGGCTCGCTCGGGCCGCCGACCGGACCGGGAGCGGTCCACTTGCCGAGCGCCGGCTCGTCCCGATCGAAGTAACCGCCGATCATCCGCTCGGCTGGGCATCGCTTTCCGACACCTACCGCTGGCCGGGCCAGAACCTGACGGTGCTCACCGCGGCCCGGGCCGCCGAAAGCGGAATCTGTCTGCTCGATAGCAGGCTCGGCAACGATCGCGTGGATCGTTGGGAAGCGTTCGCCTACTTGCTTGATCAGTCACTCAGCCCAGGTAAGGGCACGCTGGCCGAACTCGTCGAGCGGATCGCCGCCACCTTGGAGCGGCCGTCCGCATACGACGACACGAGCGGCACACTCCACACTCGTCCGACCAAAGGCCGTAAAGGAGAAGTCGCCAAGAAGCCGGCCAGAACCCGACGGCGAAGCGGTGAGGCCTCCCGAGCCACGTTGTGGGCAGGTATGTACAACGACCTTGCCGACATATTCCCCGTATCCGGTGCCAACGTTCTGCGCGGCCGAGCACTGTTGGTCGACGACGCAGGCGACTTGCGGCCGACCAACATCGCATCACTCCCACCGTCGGAGCGAAGCAGCAGCCGACGGGTCACCGCATTCTTGCCACCTGCCCGCGAGGACACCCCCATTGCTGTTCCCGCATCACTTCGCAAAGACTTGTTCTACCTCCACCCGGCGATCGCCGAACAGCTCGGGTCAGCAGGACGAACCCTCCTTCTCGAAGCAGATCTTGCCGACCGCTACGACATCCGGAGCCTCCTTGACCATGTCGGAACAATCCTGACTCGTACCAAGAGTGAGCGGACCCATCGCGACGCGCTCCGGTTCTTGTTCAGCCTCGAGCAAAACGGACAGATTCCGCCTCGATATCCGCTCAAACAGCTACATCTGCGCGTCCCGAGTACAGCTGGCAAGATGGTTCGCGCCAGTCAGGCAGCATTCGGGTCAGGTTGGGATGGCCGCGACTCCACCGACCTGATCACGGTCATCGAGGACGCCCGCGAGGTGGACAGCGGCTTCGCCGAACTGGCAGACGGCCTTGTCGAACCGGTCTCAGACCTGGTCCGCCCGACGGACGACCGCACGGCATGGTCACGTTTCCTCAGCAAGATCGGGGTCGGCACCGGACTTGCCTTGCGCGCCACGTCCGCGGCCACTCCGAAACTGGTTGGCTGGGCACTCAGCGGACCGAGGTTCGCCACTCGCCTCCGCGTCCAAGAATCCATCGCCGAACAATGGTTAGCATATCTCGCCAGCATGCCCCCGCGTCGCATCGAATTCCCGCAAACGGAGTACGTCGCCGATCGCAAACCGGTCTGGGCGATGGGACAGGCGATAGCCGAACAACTCACCGATCCTGCCCGCGCGGCCTACGCCCGTCTCTTCTTGCACGGCCTTGCCAACTGGCATGCGAATTGCCTTCATCTCAACTGGGATCGTGACCGTCCTGGTAACAAGGATCGTCAAACCGTACCGACTCCGCTCGCGGCGTTCCTGGCCACTGCCGCATGGTTGCCGACCGCGCCGAGGCCAGGCCGACCCGCGTTCGCTCGGCCCGACCAGTTGTGGCACTTCTCGCTGTCCTCCGATGACGCCGAGCCTGCCTTCGCGCCGTTGGCCAGCCGAGCCACCCGGTTGTTCCTCGACAAGAACCCACAGGTGCTCACAGCCCTCAAAACTGCCGGGCTCGGTGATTGGTCCGACCCTGCCCATGCGGTGCGATTGGTTCGCAGCCTCGGAGAAGCAGCGGCGGCAGGTGCTGTCGGCGAGGACCAGCGCGACCAATTCTCGCGCGCTTACATGCGTGCGTGGTCGACCGTCGCGAAGAGGCCTAGTTCGAACCTCGTCGGCATGGAAGATATGCACTTCGTCCTGCAGGAAGGGGCGCGGCTGAGCGTCCGCACCGCTGCGGAACTGGCCGTTGACGGCGTCACGGTGTATCTCGCTTCTCCCGGAGACGGATTACACCGGCGCCTTCTCGACGAACTCGAGCTTCCCGTCCTGCTCGTCGATGCCGATCTGGAGAGGGCACAAGCGGTTCTCACCGGCGTGCTCGGCGACTCGGTGCGGATAGCGGACGAGACATCGGTCACGGTCACCCCTACCGGGGGTACTGATGAGAACGAGCTCTTGCTGGAGCGGCTGCGCTGGATGGCCGTGCTCGTCGCAGCTGCGGCCAACTATGGTCACCGCCTCACCCTGCGGGAGCGTGCCTTCGACGACCTGGCGCGCGGCTTGCGGCGCTTGCGACTCGAAACGTACACCGGCCTCGGCTTGAGCCTCTTCGACCGGCCGACCGAGCTTCCTGGGACTAGCTACGGGCTGTTCGCCGAACCTGACGATGTCAATCCGATCATCCTCTCTCCGACCTCCGCCTCCGAACTTCGAGGTCCGGCGTTGGTCGCGCTCGTCGAAGAGGTCGCCGTCGCCGTCGGCTTTCCCAGTCTTCGCGAACGGCTCCGAGCTGCTGTCCTCAGCCTGCAGCTGGGTGGCAACGAGCAGCCAGATCCCAGTGACGCGGATCTCGCACACGCGTTGCGGCTCACGAACGCACAGGTGGAGGCGACCCGCATCCGGCTTGACGGTGGTTTAGACGCCGTCATCGGGCGCATTTACCCGGTGCTCGTCCATTGGGCAGGCCGGGCGGCCGCCGACGCCATCGTCGACAACGCCCGTGCCACCACGGATCTGGCTGAGTTGCCGTCGGCTCTCATGGAGCTTGCCTCGTCGCTTCCAGTCCGACCGGGCAAGCTCGTCGAGGCCGCTCGAACCGCAACGTCCATCGACGAGTTGAGGATGAGTGTTGCCATCGAATTCTCCGCTTTCAACACCACGCTGGCCGGTCTCAGTCCCGCGTACACCCCCATCTCGTACCAGGCCGCGCATGAACAGGCTCTGCGCCAACACCTCGCCCTTTGCCACCAAGAGCTGTGCGATCAATTGCGCTGGGTTCGTCTCGCGGACTTCGACGGCTTCCGCCCGCAGCCGGACTGGCCCTCGCTGCGCTCGTTCACCTGGGTGACCGTCCCTGAAACATGGGGCACCACCGTCGACAAGCCCACGCGCGCCGTGCTTGCCGCCCTCGTCGCCGGCGCGGCCGAGGCCCGGCTCGGCCAGAGGCCACCGACCAGCGGACCGACCTTGCCCGCGCTCAGCACTGTCGCTGCCGGCAACAAAGTGCTGGTCACCCGTTGCGCTCCCGGCATCGCGCGTCTTGCCAGGGCCTGGGCGTCTTCACATCGGGCAACCCTCGTCGGGGCCCTGTCCTCCAGTGACCCTGGAACGGAAATGCTGACGTTGTTCGACAACAACGGCGTGCTCGACTTCAGGCGTTTGAACGAAAACGACCTACCCGTCTGGCTCGAGGCACTCGGCTCGTGGCCGACCGGCATGCCCGTGACCACCGACCCGGGAGTCGTAGGTGTCACCACCGAGCAACTCGCTGCCGCGGATTCGGCTGCGACCATCGCGAGGCAGGAACGCGAACGTCAACGCCGGTTGATCCACATCGGCGACAACCCGGTCGACGTTGGGATCGGAGCCACGAATATCACCGCGCTCGTCGATGCGCTTCAAGCCGGCCTGGACGCCCATCCAGCCGTCATCGGGGCAGGCAACCGGGTCAAGGATCTCCGACCCATGTCTGCCATCCAACCGCGTCGCAGAGACGGTGGAGCCCGGGTCGGCCGCGACCCGATGGGCGGGCTGTCCGACGAGCAACGTCAGGCGCTCGGGTTCGCCGGCGAATGGCTGGCGTACCAGTGGCTCACCCGGATCTACGCAGAAGCGAACGAGTCCAGCTGGGTTTCCACCAACCGTGCCAAGATATTCGCAGGCAACCTCGGCGATGACAGCCTTGGCTTCGACTTCCGGGTTGAACGACCCGGCGGGCCCATCATGTTCGAGGTGAAAGCAAGCCGAGCCGATCCCGGCATGTTCACACTGACGGATTCCGAAATCCGTGAAGCCCGTCGGCACGCCCGCAACGGCCGCTGGCGGCTCCTGGTAGTCCCGTACGTGTCCGATCCTGCCCGATGTCGGGTGCTACGTTTCCCGAATCCATTCGGGGCCCGTGCCGAAGGTCTGTTTCGCGCCGAAGGTGACGGCATTCGTTACCGCTACCACCTCGATCAATGATTGTCATTTACGACATAAAGTCGACCTGACTGCACCTATCTCGCTAGCACGTGCGACGGCGCGCGATCGACAGCCGCATAGAATCGATATCTTTATCATTCCCTTTAGGCGCAGTGTGGCGTTAACTTTTATTTGCAGCTGTCTCGCATTTAAAGTGAGCAGAACTCAGGAATCGCAATCGCAGGTGCTACCTTTCCGTCGATCGCGGCGAGGCTAAAATCAAATGAATACTTTCGGTATTGACCTGGTGTTAATTTGCGAAGTCTTCTGACTAAAACGTGGACAGCGGGTGGTCGTTGAGTTGTCGAAGGTTGACACTGCCGAAGTTACTCCACCGATAAAATGGTGTCCCGCGACCTGGACTTGCGATGGCTGGAACGTCTCACGATCGGTCACTCAGGGGGATGCGGCGGCCTTCGATCTTACGGGCCCAGAAGTAGACGTGTGATTAGTGTACAACTCGCCATTCGGACAGACTTTTACCCCACAGATCTCATAGCCCGTGGGGTAATTCTATTTCGAAGTATGGACGTCACGTCCCGAAAATAGTGGCTTCTCGATGCCTGCCAAGTGCACGCCGCGACGGTCCTTGGCGTCCTCCTTTCGGCGGGCCGCTGCGTCGCCAGTGCGGAGATTCCAGTCCACCGCGAGCGTGGTCTGGCCGGATGAGCTCGGCAGACTGACGATCTTTCGCGCTGCGGCTGGTTGGAGTTGTCGGCTGTTATGGCTGCAGACGAGCTCCAGCCCTCGAAGACGAGGGCATTCACCGACATCGAGCAGACTATGGCCGTCGGCCTGTCCGTCCTGGTGAAGTAGACCAATCACGGTCTCAAGAAGGTGTTCCTCGCGGACGTAGACATTGCGCGGCGCATGATCCGGCCGCGGCGTGGCCGTGGTGTAGCCGTGACGGCAGCGGTAACCCGGACGGCCGTGCAGCCAACGCGTAGCCGTCCTTGGTGGGTCGCCCGGCACGTATCCGCTGAACGGCGATGAACGTGGCCTCGTCCACTGACGGGGTATGAGCCGGTTGCTCGGATACCTCCCACTCCCTCACTGAGTTCCGGCGAACAGTGCCCGAGCCTCGACCACCGATACCGTCACCTCGTCAGTGGCGGCGGGTGAGGGCTGGTCGGCGCGTGGCCGGCGCGGCTAGGTGGACGGCTAGTCCGGCGACCGTCGGGGCGTCGAAAATCGCGCGGAGGGAGCATTCCGCGCCCAGCTCAGCTCGGATGCGCCCGAGCAGGCGATAGGCAAGCAACGACTGCCCGCCCAGGAAGAAGAAGTTGTCATCGACGCCGACCTGATCGAGGCCAAGCACCTCCGCGAAGAGGACGCAGAGCCGCTCCTCGCGCTCGTTGCGGACTTGGCGCGTGGCAGCCCCTGTCGGCGCCGCGGGCGCGGGTAGCGCCGCCTTGTCGAGCTTGCCGTTTCGGGTGAGCGGCAAGGCATCCATGGGCACCACCGCCGACGGGACCATGTAGGTCGGCAGCCGCTCCCCCAGCGCTGCCAGCACTGTCTGGGGCTCGACGTCACCGGGGACGACATAGCCGACTAGGTGCGGCACACCGTCGTCCGTCCGCAGAATCGCGGCTGCCTGAGCAACCCCCGGCTGGTCGAGCAGCGCCGTCACGACCTCCGCCAGTTCCACCCGGTAGCCGCTGATCTTGACTTGATCGTCGACGCGGCCGACGAACTCCAGGTTGCCGCTGGGCAGGAACCGCCCGACGTCGCCGGTGCGGTACATGCGGGCGCCGGGCGGCCCCGCCACGTCGGCCACGAACCGTTCCGCGGTCAGGCCCGGTTGGCCGAGGTAGCCGCGTGCGAGTCCCGGCCCGCCGAGGTAGATCTCTCCGGGCGCGCCGGCCGGCACCGGCCGCAAACCCCGGTCCAGCACGTACAACCGGGTGTTGTCCATCGGCGCGCCCACGGGCACGTTGGCCGGCACCGGGGCCCCGGCGTGCAGCGGGAACCAGGTCGAGATGACGGTGGCCTCGGTCGCTCCGTAGGCGTTTGCCACCCTCATCTCCGGCACCTCGTCGAGCAGCTTGCGCACCGCCGCCGAGCTGATCACGTCGCCGCCCGACCAGGCCAGCCCGAGTTGCGCCATCGGCTTGGTGGCTTCCTCCGCCAGTACGTTGAACAAGGCCGCCGCGAAGACCGCCGAGGTCACCTCGCCGGCGACGGCCGTCATCGCCGCGCGGTCGAGCGGGCCGGGCGGCAGCACCACCCGGCCACCCGACAGCAGCGGAAGCCATAACTCGTAGGTGGACGGGTCGAACGCGTGCGGCGAGTGGTGCAGCACCGCCCGCCTGTCTTCGGGCCGCCACCGCCGGTCGGCCGTGAAGGCGACGATGCTGCGGTGGCTGACGCCGACACCCTTGGGCACGCCGGTCGACCCGGAGGTGTACATGACGTACGCGAGCTGGTCGGGATGCACCTTCAGCCCAGGCCGCGACGTGGGGCCGGCGATGGGATCGTCGGCGTACACGACGGGCACGCCGACAGCACCGAGCAGCGGGTGCGCGGCCGAGGCCCGGTCAGCGAGCATGACCGGTGTCCCGGTGCTCTCGACGACCCAACGCATGCGCGCGAGCGGGAACCCGGCGGGCAGCGGGATGTAGTAGGCGCCCGCCTTCAGCACGGCAAGGATCGCCACCACCACGTCGGCCGACTTCTGCTGGAGCAGGACGACCGGCTGCTCGGGCCGGACCCCCGTCGCGATCAGCACGTGCGCGAGGCGGTTGGCCCGCTCGTCCAGCTCGGCGTAGGTCAGCGCGCCCCGCGGCCCGGTCACGGCCGGCGCGTGCGGCGTGTCGTCCACCCGCTGCTCGAACCGCTCGGGCAACGACGTCAGGGGGAACTCGACGGCCGTGTCGTTGCGGTCGATCAGCACCCGTTGTCGTTCGGCGGCGCCGAGCACGTCCACGGTGTGCAGTGCCGTCTCCGGGTGCCCGGTCAGCGCGGCCACGACGTTCGCCGTCGTGGTGTGCAGCGCGGCGAGCACTACGTCCGTGGGGATCGCGGGCACCGCCTGCACGACGAACGTGAAGCCGGTGCCGTCGTCGTCGATGGAGACCACCAGCGGATAGTTCGTGCGCTCCCGCTCGCCGAAGTTCTCCACACCGGGCAGGTCGGTGCCGCCGTCCGTGGTGTCGTGCCGGTAGTTGAGCAAGGTCGTGAACAGCGGCGCGGGGAACGGCACGCCGGAAGCCCGCTGCGCGTCCGCCAGCGACGCGTGTTCGTGGACCAGGAGGCCGGCGAGCTGGGCGTGCATGTCCCTGACCGCTTCCCGGACACTGGCACGGTACGTCCCCGCCCGCACCGGCAGCGTGTTGATGAACAGCCCCGGCACCCGTTCGACGACGGTGCCTGCCCGCATCCGCCCGAACAGCAGCGTGCCGAAGACGACGTCGTCGCGACCGGCCAGCCCGGCGAGCACCCGCGCCCAGACGACGTGGAACACCGTGGCGGGACTGGTATCGGCGAGGCGTGCGACGACGCGCAGCCGCGCGGCGAGCTCCGGGTCCAGCGGGCTGTTCCGCTCGGCGACGTCGCCGCCGTCGTGGTGCACCTCCAGCACGCCGTAGGGGGCGGTCGGCTCGGTGATGTCGCCGAGCAGCCGGGCGAACCAGGCCCGGTGCTGCTCGGCCGACATGCCGAGCAGTGCCTGGGCGACGTAGTTCCGGTAGGGCTCGGGTGGCGGGAGCTGCTCACCCTGGCCGGCCAGCAGCTCCGCCAGCTCGTCGAGGAGGATCTCGCCCGTCGTGTGGTCCTGCGTGATGTGGTGCATGCGCCAGACGAGCAGCCAGTGGCCGGTGCGGGGCTCAGGAGCGACGTACACGTCCATCAGGGGTGCGCGGCGCAGGTCCATGATGGTGTCGCAGACGGCCAGCAGCTCGCGGACGCCGTCGTCGCCGCTGACGGTCACCTCGGTGACCGTCAGCTCGGCAGTGCGGTGGACGACCTGGACCGGGTGCGGCAGATCTTCCCAGACCAGGGACGTGCGCAGGACCTCGTGCCGCGCCAGCAGTGTGCGGCACGCGGCGAGGAACTCGTCGAGCCGCTCCCGCGAGGCAAGGCGGAACGGGTGGCGCAGCAGGTACGGGTCCCGGTCGCGGCCTTCGTGCAGCCGGTGGTGGAAGAACAACCCGTCCTGCAGCGGCCCGAGCCGGTAGACGTCGGCGATCGCCGCGACACCGCCGGGCACGGCCGCAGTCACGAGCGCCAGCTGCTCCTCGGTGAGCCCGGCGAGGGGCACCATCGCGGGCATGAGCGCGGCGGCGTCCGGCGGAATGACCGTTGGCGGCACCACGACCGGACCGGTGACCGTCGCCGCGGCCAGCTCGGCGGGAGTCGGTGTGGTGAACAGGGTGCGCACGTCCACGGGCACGCCCCGCACGCGCAGCAGCTCCGCCAGGTGCACCAGCAGGAGCGAATGCCCGCCCAGCGCGAAGAAGCTGTCATCCGCGCCGACCCTGGGCACTCCGAGAACCTCGGCGAACGCCGCACAGAGCAGTTCCTCACGCGGGTTCGCGGGCGCGCGCCCGGCGGCGACGGCGTAGTCGGGACGGGGCAGCGCCGCCCGGTCGACCTTGCCGTTGACCGTCGCGGGGATCGCGTCGAGGACGACTATGGCCGCGGGGACCATGTACTCGGGCAGTTCGGTGGTGGCGTGCGCGCGCAGCGTGGCGGCCAGGCCTGGCGGGACGCTCGCCGCCGTGACCACGTAGGCCACGAGGCGGCGGTCGCCGGGCTCGTCCTCGCGCACGGTGACGATCGCCTGCGCGACCGATCCGTGTGCGGCCAGGACCGCCTCGATCTCGCCCAGTTCGATCCGCAGGCCACGGAGCTTGACCTGGTTGTCGGCGCGGCCGACGAACTCCAGGATCCCGGCCGCGGTCCACTTCACCAGGTCGCCGGTGCGGTACATGCGCTCGCCGGGTGGGCCGTCCACATCCGGCACGAACCGCTCGGCGGTCAGGCCCGGCTGATCGAGATAGCCGCGAGCGAGCTGGACGCCCGCGATGTAAAGCTCGCCGGGCACGCCGGACGGGACGGGGCTCAGCCGGTCGTCGAGCACGTGCAGGCGGGTGCGCCAGACCGCCCTGCCGATCGGCACCATCGCGCCGGGCGCGTCCGCGGCGTCGCGGACCAGGTGCTCGGTGGCGGTGTTGGTGGTCTCGGTGGGGCCGTACTGGTTGGCCACGGGCGCGCCGACAACGGCGCGCACCTGCGCGGCCTGGGTCGTGGTGAGCGCCTCGCCGCCGCTGAACATGACGCGCAGGCTGTCGCAGCGCGCCGCCGCGGGCTCGCGCAGCAGGGGGCCGAGCATCGACGGCACCATTTCGACGATCGTCACCCGGTGCTCCGAGATCAGCTCGGCGAGGTACGCCGGGTCGCGGTGCCCGCCCGGTTGGGCCACGAACATGGTCGCACCGTGCAGCAGCGGCCAGATCAGCTCGATGAGCGAGGCGTCATAGCTGAACGGGGTCTTCAGCAGCGTTCGGTCGGCCTGGCCGATCCCGTGCGAGTCCTGCATCCACGCGAGGTGGTTGACGATCGCGCGGTGCGGCACCGGCACGCCCTTGGGCACACCGGTCGAGCCGGAGGTGAAGATGATGTACGCGGTGTGCTCAGGGTGCAACGCCACACCTTCGAGCGGCAGGGCGTCGTGCCGCCGCAGCGCGGCGATCGTCGCCGGGTCGTCGAGGATCAGGCTGGTCTGCCCCGCCGGCAACCGGTCGGCGAGATCCGAAGTGGTCAGCACGAGCGGGGCACGGGTGGTGGCGAGGATCCGGTCCAGCCGGGCGGCAGGCAGCTCCGGGTCCAGCGGGACGTACACCCCGCCCGCGTTCAGCACGCCCTGCAGCACTGCCGGAAGCTCCAGCGAACGGTTCAGCAGCAGCCCGACCGGAACCTCCGGACCGACACCGAGACCGGCGAGGTGCCGGGCGAGGCGGTTCGCGTGCTCCGCCAGACCCGCGTAGGTCAAGCTCCGCTCCCCCTGCACCACGGCGGTCACCTCCGGGTACAGCCGCGCCGCGCGGGCGAAGAGCCGCGGCAGTGTCTCCCGCGAGACGGGCGGTGCGTCGGCGAGCGTGTCGTTCATGACGGTCGGCCTCTCTTCGTCGGAAGTCGGTACGGGGGCCGGCCCGCGGCGGCACAGGGCGACGGCGGTGACGAGCGCGCCGAGCGCCATCAGCGCGATGACCTGCCGGAAGCTGAGCAGAGCGACCAGGCCCGAACCCGCGCCGAGCGCGGCCGCCTGCGGGATGGTCAGGCAGAGGTTCACGGCGGCCTGGGTGCGGCCCATGAGGTGTTCGGGCGTCGCCGCCTGCGCGACCGTGGCCAGTCCGATCACGGCCAGCGGGCCCGCGGCGCCGGCGAGCACCAGCCCGGCGATCACCGTGGGCAGGGTCACCACCGCCTGCAGGGCGGTGCCAAGGGCGAACACCAGCGCCCCGGCCACCACCAGCCGCTGCGGCCGGAACCGGCTGATCGCCACGCTGCCGCACAACGCGCCGGCAAGGCCGCCGAGCGCCAGTACGCTCTCCAGGACGCCGAGAAAGGTCGGCGGGCGGTGCATGCCGTGCTCGATCAGTGCCAGCAGCATCGGCGAGGTCAGGCCGATCACCGCCGTCATGGTGATCATCGCGACCAGCAACGGCCGGATGGTGGCGGAGCGGCGCACATGGCGGAGGCCGGCGGTGAGCTCCGCGGCCCAACCGGTGCGTTCCCGGCGCGCGGGGGGCTCGCGATGCGGCAGCGTGGCGAAGGCCAGCGCCGCGATCAGCAGGCAGGCCATGGCCACCAAGGCGATGCCGTGACCGCCGATCCACCCGTACACGCTGGCTCCGGCGACCGGGGACAGCAACGTCGTCCCGGCCCGGACGCTCTGGCTGAGCCCGGCCGCGGCGCCGAACTCCGCCTCCTCCACCAGCATCGAGCGCAGCAGCGCGCTCTGCGCCGGGCCAAGCACCGCCGAGGCGGCACCGTAGGCGACAGCCACGGTGTAGAGGACGCCGATGTCGCCTGGGCCGTCGACGAGCAGCAGCGCCGCCGACGCGAGCGCGACGGCCAGGTTCGTGACGATCAACAGCGGCCGCCGCCGCACCCGGTCGGCGAGCACTCCGCCGAGAGGCAGCAGCACCGTCGGCGCCATGTAGGTGAACATGACCAGTGCCGCCACCGAGCTGCTGCCGGTCAGCACCTTCGCCCAGACGCCGAGCGCGATCAGGGCGACGCCGTCGCCGAACAGGGACAGCGTCTGTCCGACCAGGAACAGCCGGATACCGGGACGAGCCAGCAGCACGACGATCTCCAGCCTTGTTCTCGGGGGTCGGCGGATTCGGACGGGGTGGGATCAGCGCTCCAGCACGTGGCCGTCGCCGGGGCGGTGGTCACGGGAGCGGCGCAGGTCGTTGAGCACGAACGTGCGCTGCAGCCAGCGGTCCGCGCCGTCGTAGCGGGGGCGGAAGGCCGAACGCCCGTGCAGGGTGACGTGGTTGTCGACGATGGCGAGGACGCCCGGCTCGAGCCGCCGCGTACGCGCCACGGCCTCGAGGACGCGGTTCAGTTCGTCCAGCGCCGCCTGGCCGTCCGGGGTGACCGCGGTGGTGGCCGCGAAGTCGACTCGCACGTCCGGGTCCTCGGCGTCCCCGGTGAGCACGGCCTGCTCGGGTGTGCCCGCGCTGTCGAACCCGAACGACGGCGGGGCGGCTGTCCGGAAGACCGGGCGGCCGAGCAGCGCGCGGGTGGTCGCGGGCAGCAGGCCCAAGGCCTCGCGGACCGAGCTGGTGTGCAAGCCCGCGACGCGGTCGTGGTCGGCGCGCAGGCAGAGCAGCAGCACGTAGTCGGGCCGGTGGTCATGGAACGCGTTCTCGTTGTGCAGCATCAGCTCGGTCGAGCCCGCGTTGCCCTGGAACGCCTCCTGGCCGGGCACCGGCACGACGTCCTGGACGAGCGCGCCGCCCTTCTCCTGGCGGTAGGCCGCCGGGTCGCCGAGGCCGCAGGCGACCAGCAGCAGCACGGCGGCGGCGCGGGTGGTGGTGCGCTGGACCGAGCCGCCGACCGACGGGGTGGGCGGCAGCTCGACGTCGAGAGGCAGCCCGCGCACGACCAGAACACCGGACACGCCGGAGTCGCGGCGGAACGCCCGGATCCGGCGCCGGGTGCCGACGGGCAGATCATCCCAGGCGCTGCGGGCTCCGGCGACCAGCGCTTCGTCGACGTGCGGGTGCGCGGTCACGAGCCGGTCGGCGACTGCCGCGAACGCGGCTGCCTCGCCGGGGCTCAACGCGAGGACGTTGCTACCGGGCGCGAGCTCGATGGTCGCTTCGGTCATGCGAAACTCCTAGTCCAGGTGTCCAGGTGGGGTGTCAGCGCAACAAGGGCTCGAGCACGGCGGCGATCCGCCCGGCGTGCTCGGGTGCCAGCAGATCTCCGTGCGCGCACGCGATCCGGTGCTGGTCGAGGTCGCCTGTCAGGTACGGCCGCCACCGCCCGGCTTCCGCCGCCGCGACCGTGTGCTCGGCGGTGAAGAAGACCGCGTCGCCCTCGTAGCACGGCGGCACGTGCACGCCGGCGAGCCGGGCGTGCCGGACGAAGGTCGCGCAGAGCTGCTCGATCAGGTCGGCGCCGAGCCCGGCGAGCGGACCGGCGGCGGTGGCCAGCGCGACGAAGCTGTCGACATCGACGGGTTCGGCGGTGTCGGCCGGCACCCGGTGGCCGAGCGAGGTCAGCAGCTGGGCCAGTGCCTCGGCGGGCGTGAGCTCGCCGACCTCCTCTTCCGCCGGGTAGCCGTCGAGCAGCGCCAGCAGCGTGACCTTGTCGCCCGTTTCCTGCAGCCGGGCGGCCATGGCGTGCGCGACGACCGCCCCGAAGGACCAGCCGAGCAGCTGGTACGGCCCCGACGGCTGTACCCCGCGCAACCGCTCCACGTAGCAGGCGGCCATCTCGGCCACGGTCGCCGGTGACTCGGCCCCGGCCTGCAGGGCGTAGAGAGGCCGGCTGGGGTCGAGGTGCTCGAGCAGGCTGCTGTAGACCCAGCCGATGCCCGCGCCGGGGTGCACGCAGAACAGGGGGGTCACTCCCGCTCTGCCCGCACGCAGGCACAGCAGTTCGTCAGGGGGCCGCTGCACGCCCTCGTCGAGCAGGGCGGCCAGCCGGCCAACGGTCGGCGCGGTGAACAGGTCGGAGATGCGCAGGGTGAATCCGTACTGGTCGCCGGCCCGCGCGACCACCCTGGCAGCCAGCAGCGAGTGGCCGCCGAGGGCGAAGAAGTCGTCGTCGACACCGACCCGCTCGGCGCCGAGGGCCGCCTCGAACAGCTCGCAGAGCGCCGCCTCCGTGGCCGTACGCGGCCATCGGCCCGCTGTTGCCGTGGCCGCTGGTTCGAGCAGCGCCGCGCGGTCGATCTTGCCGTTCGTGGTGCGGGGCAGCCGGTCGAGTGCCACCACGGCGGAAGGCACCATGTACGGCGGCAGCAACCCGGCGAGCCGGCTCCGCAGCTCGTCCGGTCTCCACCCCGCGCCAGCGGCCGGGACGGCGTAGGCCAGCAGCCGCTCACCGCGTACGGTCGCCGCCGCCTCCACCACGTGCGGCAGTGCGGCCATCACCGCCTCGACCTCGCCCAGTTCGACGCGGAAGCCGCGCACCTTCACCTGGTCGTCGTCGCGTGCCACGAAGTCGACGGTGCCGTCGGCGCGGCGGCGCACGAGGTCCCCGGTGCGGTACATGCGGTCGCCGGGCGGGCCGTACGGATCGGCGACGAACCGTCCCGCCGTGCGGCCGGGCAACGCGAGGTAGCCGCGGGCCAGCAGACCGCCCGCGATGTACAGCTCGCCGGTGACGCCGGGCGGGGTGGGTGCCAGGCTGTCGTCGAGGACGTACCAGCGGGTGTCCCAGATGGGCCTGCCGATGGTGATGCCGCCGTCGGGCAGCTCGTCGCCGGGCTCGATGCGGAATTCGCCGCAGCCCACGGTGGTTTCGGTCGGGCCGTACTCGTTGATCACGGTGACGCCGGGGTGCCGTGCCCGCCACTGGCGCAGCGCCGAGCCGAGCAGCAGCTCACCGCCGAGAACGAGGTCGCGGGTGGGCGCGTACCCGGACGGCAGGATCCCGAACAGGCCAAGGTGCGACGGGGTGGCCTTGACGAAGGTGGGTTGCTCGACCATGGCGGGCGGTGCGTCGGCCAGCTCGGTCAGGTGAACCTCGCCGCCGGCCGTGAGCGTGCCCCAGAGGCCGGTCACGGTCAGGTCGAACACGACCGGGGAGTGCACGAGGGAGCGGCCGGACATTCCGGGGTAGGCGTGCCGTGCCCACGCCAGGTAGAGAGCCAGCGAACGGTGTTCGACCACCACGCCCTTCGGCTCGCCCGCGGAGCCCGACGTGAAGATCACGTACGCGGCGGCGGCGGGCGGCAGTGGGATGCCGGGGTCGGTGGCGTCCTCCGCGACCAGCGGCAGGCCGCCGCTGAGCACCAGCGCGGGTGCTGCGACCTCCAGGACGCGGGACTTCCGTTCGGCGGGCTGGCCGGGGTCGAGCGGCAGGTAGGCCGCACCCGCCTTCAGCACCCCCAGCAGCGCCACGACCAGGTCCGCACCGGGTGGCAGTTCGACGCCGACCAGGTCGCCCGGTACGACGCCGCGGCCGATCAGGTGGCGGGCCAGCCGGTTCGCGCGTTCGTCCAGCTCGCCGTAGGTCACCCTGGCGGCCCCTGCCACCACCGCTGTCCGCGACGGCGTCGCGGTGGCATGCGCGGAGACGAGGTCCGGGACCGGCAAGAATTCCGGGACGACCGCGCCTGCCGCGGCCTCCACCAGGGCACGCCGCTCGGCGGCGCCGAGGACGTCCACCCTGTCCACCCGGGCGCCCGGGTCGGTCACGACGGCCCGCAGCACCCGGACGAGCCGGTCCGCGATCGCCTGCGCGGTCGCCTCGTCGAACAGGTCGGCGGCGTATTCGAGGACGCCGTCGACACCCGCCGGAGTGCCGTCCGGGCCGTACTGCTCGGCGAAGACGAACGAAAGGTCGAAACGGGCCGTACCGCCACCGAGGTCCTCCTCGGTCACGGTCACCCCGGGCAGACGGAGCTCGCCGTCCGCGATGTTCTGGAAGGTCAGCATCACCTGGAACAGCGGGTGCGCCGCGGACCGGGCGGGGTTCAGCTCCTCGACGAGCCGCTCGAACGGCACGTCCTGGTGGTCGTAGGCGGCCAGGTCGGTCGCGCGCACCCGGGCCAGGAGCTCGCTGAACGAGGGGGTACCGGACAGGTCCGTGCGCAGGACGAGCGTGTTGACGAAGAAGCCGACCAGGTCGTCGAGTGCGGTGTCGGTGCGCCCGGCGATCGCCGTGCCGAGGGGGATGTCGGTCCCGGCGCCGAGGCGGGACAGCAGCACCGCCACGGCGGCCTGCAACACCATGAACACGGTCGCCCGCCCCTCCCCGGCCAGCCGGGCGACCCCGAGGTGCAGCTCCGCGTCCAGTCGCAGGCCCACCTCGCCGCTGGCGTACGAGGGGGTCGTGGTGCGCGGCCGGTCCAGGGGCAGTTCCAGGCATTCGGGCAGGCCGGCGAGCTGCCGCCGCCAGTAGCCGAGCTGACCGACGGCGGTGGTGCCCAGCAGTTCGCGCTGCCAGAGGGTGTAGTCGGCGTACTGGACGGGCAGCGGCGCCCACCCGGGAGCCGCTCCGGCGCGGCGGGCGGCGTAGGCGGTGCCCAGGTCGCGCAGTAGCGGTTCGAGGGACCAGCCGTCGCTGGCGATGTGGTGCAGGGTCAGCACGAGCAGCCCGTCGCCGGTCAGCCAGGCCCGGATCGGCAGGTCGCGGGTCAGCTCGAACGCCGCATCGGGTGCGGGCGGCAGCGCGCTGAGGCCGGGCCGGGCCTGCGCACCGCCCAGCACCAGCTGCCGCGGCGTGCCGTCGACGGTGGGGAAGATCGTGCGCAGGGCCTCGTGGCGGGAAATCACGTCGCCGAAGGCCGCTTCCAGCGCGTCCCGGTCGACGTCGCCGGTGAGCCGGAAGGCCAGCGAGCTGTTGTACGTAGCGCCAGTGCCCTCGAGCTGGGCCAGGAACCAAAGCCGCTGCTGGGCGTACGACAGCGGCAGCGGCTCGGGGCGCTCCCGCACGGTCATCGGCGGGCGGGCCGGGGTTTCCGCGCTGGGCAGGGCAGCCAGAGAAGCCACGTCGGGGTGCTCGAACAGCGTCCGGATCGGGATTTCGACGCCCAGCTCGGCCCGGATACGGCTGACCAGGCGGGTGGCGAGCAGCGAATGGCCACCGAGCGCGAAGAAGCTGTCGTCCACACCGACCCGTGGCAAATCCAGGACCTCGGCGAACAACGCGCAGAGCAGTTCCTCGCGCGGGGTGCGCGCTGCCCTGCCGGAGTGCCGCGGGGCCGCCGTGGGCTCTGGCAGGGCAGCCCGGTCGACCTTGCCGTTCGCGGTGACCGGGAGCCGGTCGAGCACGACGACGGCGGCGGGGACCAGGTAGGCGGGCAGCGTTTCCTCGGCGTAGCCCCGCAGATCGTCCGCCCCGGCATCGACCCCGGCATCAACAACGACGTAGGCGATCACGCGTTTGTCGGCGGTGCCGCGCACCACGACCGCGACCTGGCTGACGGCGGGATGGGCGGCCAGCGCGGCCTCGATCTCGCCCGGCTCGACCCGGAAGCCGCGGATCTTCACCTGCCCGTCGTCGCGCCCGGCGAACTCCAGTACCCCGCCGGGCGCCCAGCGGCCGAGGTCGCCGGTGCGGTACATGCGCTCGCCCGGCGCGCCGTAGGGGTCGGCGACGAACCGGCCCGCGGTCAGTCCCGGCCTGCCGAGGTAGCCCCGCGCCACACCCGGCCCGGCAAGGTACAGCTCGCCTGTCACGCCCTCGGGCACCGGTTGCAGGTAGTCGTCGAGCAGGAGCACCTGGGCGTTGTCGAGCGGTCGTCCCAGCGGAACGGTGGCACCGACCTCGTCCGGATCGGACATCCGGTGCCAGGTCTTGATCGCGGTGACCTCGGTCGGGGCGTAGACCGCGACGACCGAGACGCCCGGGCAGGCCCGCAGCAGCGTGCGCACGGCGGCGGCCGGGACGATGTCGCCGCCGGTCCAGACCTCGCGAACCGTGCCGAGACTCTCCGCGTGCTCGGCGGCGAGTATCTGGAACAGCCCCGAGGGCGCCTGCACGAGCGTCGTCCGGTGCTCGCGGATGGTGCGGATGAGCACGGCGGGGTCGAGCGGGCCTTCCAGGGCGAGGACGATGCGGCCGCCGGTGCTCAGCGGCGCCCAGATCTCCGTGGTGGACGCGTCGAACGCGATCGGCGAGTGCAGCAGGACGGCCTCATGGGCTCCGGTGTGGAACCCGCCGTTGGCCAGCAGGTCGGCCAGGCCGCGGTGGGTGGTGCCGACGCCCTTCGGCGTGCCGGTCGAGCCCGAGGTGTAAACGAGGTAGGCGAGCTGGTCAGGGTGAACGGCCGGGAGCGGGGCGTGAATCCCGGCCCGCTCCTCGCCGAGGTCGAGCACCGGGCAGGCGGCCTCGCGGGCGATCGGGTGGTCGCGGTGCGCGCCGTCGACCAGCAGCACGGTGGCGTCAGCGTCACCGAGGATCGTGCGCAGGCGCGGCAGCGGGTAACGGTCGTCGAGCGGCACGTAGGTGCCGCCCGCACGCGCCGCCCCGACGACCGCCACGATGAGGTCGACGCAGCGCCCGGACAGGATCGCGACGCGCCCTTCCGAGCGGAGACCACCGGCGACGAGGTGCCTGGCCAGCCGGTCCGCCCGCGCCGACAGCTCACCGTACGTGAGACTCGTATCGCCCTCGACCACGGCGACGGCGCCGGGAGTCGCCGCGGCCTGCAGAGCGAAGAGCCCGGGCAGGGTCTGCCGGGGCAGCGGGACGCCCGCGGCACCCCGGCCCAGCCGCAGCAGCCGCGCACGCTCCCCCGTGCCGAGGAGGTCGATCGCGCCCAAGCGCAGGTCCGGCCGGACGGCAACCGCCCGCAGCAGCGCGGCGAGCCGTCCGGCGATGGCCTCGGCGCTGCGGTGGTCGAAGAGATCGGCGGCGTAGACCAGCTCGCCGTGCAGACCGGCCGGGCTGCCGCCGGGGCCGTGCCGCTCGTCGACGACGACGTTGAGATCGAACTGGGCGTGGTTGCCGTCGAGCGGTTCGAAGCGGGCGGCCAGGCCCGGGACGTCCAGGGCGGGCTCGGCCAGGTTGTCGTGCGTGACGACCGTCTGGAACAGCGGGTGGCGCCCTGGCACGCGGGCCGGGTTGAGCCGCTCGACCAGCGACTCGAACGGCACGCCCCGGTGGTCGTAAGCGGCGAGCGCGGTCGCGCGGACCCGGTCGAGCAGCTCGGCGAAGGTGGGGTTTCCGTCGGTGTGCGTGCGCAGCACGAGGGTGTTGACGAAAAAGCCGACGAGGTCGTGCAGCTCCTCGTCGTCCCGGCCGGCGACCGGGGTGCCGAGCGGGATGTCGTGCCCGGCGCCGAGCCGCGTCCACAGGGCCGCCACGGCCGCCTGCAGCACCATGAACATGCTGGCCCGGTGCCCGGCGGCGAGCGCGGCGAGCGCGGCGTGCACGCGAGCGTCCAGCGTGAACGGCACCTGCCCGCCCCGGTAAGTGGGGGTTGCGGGGCGGGGCCGGTCGTAGGGCAGCGGCAGTTCCTCCGGCAGGTCGCGCAGGGCCTCGCACCAGGCATGCAGGGACGTGTCATCGAGTAGCTGGCGCAGGGCGTAGTCGGCGTACTGAACGCGCAAGGGCACCCAGCCGGGTGCCTCTCCGGCACGGCGGGCGACGTAAGCGGTCCCGAGGTCGCGCAGCAGCGGAGCGAGGGAACCGCCGTCGCTGGCGATGTGATGCAGGAGCAGTAACAGGACGTGCTCGCCGCCGCTGCGGAAAAGCCACGCGCGAAGCGGGATGTCGGTGGCGAGGTCGAATACGGACGCCGAGGCGCCGGCCAGCGCCGTGGCGAGCTCCTCCCGCGTCACGCAGTCGACGGTTGTCAGGTCCGGGGTGAAGGCGGGCAGGATGCGTTGTTCCGGCCTGCCGTCGGTGGCGGGGAAGACCGTCCGCAGGCTCTCGTGCCTGGCCAGGACATCGCCGATCGCGAGGCGCAGGGCCCCGGCGTCCAGCTCCCCGGTCAGGCGCAGGGCGACCGGGGTGTTGTAGAGGGAGCTGGCCCCCTCGAGCTGCTCGACGAACCAGAGGCGCTGCTGGGCGTACGACAGCGGCAGCCTGCCGGGACGCGCGACCGCGGTCAGCGGTGCGCGGCCAGGGCCGGCGTCCCGCAGGCGGTGTGCTGTCCCGGCGACCGTCGGCGCTTCGAAGAGCGCGTGGATCGGCAGGTCGAGGTCGAGTTCGGCGGCGATGCGGCCGATCAAGCGGGTGGCCAGGAGCGAGTGGCCGCCGAGGTCGAAGAAGCTGTCGTCCACGCCGACGCGGTCGAGCCCGAGCACGGCGGCGAAGATCTTGCCGAGCCGCTTTTCGAGCTCGGTCAGGGGGCGGTCCGGCGCGCCGCTTCCGGCCGAGAAGTCCGGTGCGGGCAGGGCGGCCCGGTCGAGCTTGCCGTTGACGGTGAGCGGCAGCGCGTCCAGCAGTACCACCGCCGCGGGGACCATGTACTCCGGCAACTGCCGGGCGACGTGCTCGCGCAGCGCGGCGGGCAGGCCGTGCGGAGCATCTGCCGCAGGGACCGCATACGCCACCAGCCGCGTGCCACCTGGCTCGTCGGTGCGGGCCAGCACCGCCACCCGCGCCACGGCGGGGTGCGCGGCCAGCGCGGTCTCGATCTCGGCCAGCTCGATCCGGAAGCCGCGCACCTTGACCTGCTGGTCGGCGCGGCGGACGAACTCCAGCATGCCGTCCGCTGCCCAGCGGCAGACGTCGCCCGAGCGGTACATGCGCTCGCCGGGTGCGCCGAACGGGTCCGGCACGAAGCGCTCGGCGGTCAGGTCGGGGCGGTTCAAATAGCCGCGAGCCAGCTGCACGCCCGCGATGTAGGCCTCCCCCGGAATGCCCGGCGGTACGGGCTGCAGGCGGTCGTCGAGCAGGTAGACGCGGGTGTTGCGGATCGGGCGGCCGATGGGCGCGATCGCGGCGCCTGCCGGGACCGTCGCCGGTTCGTACGCCGGCTGCGAGGTCATGACGATCGTGGTCTCGGTCGGGCCGTACTCGTTGACCAGTGCCCAGCCCAGCTCGCGGGCGACCCGTGCGGCCACGCCACCGGACAGCGCCTCGCCCGCGCTGCGGACCAGGCGCAGGCTCGTGATCGACTCGGCGAGGGGCTCCTGCGCGAACGCGGCGAGCGCCGAGGCGACGAACTGGAGCACGGTCACGCCGTGCCGCCGTACCTGCTCGGCGAGGTAGGCGAGGTCGCGCTGGGCGCCCGCGCGGGGCAGCACGATCGTCGCGCCCGCCAGCAGCGGCCAGATCAGCTCGTTGATCGAGAGGTCGAAGCCGTATGCCGTCTTCTGCAGCACGCGGTCGGCGGGACCGAGCCGGAAGCGCTCCTGTGCCCAGGCGAAATGGTTGACGAGCGCCTCGTGGGACAGGACGACACCCTTGGGCGTGCCCGTCGAACCCGACGTGAAGATGACGTACGCGGGATGCGCGGGGCGCAGTCGCGCAGGTCGTACCGGGTCGGGCGAGTGGCACGCGAGCTCCGCTGCCGCTTCGGGGTCGTCGAGCGCGATCCGGCGCACCGGGAAAGCGAGTTCGTTCGGTCGACCGGAGGTCAGGACCAGGGCGGGGCGGCTCACCCGCAGGATGTTCTCGGCCCGCGCGGCGGGCAGGGCCGGATCGAGCGGCACCAGCGCCGCGCCTGCCTTGAGCACCCCCCAGATCGCGACGACCTGCTCCGGCGAGCGTTCCATCGCCACCGCGACCGGTGTCTCCGGGCCAGCGCCCGCCGCCGCCAGATATCGGGCCAGGCGGTTCGCGCGAGCGTCGAGCTCGGCGTAGGTCCACCGCACGTCGTCGCCAAGCAGGGCCGTGGCCTGCGGATCCTCGGCCACACGGGACGCGAGGAGATCCGGCAGGGTCGCGGTCTCGAGCGGGGCGGCGGTGTCGTTCCAGGTCCGCAAGACCTGCTGGCGTTCGTCGGCGCTCAGCAGGTCGAAGGAGCCGATGGGGCGGTGCGGATCGTCCGCGACGGCCCGGAGCAGCCGGACCAGCCGGGTGGCCAGGCCCTGTGCGGTGCCCTCGTCGAACAGGTCGGTGGCGTAGTCGACGGTCACGACACCGCCGTCGGCGAGGTCGACGATCAGGTCGAAGCGGGCGGCGGAGAGGTCGAAATCCTCCTCGCGGCAGTTCAGGTCGCCGAGGCGGCCGGGCACCGGGGTCTGGCTGTTGAGCGTGACCAGCGTCTGGAAGAGCGGGTGGCGGCCAGGCACCCGTGCGGGGCGCAGGTGCTCGACTACCGCCTCGAACGGCGCGTCCTGGTGGTCGAACGCGGCCAGATCCGTCGCACGGACGCGGCCGAGCAGTTCGGCGAAGGTGGGGTTGCCACCCGCGTGGGTGCGCAGCACGAGGGTGTTCACGAAGAAGCCGATCAGCGGAGTCAGCGCTTCGTCGTCCCGGCCGGCGACCGGGGTGCCCAGTGCGATGTCCTCGCCCGCGCCCAGCCGGGTGAACAGCGCGGCGACCGCGGCCTGCAGCAGCATGAAGGGGCTCACCCGCTCGGCCGTGGCCAGCGCGACCAGCCGTTCGTGCGCGCGGTGCCCGGCGCTCGCGGACACCCGGCCGCCCCGCAGCGACGGCCGAGCGGGGCGGGGCCGGTCGTACGGCAGCGCCAGCTCCTCGGGCAGGCCGTCGAGGGTGGACCGCCAGTGGGCGAGCTGAGTCGCCAGCACGCTGCCCGGCTCATCGGCGTCGCCCAGCATCTCGCGCTGCCAGAGGGCGTAGTCGGCGTATTGGACCGGCAGCGGCTCCTGAACCGGCTTGTGCCCGGCGATCCGCTGCGTGTACGCGTGCCCGAGGTCCTCGAACAAGGGCCCCAGCGAGGCGCCGTCGCAGGCGATGTGGTGCAGGAGCAGCAGCAGGACGTGCTCCTCGCCGACCCCGAACAGCCACGCGCGCAGCGGGATCTCGGTGCCGATGTCGAACCCGTGCCCGGCCGCGGCCGCCAGCGCCGCCCGCAGCTCCGCCTCCCCGGCGGACTCCCGGATCGCCAGCTCGGGCAGCACCTGACCGGCAGGCAGGATCCGCTGCTCGGGCAGCCCGTCCACGGCGGGGTAGACGGTCCGAAGGCTCTCGTGCCGCTCGACGAGGTCGCTCAGCGCGGCCCGCAGCGCCGCCGCGTCGATCGGGCCGGACAGCCGCACCGCGATCGGCGTGTTGTAGAGCGCGCTCGCCGGCTGGAGCCGCTCCAGGAACCAGAGCCGCTGTTGCGCGTACGACAGGGGAATCATGCCGGGCCTCCGGTCTCGATGGCGGTCGCCGCGAGGAACCGGCCTGTTGCCCGGTCCCGCATGACCAGGTCCGCGATCTCTCGTTCCGGGTCCCGTTCGTCGCGCCACAGCCGCAGGGTCACGGCGAACACCGTCCCCGGGTCCGCGTTGCCGAAATAGCCGATCCGCTGGTCGATCACCCTGCGCCGCAGGAACCGCTCGTCGGTGCGCCCGAGCGCGCGCCACGATGCCAGCAATGCCGTGTCGAACACCGAGAAGTACGACGCGAAGTACATGAGCCCGGCGCCGTTCAGGTCCCGCACCACGTCGAGCACGTGCTCGCTGGTACGCGCCTGCCCCACCTCGGCAAAGCCCTCCGGGCCGCTCGGGTGGAAGCCGCCTTCGGCACGCGCCCGGCCGGCCTCGGTACGCGGCGAGTACTCGTTGGGCAGCACGGGCAGGTGCTCGTAGGCGAAGTCCGGCGGAGCCAACGGGGTCAGCCCCTGGTTGCTGCCCGCCGTGCCGCGCGCGAGCCAGCGGTTGAAGTTCTCGGCGTACATGCAGTCCGGGTGCGGGCGCTCGTAGAACTCCTTCGCCGCCAAGGGTTCGCCGGGTGGGAACAGGCCGACGGGCGCGAGCCGGTGCAGGGTGAGCACCGACTGCCCGCCGAGCTGGAAGACCCGCGACGTCACGGTCAGCTCGTCGCCGAACGTCAACCCGTGCGGGTGCACCACGGCACCGCCGCGCACCCGGTAGTAGTAGAAGGACAGGTACGCGGGGTCGCCGGTGACCGTACGGGCGGCATAGACGTTCACGCCGCACGACTGCGCCACCGACGCCCAGGTCCAGTCGCCGATGCGGCCGAATATCAGGGAGCCGCCGCTGCACATGCCCGGCGCCACGACGACGTCGCGGGTGAGCGTCCCGTCCGGAACGACGGTGGTCGCGGTCATGCCGGCACCGCCTCCTCGTGACTCGGCGCGCTGCGCCACGCGGCCGCCGCGGCGAGGAAGTCGTCGTTGTCCGCGGGTGTGCCGACAGTCACGCGTACGCCCTGGCCCGCGAAGGGACGCACGGCGATCCGGCGGGCGGCGCACCAGCCGCCGAAGCGCTCGGCGTCGTCGCCCAGCCACAGCCACAGGAAGTTCGCCTGGCTCGGCGGCACGTCCCAGCCCGCGCGCAGCAACACGTCGCCTACCCGGGTGCGCTCGGCGACGGTGGCGTCGGTGACCGCGTGCATCCGGGCCGGCTCGCGCAGCGCCGCCACCGCCGCGGCCTGCGCCACCGTGCTGACCGAATACGCCAGGACGCCCTTGCGCAGTTGCCCGACGACCCGCGCGTCGCCAACGAGATAGCCCACCCGCAGCCCCGCCAGGCCGTACGCCTTGGAGAACGTCCGCAACACCACGACGTTCGGCCGCTCGCTCGTCAGGCACGGAGCGGCGGCGGGGTCGCGGACGTATTCGGCGTATGCCTGGTCGATCGCGACGAGGCAAGCGGGCGGCACCCGGTCCAGGAACGCGGTGAGCTGGGCCGCCGGCACCGTCGTACCCGTCGGGTTGTTGGGATCGCAGACCACCACCAGGCGGGTTCGCGGCGTGATCCGCTCCGCCATCGCCGCGAGGTCGTGGATGTGCCCGACCAGCGGCACTGGGACCGGCCGCACCCCGGCCAGCTCGGCAAGGGGCCGGTACAGCTCGAAGGAGGGCGTTGCCAGCACCGCCTCCGCCCCCGGCCCGGCGACCGCCTGGAAGAGCAGTTGCAGCAAGGCCACCGACCCGGCGCCGGCCACGAACCGCTCCGGCCCGATCCGGTACGTCCTGGCCAGCTCGGCCACCAGATCCGTGCACCCCGGGTCGGGGTAGCGGTGCACCGTCGCCGCTGCCAGGACCGCGGCGTCCACCGCCTGGCGCGGCGGGGCCTCCGGCGACTCGTTGGCCGACAGCGGCCGGGGCGGCGTCGCGCCGTAGACGCCCTCAGCGGGCTGGTAACCGGGCAGGTCGCACAGGGTGCGGCGCAGGTGTGGCAGCGGCTCCGCGTTCACACCGCCGCCTTGCGCTCGGCCACCAGCCGCGCGACGTCCTCGACCGTCACCGTGTCCAGCAGTTCCCAGTCGTGGACCACGATGCCGAGCCGCGCGTCGAGCAGCGCGGCCAGTTCTTGTACCGCGAGAGAGTCCAGCCCGATCTCCTCGCGGGTCGCGGCCGGGCGGATGTCCTCGGCCCGGACCTGCATGGAGCCGACCAGGATGTGCTTGACCACCTCGTACACGCCGAACTCCTTTTCAGCTGGTCGCGCCGCGGCCCGCCAGGGCCAGCGCCACGTCGACGATGAGGTCCTCCTGGCCGGCGACCGCTTGGCGGCGGCCCAGCTCGAAGAAGACGTCGCGGGGGTCGACGCCCTCGCGACGCGCGACGTCGAGGACCCTGGCCTTGAAACCGGAGAACACCCCGGCCAGGCCGCTGACCACGCCGACCGAGTCGATCGTGGGCGGTGCGGGCATGAGCACCCGGCCTGCGACGTCCGCCGCGTCCAGCAGGCCGTACAGGTCGATGCCCGTCGGGTGGCCGAGCCGCTCCAGCACCGGGACCAGGACCTCGAGCTGCGTATTGCCCGCGCCGGCCCCGAAACCGCGGGCACAGGCGTCGATGATGGTCGCCCCGGCCCGCACTGCCGCGACGGAGTTCGCGATCGCCATGCCCAGGTTGTTGTGGCCGTGGAACAGGACCGGCACACCCGCCGCCTCGCGGATGGCGGTGATCCGCTCGGTCACGTCCTCCGGCAGGTAATGCCCGGCCGAGTCCATGATCCCGACCGCCCCAGCGCCGTAGGAGACCAGTTTCGCCGCCTCGTGCGCCAGCCGGGCCGGGTCCGCCATGTGGCTCATCATCAGCACGCCCTGCGCCTCGACGCCCTGCTCGCGCAGCCAGCCCAGGTGCCGCTCCGTGATGTCCGCCTCGGTGCAGTGCGCGCCGATCCGCACGATGTCCGCGCCCTTGGCCACGGCCATCCGCAGGTCCGCGGTCGTGCCCCAGCCCGGCAGCAGGAACGCCGCCATCTTGCTGTTCGGCAGCGCCGCCCGGACCGTCTCCAGCATCTCCTCGTCGGAGAGCTTCGCCGGGCCGGCCTGCAGTGAGGAGGCCCCGAGTCCGTTGCCGTGCCCCACTTCCACGACGGGGATCCGGGCCGTGTCGGCCGCTTGCGCGTACTCCCGCAGCTGTTCCGCGTCGAGCTGGTGGCGTACGGCGTGGTGGCCGTCGCGCAGCGTCGGGTCGTAGATGACGACGGTCATGCCTGCCCCGCATAGAGTTCGGCCACGCGCACGGCGGCGGAGTTGATGATCTCGAGATTCCCGGCGTAGGCCGGTATGCGCCCGCCCGTCGCGCTCACCTCGACGGCGACGAACGCCTCCTCGGCACCGACCACGCACGCGGCGACGCGGTAGCCGGGCACGTAGGTCCGCATCCGCTGCTCGGTGGCGAGAACGGCTTCGCGCACAAGAGACTCGTCCAGTGCCGCGCCGACCAGCGTCACCGCCACCCGGAACGTCGCGGGCGGGCGGGCCGGGCTGATGTTGAGCATCGCCTTGACCTGTTTCACCCCGGCGAACCGGGTGACCGCCTCCTGCGTGGTGGCGACGTACTCGTCCAGGTTCAGCCGGGTCGAGCGGCCCACCCCCGGGCTGGCCGCCGTCGTCACGATCTCGATGTATTCGGCGTCGTTCACCTGGGTTAGCGCGTTCAGCAGCGGCACCACGGCCTGGCCCCCGCAGCTGATCATGCTCAAGTCCGGGTGCTCCAGCGCGTCGGCGTCGTTCACCCCCGGCACGACCATGTGCCCGACGTTGCTCGGCGTCAGGTCGACGAGCAGCGTGCCCGTGCCGCCCAGCAGGTCGGCGTGCTCCGCGTGCGCGGTAGCGTCCGTCGCGTCGAACACGATCCGCGGCGGCTCGTCGTGCTCCAGCAGCGCCCGGATCCCGCCGCCGGTCGTGGCGACGCCAAGGTCCGCAGCTTTCCGCAGCCCGGCCGCGTCGGCATCGCGGGCCACCACCAGTGCGCAATCCAGCAGCGGCGAGCGGTGCACCAGATCCGCCAGGCCCACGCCGATCAGGCCGGCGCCGAGCACCGCCGCGCGCATCGGAGGGGTCACGGCTTGCCCTCCCCTGCCGCGACGTCCAGGCGCACTGTGCCGAGCCGGTCGAACTCCGCGACGAAGCTGTCGCCGGGCGCGAGCGGCACGGCCGCGTGCAGCGCCCCCGTCATGATCAGCTGGCCGGCCTCCAGGACGACGCCGTGTTCCCCGAGAGTGTTCGCCAGCCAGGCGACCACCGCCAGTGGATCGCCCAGCGCCGCCGCGCCCGCGCCCGTGGCGACCAGCTCGTCGTTACGGGAGAAGGCCATGCCGAGCAGCCGGTAGTCGTCGTCCGGCTTGGCAGGCACCGCGTCCGCCAGCACGACCGCCCCGTTCGACGCCAGGTCCGCGACGGTGTCGGCGAGCAGGATCCGCCAGCCCGCGATGCGGGAGTCGACGATCTCCAGTCCGGCGATGACCTCGCCGACCGCCGCGCGTGCCTGCTCGACCGTGACCCCGGGGCCGCGCAGCGGGGTGGCCAGCCGGAACACGATCTCCGCCTCGACACGGGGCGCGATGAAGTCACCGAGGTCGATCCGCGCGCCGTCCGGGTGGACCGTCGACGCCAGCACCGGCCCGTAGTCCGGGGTGGTGACCCCGAGCATGGCCTGCATCGGCTTCGAGGTCAGGCCCGCCTTGTAGCCCACCACCCGGTCGCCGTCGGCGAGCAGCAGGGCGATCAGCTCACGCTGGATCTCGTAGCCTTCCCGCAGGCCCAGCTCCGGGTTCTCGTCGGTGAAGGGCGCGATCGCGGTACGGGTCGCCCTGGCGGTGTGCAGCGCCCTCGCCCGGGTCCGCGCGACGGTCTCCGCGCTCATCCGGCCGCCACCATCATGCGGGCGCCCGGCATGCCCAGCCGCGTCACGGTCACTTCCGCGAAACCCGCTCGGTGCAGCAGTGCGCGCCATTGCTCTTCCGACGGCAGCTCGACGTTCATCGATCCCGAGTGCAGATAGGAGAACAGGGCGCTGAACGCCCGCTCCGCGCCGCCGGCATAGGGCACCGCGTCAGTGATGATCACGCTGCCGCCCGGGGCGAGCGATTCCCGGCAGGACCGCAGCACTCCCTCGGCGACCTCCGGCTGGGCCAGCGTGTCGTGGATGACGAAACCGGCATGCACGAGGTCGGCGTCCCGCACCGGCGAAGCATCCTCGAGGAGCGACTCGATCGGCCGGTGCACCACGTCGAGCCGGTCGCCCACCCCCGCCCTCCCGGCCGCCGCAGTGACCTCCGCGCAGGCACCGGCGCTCAGGTCCAGCGCGACGCCGGTGCTGTCCGGCAGCTCGGTCAGCAGCCTGATCAGCAGCGCGCCCGCGCCAGCGCCCAGGTCCACCACCCGCTGCGGTTTGCGGCTCAGAATCTCGTCCGCCACCCCGGGGTAGAAGCCGTACGATCCGATCCACCTCGACGACACCGCCACCTTGCGCCCATCGCGGGGGTGATTCCCGGCGCTCGCGGGCTCACGCAGGATCTCCGCGGCGTGGTCGAGGTAGGGCCGGTTGGCCGTCATCGACCACGAGACGTAGCCGGCCCGGTAGCGGCGGCCCGCCATGTCCGCGCCAGGCACGAACTCCCGTGGATGCGAGCCCGGCTCCAGCAGTCCCGCGGCCAGGAGCGCGCCGGTGAAGGCCGCGGCTCCCGTTCCGCTCACCCGGCCGTGCTCCGCCACCTCGTCGAGGGTGAACGGCCGTCCGCCGTCCAGCAGCCCGGAGAGACCGATCGCCTCGGCCATCTCGAAGAACGCCGCGTAGGCGGCCAAGTCGGCAGCTGATTCCCGGTCATCGATCAGGTTCATGCCCTACTCCCGCGTCCACGCGCATTCCGGTCTTGATCATCGTGAGTGAGCGGGCCGCCCCGTCACGACCGCAATTCCCGCCGTTACGGCACCGCGAGCGGATTGGGCGGTGCGATGCCTCGCGGTGAAATGGTTGCGGGAACGCGCACCGGCCTGCAGGTGGTCGGGCCTCAGCCTCGCGCTGTCACGCGGCGGGAAATCTGGTCGGTGATCCGATTTTCCGGCCGCGCGGTTGGTCCGGCCGCTGGGGCGAAGGCCGTGATCGCGTCGACGAGGTCCGAGGTGCGGGCGGATCCGCCCCGGTAGTGCGGAAAAACCAGGGCCGGTCCGGTCCCCTGCCGGTGGTCATAAGCGGGCGGTAGCGGCTGCCGCGGCGTGTTCATCGCGACGCCGGACGCTACGCACGGACATGGCAGGCGACGGGTGGCCGTCGCGCGAGGGCTGCACTTGGCTCCAAGCGGCAGATCGCCCAGCGCGTCCACTTGTCCACCGATGCGAAAACTCAGCCCCGCTGCTCCATGGCCAGCACGAGGCCGTGGGGGCGCATGTCGGTCCAGCTACGCTCGATGTGGGCCAGGCACGCGTCGCGGCGGTCCGGGCCAAAGGCAGTGATCCAGCCTGCGGGCACCGGACTGAACGTGGGCCACAACGAGTACTGGCCCTCGTCGTTGACCAGTGCCACGAACTCGCCGTCAGGGTCGTCGAAGGGGTTCATGCCGTCGCTCCTTCGCGCTCGTTCGTCACGCTGACGTTAGTGGGTGCGGCCCGCGCCGCCACCGGCATTCACCACAGTTACGGTCCCCTCGTCGAACTGCCCGCCGCGAGCGCGGGGCTCTCGAGTCAGACCGCCACCGACTTCGTTTCGGCCTCTTTGTCGTCGGCACGCTTGCGTCGCTCGGCGGTCCATGCGGCGATGTGGGCCCGGGTGTTGAGTCCCAGTGCCGTACGGATGTTGCGGACGTGTGTCTCGACGGTGCGAACCGAAACGTACAGACGAGCCGCGATCTGCCGGTTGGTCAGCCCATGGGAGACCAGAACGGCTACCTTCCATTCCCGCTCGCTCAGTGTCTCCTCGGCTAGCTCTCTCGTCGACGCCGCCGGCTGAGTGCCCAACGCGTAGTGGACCGCCTGCTGCGGGGTCAGCGCCCGGCCGAACGACCAGGCCGCATCCGATCGCGTCGGGGACAGCGCCTGGTGCGCCCTGGCAGTCGCGGTCTTGACCCGCTCGCGCCACAAGTGGCCTGCTGGCCAGCTGTCCGCACTACTGATCGACTCCGCGGCCGCCAACATCCGCAGACCGCGCTCGTAGCGCCGCCCGTGCACCGCGGCGACCGCCAAACCCTCCAACGCCAACGCCTTGTGGTGCGGGTGTTCCGATTCCCGCAACAGGTGCGTGAAGTACTCCTCGGCGCACTGTCCGTCACCCGTCTCCAGCACCGACGTCCCGGCCGCGTGCAGCAACGCGCGGAACGGGCCGGACAGATGGTTCCAGCTCGACGAAAGGCTCAGTGCGTCCCGGAGTGACCGCTCGCTCTGTTCCGTGTCCTCGTCCTCGCACAGCGCCGATCGCGCGGCCAGCGTGTAGAGGCACAAGGCCGTCAGGGCGGTGTCGTCGGCCTCCCGGCTGGCGTGCAGGCAGCGCCGTAGCTCGGTGAGCGCGGGCCGGCCGGCCCGCGTCAACCCGATCAGCGTGCGCAGGGCCCGCATTCGGTCGTGATGGTCGTTTCCGCTGTCCGCCAGGACCATCGTGGCCAGTCGCTCAGCGTCGTCGTGCTGGCCACGCCACGCGGCGAGGGCGGCCTCGGTAGCCAGTCCGACCGATCGGTACCCGGAGCCGTCGCTGACCAGGCCGAGCACACGGGGCAGTCGCCACGAGCCATGAAGCGGGCAGTCCTTGAGCATTCCCAGCACGTCCGCGGCCGCGGCCAGCAGCAGTTGGCGCTCGTCGGCACTGCCGTGCAACCGGTCCAGTTCAAACGCCAGGGTCTCCTCCTCCAGCGTCAGGCGAACGATCGCAGGCAAGGTCAGGATGCCCGTCTCCGGGAACTCGCCGGTGGCACTGATCAGCCAGTGCAGGAGCAGTTCGTGGACGCGGTCCTCCTCACCTCTGGTCAGCAGGTGCTCGCGACCGTAGTACCGGACGGATTCCAGCATGTGGAAGCGGGCACCCGCACGGTCCTTCGGCGCGGTGACGATCAGCGACTTGGACTCGAGCGCGACCAGCAGGTACGGTACTTGGCCGATCGGGATGCCCTGGCCCTCGGCGACCGCCGTGGCGATATCCGTGCCGAATCCGCCGGGTAGCGCGGCCAGGGCACGGAACAGTGCCTGTTCACCGGCTGTCAGCAGGTGGTAGCTCCAGTCCAGTGCGCTGCGCAGGCTGTGCTGCCTTGGCTCCGCCGTCCGCCAGCCACCGGCCAGCAGATCCAGCCGGTCGTCCATGCGACGTTCGATCTCGGCCACCGGGAACGCGCGGACCAGTCCGGCGGCCATTTCGATGGCCAGCGGCAAACCGTCCAGCCGCGTGCACACGGAACCGACCTGGGCGGCGTTCTCTTCGGTGAGTTGGAATTCCGGCAGCAACGCCCGAGCGCGATCGACGAACAGGCGCACCGCGGGCAGCCGGATCAGGTCCGTGACCGACGAGTCCTCCCCCAGTTCCAGGGGAACCAGGCCCCGCAACAGAAAGACCGCCTCACCGGGCAGGCGCAACGGCTCGCGGCTGGTGGCCAGCACTCTCACCTGCGGGTACTCGGCCAGTATTCCGACCAGAGCGGCACTGCAGTCACCCAGCACGTGTTCACAATTGTCCAGCACGACCAGGCGATAGTGACCCGCGGCGTGCTGGTTCGCGATCGAGCCGCGCTGCCCGGCTTCTCGTAACGCCGCCATGATCCGCTGCCGGACCTGCTCGCCGCCGAGCACCGAAGCCAGTTCGACCGGTACGACCTCGCATCGGCCGCCGCGCTGTTCCCGCATGGCCAGTTCACCGGCGAGTCGTGTCTTGCCGACTCCCGCCGGGCCGGTCAACGTGACCAGGCGGGACTCGCGGACGAGGCGGGTGACCTCGACCAGCTCCTCGACCCTGCCCACGAAGCTGCTGTTCATCTGTGTCTGCAAGCTGATCGACACCGAGCCCCGGAGGCTCGTCGTCTTCATCCGGCTCCGATAGGCGCGTTGGCGACAGGCGTTGGAGCAGTACAGCCCGCCCGGCTTACCCGAGTCCGCCTCATGGCGCATCGAGGCACCGCAGGCCGCGCAGTTTTTGACCTCGGACGCCCCCATTCGACGCCCCCCGAGGCTCTGTCCATAAGGCAACGGATTCCTGCCCGATTCTCCCGATGTCCCGGCGGGGACGTCGGATAATTACGTTCACGGCGAGCTTGTGGGTCCATTCCCACCGCGCTGGATGGCGGAGGCCGGATTGCACGGCCGTCTTACCGGATTTGCACCAAACTGGGTTATGGGCGTATCGAAGATCAGCGGACTCCGCCAGCGCAGCACCCCGGTGCCGGGTGAATATATAGCATGCCCGCATGATCAGATCGTGCAGTCGCACCGGAAATGCGGCGACCCGGGAGATGTTCTCCGCACCATGACGACGTAATCAAAATGGTGATACGAGGCGCCGGCGGCCGGTGCGCCCGCGGGTTCGAGATCGTCGAGAGTGTCCTCTCGTGCGGCGTCTGCCAACTCGCGTTCGCTGCCCGAGGACCTCCTGCATCGCCACCAGGAGCACGGGGACTGCCGTCATCTCCGAAGCGCCGCGGCGGAAGACGATCCTCGGCACCACCTCGCGATTCGGGCGCTACCGGACGAGTTCGATGGTGCCCTCACGTCGGGCGGCGGCTGTCCCGCCAGCGGGACAGCCGCCGCCAACCACGTTTTGTCCTTGGCCCGCAGATCTGGTTTGCTTGGCCAAATTCCGAATCACCGGTTTCGCCCGGCGCAACGCGCAGGAATTGCTGCTCGACAACCGCACCGAGGACATCCTGAATGCGGATTCGGGAGCATGGGGCGCCTTGGGCTCCGGAAAGCATCATGGAGGCATACGGATGAACAGGCTCGGTGATGATTTTTCCGGCCGCATTCGGGGGGCGTACGCTGATCGCGTCCGGCAGCTACCGGAAGGCGGCCTCATAGCGCTCCTTCGCGACGGCCACGCACGCGGCTCATTGGACCTGGCCACCGGCACTCCCGCCGCTCCCCTGCCCGCGGACGAGGCGATCGAGGCGGCCTGCGCCGCCCTGCGCGCCGGCGTGAACCAGTACGAGAACCCGTCCGGAAACTCCCTGCTCCGGGCGAGGATCGCGGATTCGCTGCGGCCGGTCGCCGACCCGGACACCGAGATCACCGTGACGGTGGGAGCGACCGAGGCGATGCTGGTGGCCCTGCTGTCCACTGTGGATCCGGGCGACGAGGTCATCGTGCCGGAGCCGTACTACGACAACTTCCTCGGCGCCATCGCGCTCACCGGCGCCCGGCCCCGATTCGTCCGGTTGCACGCACCGGAATGGCGTTTCGACCCGGCTGAGCTCGCCGCCGCCTTCGGCCCGCGGACCAGGGCGATGATCCTGAACACCCCGCACAACCCCACCGGCCGCGTCTTCGGCCACGCGGAACTGGACCAGCTCGCCGAACTTTGCACCCGGTGGAACGTCACCCTGGTCAGCGACGAGGTGTACTCGGCCTACACCTTCGACGGCAGGCGGCACCTCTCCGTCGCCGAGGTGCCCGGGCTCGCCGACCGAAGCATCGTGGTCGGCAGCCTCTCCAAGAGCCACGCGCTCAGCGGCTGGCGGATCGGCTTCCTGCGCGCCGCGGCCGCGCACACCAGCGTCCTCCGGCAGGTACACATCTCGACCACTGGCGGCACCGCGGCGCCGCTTCAGCGGGCGGTGCTCGAGTCGGGCATCCTCGCCGAGGGCGCGTGGCGGCCTGCGCCCCAGTTGCAGCGATTGCGGGACAGGGTGCTCGAAACGTTCACCGGTGTCGGGCTCGCCTGCGGCAGGCCGGAGGGCGGCTGCTACCTGATGGCCGATATCCGGCCGGTCACCAGCGGCGACTGCGACTCCTACGTGAAGCTCCTGCTCGACCACGCCGGGGTGCTGATCGCGCCCGGCACACTGCTCTACCACGACCGGCCGGCGGGTGAGCACTTCGTGCGGATCGCCTTCAACAAGGCCGCCGAGATCGTCGAGGACGCCGCGCGGCGCATCGAGCGCAGCCGGACCGCACTGTGCGCGACGACCGGGTGAAACCCGCCGTCCGCAACCGAAGTCAGCACCACGACGACCGAGATACGGAGGCCCTGACGTGAGCACCCACACCGGCACCGGCAATGGCAATGGCAGGCACGGCGACTCAGCCGCCGACATCTTCAACTCCGCCGTGGCGGCCACCGCGATCGGTGCGGCCTGGGAACTCGGTGGCCTCGAACAACTCCACCAGCGAGGTGTGCTGGACATCGAGGGCTTCGCCACGGGCAACGACCTCGACCCGGCCGCGACGACGGCGATGTTCCGCGCACTGGCCTCGGTGGGCGTGGTCGTCCGCGAATCGGGAAAGGTCCTGCCCGGCCCCGGTTTCGACGACGCATACCGGTCGAAAGCGCTCTTCTACTGGCTCTGCCAGGGCTCATGGGAGCTGTTCGCCAGGATGCCCGCCCTGCTGCGCAACGAGAACCGGACAGGCGAGTTCCACCAGCGGGACCAGCAGGCGATCAGCCGTGCCAGCCGCGAAGCCAACACCGAGTTCTTCGACCCGCTCTTCTGGCGCGCCATGGCAGGAGCGGGCAGTTCCTTCACCACCGTCGCGGACCTCGGCTCCGGCAGCGGCGAGCGACTGATCAAGGTCGTCCAGGAGTATCCCGGTGTCCGCGGACTCGGCCTGGACATCTCGGCGGAGACTATCGAAATGTCCACCGCCGAAGTGGCGCGCCGAGGACTTGCCGAGTCCATCTCGTTCCTGCGCGCCGACGTCCGCGAACTCCTGCCACGCCCCGAGTTCGCCGAGGTCGAACTGCTCACCTGCTTCATGATGGGACACGACCTGTGGCCGAAGGACGACGCCGTCCGGTCACTGCGCCGCCTGCGCGAACTTTTTCCCAGTGTCAAGCGGTTCCTGCTCGGTGATACCGTTCGCATCGTGGACGTGCCCGATGACGGCATACCGGTGTTCACCCTCGGCTTCGAGACCGGGCACGCGCTCATGGGCGTGTACCTGCCGACCGCTGGCGAATGGGACGAAGTCTTCGACCAGAGCGGCTGGAACCGCGTCAACACGCACAGGAACGACGCACTCGCCGGGACCGTCGTCTTCGAACTGGTGTAACCACCCGCCGTCAAAAGCACGGCAATTCCACCCGTTGACAACATTTATCCACGCTGACTACAATTTGCGCTTCATTCGATTTGCTCTTTCGGCAGTCTTTCCGGTGCGATGATTTACGCGGCCCCGATCATCGCACCGGCCGAGGAAACATGGCCAAGGAGCAGACCTTCCGGTTTCGGAAGGCAAATGGATCCTGTACGTCCCCGAAGTGCGGATCGCGTGAACCAGCCCGCTCCAGGGTGCTCGAAAAGGACTGCTAAGGAGTTCAGGAATGATCCGGTCTGTGGTTATTGTCGGCGGCGGTACCGCGGGGTGGATGACCGCCAGCTACCTGAAGGCGGCGTTCGCCGATCGGGTTGACGTGACGCTGGTGGAATCGGCCCAGGTCAAGCGGATCGGTGTCGGCGAGGCCACGTTCAGCACGTTGCGGCACTTCTTCGACTACCTCGGCTTGGACGAGGCCGACTGGCTGCCGAAGTGCGCCGGTGGTTACAAGCTCGGCATCCGGTTCGAGAACTGGAGCAGGCAGGGCGAGCACTTCTACCACCCGTTCGAAAGGCTGCGGACGGTACAGGGTTTCTCGCTGGCCGACTGGTGGCTGGCGCTGGGCGACCGGAGCAAGCCGTTCGACCGTTCGTGCTTCATCACCTCGGCGCTCTGCGAGGCCAAGCGCGCGCCGCGGCTGATGGACGGGTCGCTGTTCGTCGCCGGTCTCGACGGCGATCTCGCCAAGTCCACATTGGATGAACAGCGCGCACAGTTCCCGTATGCATACCACTTCGACGCCGACGAGGTCGCCCGCTATCTCGCCGGGTATGCCACCCGGCTGGGCGCCAAGCACGTCGTCGACGACGTCAAGGAGGTCGGGCAGGACTCGCGGGGGTGGATCAGCCACGTGCGGACCGGCTCCCACGGGGACATCGCCGGTGAGCTGTTCATCGACTGCACCGGCTTCCGCGGCCTGCTGATCAACAAGACGCTTGGCGCGAAGTTCCGATCCTTCCAGGACGTGCTGCCCAACAACCGCGCGGTCGCGCTGCGGGTGCCGAGGGAGGAGGCCACCGACATGGCCCCCTACACCACGGCCACCGCGATGAGCGCGGGCTGGCGGTGGACCATTCCGCTGTTCCGCCGTAACGGCAACGGCTACGTCTACTCCGACGAGTTCATCACCCCGGAAGAAGCCGAGCAGGAACTGCGCGCCGCGGTCGCCCCCGGCAAGGACGAGCTCGAGGCCAACCACATCCACATGCGCATCGGGCGCAACGAAGAGTCGTGGGTGCGCAACTGCGTGGCGATCGGACTCTCCAGCGCGTTCGTAGAGCCGCTCGAGTCCACCGGGATCTTCTTCATCCAGCACGCCATCGAGCAGCTGGTCAAGCACTTCCCCGACCAGCGGTGGGACCCGCGGCAGGTCGGCGCCTACAACGCCCGCGTCGCGCACGCGGTCGACGGTGTGAAGGAGTTCCTCGTCCTGCATTACAAGGCAGCGCAGCGCGAAGACACGCCTTACTGGAAGGAAGCGAAACTGCGCGCGATGCCGGAAGGCCTGCGCGAGCGGATGGCCATCGCCGAGACCCGCCTGCTCGACGAAGAGACCGTCTACCCCCGTTACCACGGTTTCGAGAGCTACTCGTGGAACACGATGAACCTCGGCCTCGGCCATCTTCCCCGCACCCCGCAACCGGCCCTCGAGCACATCGACGCCGGGCTGGCGCGAGCCGAGTTCGCCCGGCTGCGGGCCGAAGCGACGGAGATGGTCGCCACGCTGCCCAGCTGTTACGAGTACCTCGCCAGCGTCAACGACTGAGCGGACTGGTGAAGCGGCCCGTGACCGAAGGGGGAACCATGGGGGTCGGCGCGAGCCACCCGGAAAACGGGACGACGGAGCCGGGCGCGGAAGGCGGCGGCGCCGCGGCCTTCCGGGAGTTCATGGGCACGTACTACACCGGTGTCACCGTGGTCACCTCGATCGACGGCGACGGCAGACCGCACGGGCTCACCTGCAACTCGCTGACCAGCGTCACCCTCGTCCCGCCCACGCTGTTGATCTGCCTCGGCCACCGCAGCGGAACGCTCACCGCGGTCAGGGACAGCGGCGGGTTCGCGGTGAACCTTCTGCACACCGGAGGGCTGCGCACCGCGGAGCTCTTCGCCTCGGCGCGGGCCGACCGCTTCGACCACGTCGGCTGGCTGTCCTCGGCCGGCACCGGCCTGCCCTGGCTCACCGAAGACGCCTGCGCCATCGCCGAATGCCGGGTGGCCGACACCGTGTCCTGCGGCGACCACACCGTCGTGTTCGGCCGCGTCACCCGCGTCCAGGCCGGCTGGGGAAACCCGTTGCTGTACGGGATGCGTGAGTTCTCCGGCCCGGCGGACCACGGCACCGGGCTCCACGGCGGACCGGCTCCGGGCATCCCGGCGCCGCACCCGGCATGACGGCGGAGGCGGGCACCCCGGCGAGGCGGGCCACGCCCGCTCGCCGGCGTACCTGGTTGCGGATCGGCGCTGGTCTGGTCATTCTGGCCGCCGCCGTGATCCTGCCGGCATCAGCGCTGTTCCACGCCGACGGAGGCCGTGAGCCCGTCGACCTCACCACCAGGTTCCTGCTCGCCGTAGCGGTGATCCTGGTGGTCAGCCACCTGTTCGGCGAGGTGCTGCGCAAGCTGCGGCAGCCGCCCGTGCTCGGCGAGATCCTCGGTGGCCTCGTGCTGGGTCCCTCGGTACTCGGCCTGGTGTGGCCGGAGGCGGCAGCCTGGCTGTTCCCCGCGGGGGTCGTCGAGAACCTGGACAAGGCCGCGCAGCTCGGTCTCGTCGTCTTCATGTTCCTGCTCGGCTGCGAACTGCGCACCGACCGCATCCCGAGCCGGGGCGCGGTCGGTGCGGTCGTCCTCAGCGGCATGGGACTGCCCTTCGCCGCCGGTGTCGGCATCGCACTCGCCGCCACACCGGCGCTGGCAGGCGACGGTGCCACGACGGCGATGTACGCCTTGTTCTTCGGGCTCGCGCTCGCCATCACGGCGTTGCCGGTGCTGGCCAGGATCCTGCTCGACCTCGGCCAGGACCGCACCGATGTCGGCGCCCTCTCGGTCTCGTCCGCGGCGATCGGGGACGGCCTCGCCTGGCTGGTGCTCACCTTCATCCTCGCCAGCACCGGCGAGGGTGACGGGCGTGGCCTCGAAGTCGCCGCGCTCGCGGTGGCACTGGTGCTGGTCACCTATCTCTGCGTCCGCCCCGCACTCGCCGTGCTGGTCCGGCGGATGCACTCCGAGCAGCTGCTGACCGTCGTGCTCGTCGCCGGCGCGATCGCGTTCTCCGCGCTCACCACGACCATCCACCTGCACCCGGTGATCGGCGCCTTCCTCTTCGGCACCGCGGTGCCACGCGATTCCCCGACCGTCGACCGCATCAGCCACCGGCTGCAGGGCTTCACCCTGTTGATCCTGCTCCCGCTCTTCTTCGCCGGGGTCGGGCTCCAGACCTCGATCGGCCTGCTCGGCGGCACTGCGGGTCACTGGCTGCTCTTCGCCGGCGTCCTGCTGGCGGCCCAGCTCACCAAGCTGGCCGGGGCGGGCGGCGGCGCGCTGCTCGCCGGCCTTCCCCGCGGACAGGCGCTCCAGGTCGGCGTGCTGATGAACTGCCGGGGCGTGACCGAGCTCGTCATCGCCACCATCGGGCTCCGCCACGGCCTGATCAGCCCGCTCGGCTTCACGATGCTCGTCCTCGTCGCCGTCATCACCTCCGCCGTCACCGGTGTGGCGATGCGGTACCTGATCCGCCGCGCGCCGCGCCACCCGACCGCGAGCACGGGAGGGTAGGCAAGACGCGCTTCCTGTTCGGAGAACCTCCGGACGGTGGTCCAGACCTGCGTGCCGCCGGTGTGGGCATGGTGGTCCTCGCCAGGCGAAGCGACTCGGCGGATTGGCCGCGACACGGGTCGTAACGGCTTCGCTGAATACTCGTGGCGCGCCGGTCACGAGCGGAATTCCTGCGCTGGAGACCTCCCCTTCCGGCGCAGGAATTCCGGCATTAGCGGGAATCCGCACCCCCATTTAACCCAAGATTGAAAAGGATGTGGCCGCGCGATCCGCGCCGGACGACTCCGGATCCGGCGGCCGTGCCCCAAGTGATCCGCAATCGGTCGACGTCAGCGGACACCGACCAAAACTGTGCACCGACACGCCAATGGCGTCCATGTTTCGCGCGCCTTGTCACGTTCCGTCCGCCCTGGCAGTATCGTCAACCGCCTGGGGAGGTTCGAACGGGTGGCATTTCCCGTGACATGCACGCAGGGTTACCGGGGAGGTAGAGTGCATAGATCCAGGAATCACTACGAGCCTAATTCCACTAATATCGGCCATTTGGGGGATTTTCCGGTCAATCACAGACCACACTCCGATAGCACAGGCGCTCCCGTCGCCAATGGCGCCCGTCACCCGGTGCACGGCGCGACGGCGGAGCCGCCGAACAGGTCGGCGTTGACCAGGCGCACGAGTCTCCAACTCCCGCCGAGCATGTCGCTGGACGAATGGCGACGGGTCGGGCGGGAGATCTTCGTCATCTCGGACTCGTCTGCGTGGTGGCTGGGCGACTGGCTCATCTACGGCCAGTCCGAGTACCCGAACCGCTACAAGCGCGCGATCATGGAGACCCAGCTCGACTACCAGACGCTGCGGAACTACGCGTGGGTGGCCAGGAGGTACCCGGCCACGCGGCGACGGGCGGCGCTGAGCTTCCAGCACCACGCCGAGCTCACCAGCCTGCCCGAGCACCAGCAGGACGAGTGGCTCGACCGCGCCGAGAAGTTCGGCTGGTCAAGGAACGAACTGAGGAACCGGGTCAGGGCCGGTCGCAACTCCCTCCAGAAGACCGAGGACGTCACCGTGCGCAAGATACTGGTGAACTTCCCGACGGATAAGCAGGAACGCTGGCTGAAGGCGGCCAAGAACGCCGAACAGGATCTGCTCACCTGGATCGTCAGCAGCCTGGACGACGCGGCGGCGGCGGCAACGCTCGGCATCCCGGAACCCGGGGCCCCGCCCTCGTCGGAGGTCGGCACGGACGACCGGCAACCGTCCCTCGAAGGGTGACGCGGCCGACGGCGCTCTTTTCGTTATCTGGCGCCGCGACATGTGGTCGCGGCAAACCTCACCGCGCATCGCCGCAGGGCGGAACCACTACCGAGAACGGTTTCACCAGTTCGGGCGGGACCGCACGTCGCTGAAAGATCGGCTTGCGTGCGGTCCAGCCGATGACGCCGTGGCGAGGACGACAACCGAGATCCACGTACCGTGCGGGAATCTCCCGGCAGGCAGGACACCGAGCAGACCAGGCGCACTGACGGTCGACACCGTGCACCCCGTCGTGCGGAGTGCCCTGCGGCGACGAGCCGCGACCGGATGTGGCACCAGCAGCCACTCGTGCGGCGAGTTCGCGCGGGGTCGAAGGCGCAGGGTACGGCTCCACCAGCTTCACCTCTCGCAACCTGCGTTCTTCGACGCGGTCGACGGGTGGTGACGAGGCCACGCCGCACTCGCGGTGCGGCCGCCACCGCGGCCGCTGCTCCACCCGGGCATGCCGTCGCGGCCTCCCGGCCCAGCAACTCCGCACGCAGTCACATTACATCCACTTTGGACAGTGCGTCGAGTTTGACCCGGCCGGCGCGGGTCCGGCCTCGGCCACGGAGGTTCGCCGGAACGGTCGCCGTCCTCTCCTGCTACGGAATCAGTTGCCATTCAGTAGTCGGGCACGGCCTCCGCGGGCTCGTCCGCCCCCTTCCGCACAACGGTATCGGCGGCGAGGGCGAGCCATCTCAGGTCAGCGAGCCCGCGACATCCGGAGACCAGTACGCCCTTCTCGCCAGGCATCGTCGATGCCCTAGCGGCCCGGACCAAAGACTGGTACTCCGAAAGGAGTGTATCCGTCGAGCCGGGCGGCCAACACCCGGAGGAGATATCAGAAGCCTGTGCCGTGAACGAAGTTGTCCCAGGATGAGCACGGAGAACGGAGAGTGCACGATGGTTTTGTGGCGAATCGACAACAACTGTTTCGCCGCACCCCGGGGTGAGTGGGTACGTTCGGTGCCGCTGCCACCAGCGTGAATAATTCCCCGCGTTGCCCCCTGTGCGGTTCGGCAGAAGCCGAGCGGAACAAGACTACTCTTTCGAGATGTCGAACCAGATTTCCCCGAAGGGAGCTCAGCATGGCCGACCGCCCCCGATTCTTCTACGCCACTTTCGTGGACCCGATGCTGACGGAGGCCGCGGCCATCGGCATCCCGGCGACCGAGATCATCGCCTACATCATCGAGTCGGCTGGCGCCGACGAGGAAACGGCACCAGCTCGGCCGATCGGCGGGCCACCTTCGACTTACCGCCGTGCCCGGCCGAGCGACAATCTACTTTAGGCCGGGCGCTTCCCCCTGTCACCCGATTCATCATCGCGCCTGCCCCACTTAGGTGCCGTCGACTTCGTCTCCAGGCTGCCCATAGCTGCCCGGGTCACCACGAAAGCGGTTCGTCCTCTTCGGACCGGATATCCTGTGGCCTGGCGTTGATCAGGAACACCACGGCGATCGCGGCGGCTAGGCCGAGCACATCGTCCAGGCGGCGGCGACCGGGTTGCCGCAGGTGGTCGCCACCTGCACCGAAACGCCAGGCCCGTGCTCGGCGACAGGGGCAGCCCACCTCGATCCCGAGCATGATCTCCGCGCGCGGACGCTGATCCGGTCGGCTATCCGCCCGCCGATCAGCAGGCTCAGGTCGGGATCTCGCCTGCTCACCAACTCGAATCGGTACGCAGTTCTCTCACTAAGAGCGTGTCTCGTATGGATGTTGTGGCTGATGATGCATGATCGTTGCCATGGCTGATGCGTTGTCCCGGCGGCTGGTGCCGGATGAGTTGTGGGCT